>JBAUTZ010000291.1:0-10824 GCA_049582445.1 Burkholderiales bacterium
ATGCCGAGCAGAACGGGATCGTGTTCCTCGACGAGATCGACAAGATCGCGAGCCGCAGCGAGGTTGCCGGCGCCGACGTCTCGCGCCAGGGCGTGCAGCGCGACCTGCTGCCGCTGGTGGAGGGCACCACCGTGTCGACCAAGTACGGCATGGTCAAGACGGACCACATCCTGTTCATCGCTTCCGGCGCATTTCACCTCGCCAAGCCCTCGGACCTGATCCCGGAGCTCCAGGGGCGGTTCCCGATCCGCGTCGAGCTCGACTCGCTGTCTGTGGACGACTTCGAGCGCATCCTGACCTCCACCGACGCGAGCCTCATCAAGCAGTACCAGGCGCTGCTGGCGACCGAGGGCGTCGCGCTCGACTTCCGGCCCGAGTCGCTGCGCCGCCTTGCGCAGATCGCCTACGAGGTCAACGAAAAGACGGAGAACATCGGTGCGCGGCGCCTGTACACGGTGCTGGAGAAGCTGCTGGAGGGAATTTCGTTCGAGGCCGGTAAGCGAGGCGCGCAAGAGGTGGCCATCGATGCGGCCTACGTGGATGCGCGGCTCGCCGAGCTGGCCCGGAACGAGGACCTGGCGCGCTACGTGCTCTGAATTCGCGGCGCTCGGCCGCCCTATGAGCGTTCCGGGTCGCCCAGCTGCTTCACCGCTTCGCGCAGAAACATCACCTGGCGATTGAAGTTGCGGCAGCCCCTGCACACCGCAAAATGCAGGCGCAGCGCCACCCGCTCGCCGAAGCCGAGGTTCCGATCCAGCCGGTCCGAAACGAGCCGTGTCACTTCCTTGCAGGACAGCATCGGTTTCACTTTGCGGAGGAGTCCTCAGCGTCGAACCATCGGCCCTCGAGGCACAGCCGCAGCGCCATGCGGGCCCGGTACAGCATTACCCAGCAATTGGTCGCGGTGATCGCCAGTTCCTTACAGATCTCCTCAGTTTCCAGTCCCATGTGCTCCCGCATCATGAAAGCCTGGGCCGTCTTGGCGGGAAGCTGGCCGAGGCAACTCTCGAGCACGGCGAAGAACTGCGCCTGCTCGAGCGCCGCGTCGGGACGGTCCCAGGCCGAGGGGCGTTCGGCCCAGTGGCCGCGCTCGTCGAACAGATCGTCGAACTCGGGTGTCTCCTCTGCCTGAAGCGACACCTGCGGTTCCCGGCTCGCGCGCCGGATCGCGTCTACGATCTTGTGCTTGAGAATGCCGGTGAGCCACGTGCGAAGGTTGGAGCGGCCGGCGAAGGCGCCCTCCCCGCCGAGCGCCGCGAGCAGGGTCTCCTGGACCGCATCCTCGGCCGCGTCCTGGTCGCGCAGTTGTAGGCGGGCGTAGCGCAGCAGGTAAGCGCGCTCCTGTTCGACGCGGCTGCGAAAGTCATCGGGAGGCTTCATCTGGGGCTTTTCGCGGACTGTACCGGCGGGGTGTACCGGCGGCAAGCCGGCGCCGGGGGCTTGAAACGCTGGCACGCCGCCCCATCTTCCGGATTGCAGGACAGGTTACAAGCATAGGAGAGCATAGGAGAAGCACATGGCAAACATTTCCCGCATCGATCCGTTCAATGAGCTGATGGACGATCTGTTAAAGGGCTTCCTCGTGCGCCCGATGTATACCGAGGGCCGCGTCGAGCCGGTACGCGTCAAGGTGGACATCCTGGAGAAGGATGGTGCCTATCTGGTGAATGCCGAGCTTCCGGGCGTTCGCAAAGACGACATCCAGGTTACGGTCGACGGCTCGCAGGTCACCCTGACCGCCGAGGTCAAGCGCGAGAGAGAGGTCTCGGAGGACCAGCGACTGCTGCATTCGGAGCGCATCTTCGGCAAGGTGATGCGCAGTTTCGCACTGCCGCAGGAGGTCGACGAGACCAAGGCCGAGGCATCGTTCCGCGACGGCGTGCTCGAGCTGACGCTGCCGAAGAAGGCCGCCGCCACGCGCAAGCAGATCGCGATAAGTTGAGATTCAACGCAGTTCCCTAGAAGGGGCCGGCAGATGCCGGCCCTTTTTCTTTGTAGAATCGTCACGCCATGAGCCAAGTGAACGACGCCGCAGCCAAGGCACGCATCCTCGCGGAAGCGCTGCCCTACATCCGCCGCTTCCATGGCAAGACGATCGTCGTCAAGTTCGGTGGCAACGCGATGGTGGACCCTTCGCTGCAGGCGGACTTTGCGCGAGACGTGGTGCTGTTGAAGCTCGTAGGCATGGACCCGGTAGTGGTGCACGGCGGCGGGCCGCAGATCGAGCAGCTGCTCACGCGGCTCGGGATCAAGAGCGAGTTCGTGCAAGGGATGAGGGTGACCGACGCCGCGACGATGGACGTCGTCGAGATGGTGCTGGGCGGCGCGGTCAACAAGGACATCGTTACGCTGATCAACCAGGCCGGCGGCAAGGCGGTCGGGCTCACCGGGCAGGACGGCGCGTTCATTCGCGCGCGCAAGCTCATGATGTCCTCGCGCGAGCGGCCGAACGAGCTGCTCGACATCGGGCAGGTCGGCGAGATCGAGTCGATCAATCCCGGCGTCATCGATTCGCTCGAGCAGGGCGGGTTCATTCCGGTGGTCGCCCCGATCGGCGTGGGCGCGGACGGCCTGTCCTACAACATCAATGCGGATCTGGTCGCCGGCAAGCTCGCCGAGGTGCTGCATGCCGAGAAGCTGGTGATGATGACCAACACGCCGGGAGTGCTGGATGAGCAGGGCAGGCTGCTTACCGGAATCACGCCGCGCCAGATCGACGAGATGGTGGCCGCCGGGACGCTCTCGGGGGGAATGCTGCCTAAGATCGCTTCGGCGCTCGAAGCGGCGCGGGCGGGCGTAAAGAGCGTGCACATCATCGATGGCCGCGTTCCGCACGCACTGCTCCTCGAGGTGCTGACCGATCAGGGTGTCGGCACGCTGATCCGGTCGAAGTAATGCGCGTCGCGCGCCTCCCGCCGTCGAGGCGGGTATGGATTTTCGATCTCGACAACACGCTGCACGACGCAGGGGCGCGCATCTTTCCCTCGATGCACGAGCAGATCAACGCCTATCTGATGCGTCATTTCGGAGTGGACGAGTCCGGAGCCAACCGGATGCGGCGGGGCTTCTGGGAGCGCTATGGGACCACCCTGAACGGCTTGATGCGGCATTACGGCACGGACCCGCGCCGGTTCCTCGCGGAAACCCATCGTTTTCCGGAACTCGCCGACATGGTGGTGCACGAGAACGCGCTGCGCCACGCCCTGGGACGCCTTGCCGGCAAGAAGCTCGTCTTCTCCAATGCACCCCGACACTACGTCGAAGGCGTGTTGCGTGCGATCGGCGTGGCGCGTTGGTTCGACGCGGTCTATACCATCGAGGACGCGCGTTATCGCGGCAAGCCCGCGCTCCACGGTTTCCATTTGCTGCTGCGCAACCACGACCTCGATCCTCACCGCTGCGTGTTTATAGACGATGCGCTGGAGAACCTGGGCACGGCAAAGCGACTGGGCATGAACACGGTCTGGGTAAGCCGCGAGCGCCGACGCGCCCCCTTCGTCGACTTGCGCGTGTCGTCGGTGCTGGAATTGCCCGGGCTCGTGTTCCGGCACGCATGAGCTAGAATCCGCGCAGACTCCCGCTCTCTGCCCTATGCCCCGCGCCAAAGGCGAACGCCGGCTCGAGATACTCAAGACCCTCGCACAGATGCTCGAGGCGCCCAGATGGGAACGTGTGACGACCGCCGCGCTCGCCGCGAAACTCCACGTGTCGGAAGCCGCGCTCTATCGCCACTTTGCCTCGAAGGCGCAGATGTACGAGGGGCTGATCGAGTTCATCGAAAACTCGGTGTTCTCGCTGGCGAACCGAATCTCCCAGGACGAGACGGACGGCGCCGCGCAGGCTGCAAAGCTGGTGGAGATGCTGCTTGCCTTCGCGGAGAAGAATCCCGGCATGGTGCGGGTCATGACGGGGGACGCGCTGGTCGGCGAGCACGAGCGCCTGCAGGCACGCATGAACCAGTTCTTCGACCGCTTCGGCGCGACGCTAAGGCAAGCGCTGCGACTCGCGGCCACGGCGGCAGAAGGCGCCGAGAACGATGCCGCGGCGCGGGCAGGCGTGCTGCTTTGCTACACCATCGGCAGCCTGCACCAGTTCGCGCGCAGCGGCTTTACGAAGAAGCCCTCGGAGAGCTTCGCGGCCGAGCGCCGCTACATGCTCGCCTGAATCTTCGCGGCGGCGCAAACAGGGCAATCGGGGTCCTTCGTCACGCGTACCGAGCGCCACTCGGAGGACCTGGCGTCGAGCATCAGCAGGCGTGCGCCCGCCGGTTCGCCGGCGCCGGAGACGATCTTGATCGCTTCCATCGCCTGCATCGCGCCGATCATGCCGGTGAGCGGGGCGAACACTCCCATCACCGCGCAGCGCAACTCCTCCGTTTCGCCGCCCTCGGGAAACAGGCAGGCGTAGCACGGCGCGTCGGATTTGCGCAGGTCAAATACCGCGATCTGGCCGTCGAATCGAATCGCCGCGCCGGAGACGAGCGGCCTCGCATGGCGCACGCAGGCGCGATTTACTGCATGGCGTGTGGCGAAATTGTCCGAGCAGTCGAGAACCACGTCGGCGCCCGCGACCAGCCGGTCGAGCGCTTCGCCTTCGAGGCGCGCAGCGAGCGGTACGACTTCCACGGTGGGATTCAGGGCACCTAGCGCCGCGGCGGCCGCGTCCACCTTGCGCGCGCCGACCGAATCGGTGCGGTACAGGATCTGGCGCTGCAGGTTCGTGAGGTCAACGCGGTCCGGGTCGGCCAGCGTGAGCCGGCCGATGCCGCTGGCGGCAAGGTACAGCGCCGCCGGGCAGCCCAGGCCTCCGGCGCCCACGACGAGCGCGCTTGCGCTGCGCAGGCGCTCCTGACCTTCCACACCGATTTCCGGCAGCAATATGTGCCGGCTGTAACGCAGCAGTTGTTCGTCGTTCAAGTCCGCGCGACTAGCTGCCGGATTTGCCCTGCTGCGCCACGGTCTTCGACGGCTGGCCCTGGACCGGCTCGCCCTTCAGGAACGCGAGCGCCTGCCCCAGCTGAAAGTCATCCTTCGAGCCGAACTCGACCGGCTTGGCGGGCGTCGCGGGCGCGGCGGGCGGCGTGGCCGAGTTCGCGGCGCGCGGATCAGGCTTCGCTGGCGCAGCGCGGGTCTGGTTGTTGTCGAGATGGTGCTGCAGGTCGGCCTCGCGCAGTCGCGCGGCCAAGTCGCCGGGCTCTTCGACGACCAGGTTGGGCGTGATGCCCGTGAGCTGGATCGAGCGCCCGCTCGGCGTGTAGTAGCGCGCCGTGGTCAGCTTGATCGCGGTATTGCTGGTGAGCGGCATAATGGTCTGGACCGAACCCTTGCCGAAGGTCTGCGTGCCGATGAGCTCCGCGCGCTTGTGATCCTGGAGAGCGCCGGCGACGATCTCCGAGGCCGAAGCCGAGCCACCGTTGACCAACACCACCATCGGCACCGTCTTCACGCCGGCGGGCAGGCCCTTGAGGAAGTCGTCATGCTCGCCGCGCAGATAGTCATCGGGCGTCGCGAAGTACTTCTTCTTGGCCTCTTCGACACGTCCATCCGTGGAGACCACGAGCGAATCGGCGGGCAGGAACGCGGACGACACGGCCACCGCTCCGTACAGCAGGCCGCCGGGGTCATTGCGCAGGTCGAGCACCAGCCCCTTGAGCGGACCCTGGCGGTACAGCTGCTGCAGGTGCTTGACGAGGCTTTCGGCGGTCGCTTCCTGGAATTGCGACACGCGTATCCAGCCGTAACCCGGCTCGATGAGCTTGGACTTCACGCTGCGCACGTGTATGACCGCTCGCGTCAGAGTCACCACGAGCGGTTGGCTTTCGCCCTTGCGCGCGATGGTGAGGGTGATCTTGGTGTCGGGCTTGCCTCGCATGCGCTTGACCGCCTCGTTTAGCGTCATGCCCTTCACTGGCGTGTCGTCCAGCTTGACGATCAGGTCCCCCGGCTTGATGCCGGCCCGGTATGCGGGCGTGTCCTCGATCGGCGACACGACCTTCACGAAGCCGTCTTCCATTCCGACTTCGATGCCCAGGCCGCCGAACTGGCCCTGTGTTCCGACCTGAAGCTCCCGGTACGCATCCGCATCGAGATAGGCCGAATGCGGGTCGAGATCCGAGAGCATGCCGTTGATCGCGCCCGTGATGAGCTTCTTGTCGCTGACCGGCTCGACGTAGTTCTGCTTGATGGTGCCGAACACCTCGGTAAACGCGCGCAATTCCTCGACGGGCAATGGCCCCGCCGCATCGCGCTCGGCGATCGCCTGGAGGTTGAGGCTGATCAGGACGCCAGCGACCGCGCCGAGAAGAATGAGTCCTAGACTGCGAAATTTACTGCGCATAGCGTTAGATTCCTTACGCGGCGGGTCGCCGGTCCGGATTTACTTGAGGTCGACCCACGTCAATGGATCGAACGGCTTACCCAGATGCCGCAGCTCAAAGTATAAACCGGTTTCCTCTATGCCACCCGTTGCTCCGACCGTGGCGATCGGCTCGCCCGCAGTTACTATGTCACCAACCTGCTTCAACAGCGTCTCGTTGTTCGCGTACACCGACAAATATGCCTCGCCGTGGTCGAGGATGAGCAGGTTGCCGAACCCCCTCATCCAGTCCGCGAACACCACTTGTCCCGCGGCAATCGCCCTGACGGGCTGGCCTTCCGGAGCGCGGATAAACACGCCCTTGAGGCCGATTCCGGTATTCCCCCTTGGAGCGCCGAAACGCCCCGTCAGTTCCCCCCGCACCGGGAGGCGTAACTTGCCGCGCAGTTCGTCGAATGGAGCGGCGGGTGCGCCACGTTCGGGCACCTTCTCGACCCGTGCGTAGCCCGCCCCGGGCTTTGTGGCGAGCACGCGCCCGATTTCTTCGACGAGGCGCGCAAGGCGGGCCTCGTCGGCACGCAAGACCTTGATCTGCTTGCGGTCACGCCGGATCTCATCGGCGAGCTTCGCCAGCACCTGGCGTCGTTCCTGCCGCTCTGCGAGGACGCGCGCGCGGTCGGCGCGCTGCTCCCGCGTGACCTCAGCCAGACGCGCCGTGCGCGTGTCGATCTCACGCCGCAGGTCCCCCAACTCGCCCAGCACGCCGCGCAACGATGCCACCAGCTGCGCCGAAGCCTGCGAGACGTGGGTGAGGTAGTAGAGCTTGCGCGAAACGTCGGACGGATTTTCGCCCGAGAGCACGAGGCGCAAGGCGCCGGGTGCGCCGCTCGAGTAGCGCGCCGCCAGGATCTTGCCCAGAGCGTCCTGCTGCACGGCGAGCTGCGATTGCAGGTTTCGGCGCCGCGCCTCGAGTGCCTCCGATTGCCTTCCCAGCACGCGGCTCTCGGCGTCGAGCCCGGCGAGAGACCGATTGGCGTCGGAGATCGCGCGTTCCGAGTCCCGCAGCGCATCGCGCGCCTCGCGCCGCGAGGCTTGCTTCTCGTTCAGCTCCGCGTCGAGCTTCGCGATGCGAGTCCTGAGCGCCGCCAGATCGCGTTCGCGCGAGCCCGCGACCGCGGGCGCGGGTAACATTGCCGCGACAAGGACGAACGATACGATCGGCGCGGGCTTCAGGCCTTGGCCTTACCCTGCGCGGAGACGGCCAGGATGCGCCGGGCGACTTCGTCGGCGTCGCCGAGGTACTGGTGCCGGAGCGGCCGCAGGCGGTCGTCGAGATCGTAGACGAGGGGCACGCCCGTCGGAATGTTCAGGCCCACGATGTCGATGTCGGAAATGCCGTCCAGGTACTTGACCAGCGCACGCATGGAATTGCCGTGCGCGGCGACGAGCACGCGCTTTCCGGCGCGCATCGCGGGCGCGATCATCCCTTCCCAATACGGCAGCACGCGCGCCACCGTGTCCTTGAGGCATTCCGTGCGCGGAAGCTCGTCGGGCGTCAGGCCGGCGTACCGCCGATCGCTTGCCGGGAGGCGCGGATCGTTCGGTTGCAGCGCGGGCGGCGCCGTGTCATAGCTGCGGCGCCAGACGAGCACCTGCTGATCGCCGAACTTCGCTGCGGTCTCGGCCTTGTTCAGTCCCTGCAAGGCACCGTAGTGGCGCTCATTTAGGCGCCAGCTCTTCTCCACCGGGAGCCACATCGCGTCCATTTCATCCAGTACCAGCCAAAGGGTCCGGATCGCGCGCTTGAGTACCGAGGTGAAAGCGAGGTCGAACTCAAATCCCTGCTCACGCAGCAGCCTGCCGGCCGTACGCGCCTCCTCGACACCCCTGGACGACAGGTCCACGTCGGTCCAGCCGGTAAAGCGGTTCTCGCGGTTCCAGTCGGACTCGCCATGGCGCAGGAGAACCAGCTTGTGGGCAGCAGCTTGCATGCGCTCGGCTCGATGACCCAGCTATTCTATAATACGATCCTCATTCACTTGGCGGTCTCGGCCCCGTGCCCCTAAACAGATGAAGCGCGACCAGTTTGATCTGATCGAAAAGCAGGAGCACATCGAGCGGGCCGCGCGCGCGCTGAAGTCGATGTCGCATCCGCTGCGGCTGAAGATCCTGTGCGTGCTCGGTCCGAGCGAGATGAGCGTCCAGGGCATCGTCGACGCGGTGGGGACCTCCCAGTCGAACATCTCGCAGCACCTGGCGATCCTGCGCGACAAGGGCGTATTGCGGGCGCGCAAGGACGCCAACAGGGTCTTCTATCGCGTAGGCGATGAGCGCACGCTGCAGCTCATAGGGATGATGCGCGAAGTCTTCTGCGGCGTCACTCGCGACTGAGAATCCGCGAGCCGGCGGTGTTGCCGGCGTTTCAGCACATGTTCATTCAATTCGTTCAAGACAACCTCCTGCTTTTCGCCGTCGCGATCGTTTCGGGGGCAATGCTGATCGGGCCCATGCTGCGCCGGAGCGGTGGTGGCGCGGCGGCCAACACCTTGCAGGCCACGCAGATGATCAACCGGCAGGACGCGGTGATGATCGACGTGCGCGAGGACGCGGAGTATGCCAAGGGGCACATTGTGGGAGCGCGCCATATCCCGATGTCCCAGCTCGATTCGCGTGCAGGGGAGCTGCAGAAGTTCAAGTCCAAACCGCTGATCGCCTACTGCGAGTCCGGAAACCGGTCGTCGCGGGCGGTCTCGGTTCTCCGCAAACATGGCTTCGAGAGCGTATTCAATCTCACCGGCGGATTCGCTGCCTGGCAACAGGCCGGGCTGCCGGTGGAGAAATGAGATGGCATCGATCATGATGTACTGCACCGCGACCTGCCCATACTGCCAGGCTGCGCAGCGGCTGCTCGAAAAGAAAGGCGTGACGGACCTGGAGATCGTCCGCGTCGACCTGGATCCGCAGCGCCGTGCCGAGATGACGAAAAGATCGGGTCGCCGAACGGTGCCGCAGATATGGATCGGCGAGCGTCACGTCGGAGGCTGCGATGATCTGTACGCCCTGGACCGGCAGGGATTGCTGGACGAGCTACTGCAGGCCCACGCCGCGTAAGAGGGCAAAACCCGTACCTTCGGAGACCGATTCCCAATGAGCGACAACCAGCCAAGCTTCCAGATCGAGAAGATCTACGTCAAGGATCTCTCGCTGGAGATCCCCAACGCTCCGCAGGTGTTCATGCAGGCCGACCAGCCGCGGCTCGAGGTGCAAATCGGTAACGGGGCTTCCCAGTTCGCCGAAGGTCATTTCGAGGTCACGGTGTCGGTTACGGTGACTGCGCGCGTCGGCGAGAAGACGATGTTTCTGGTGGAGGCCGTGCAAGCAGGGATCTTCTCGGTGCGCGGCCTGCCTCAGCAGGACCTCGACGGCCTGCTCGGCGTTGCCTGCCCGACGATCCTCTATCCCTATTTGCGCGAGGCGGTTTCGGACGTGATTACGCGCGGAGGTTTCCCGCCCGTGCTGCTCGCGCCAGTGTCGTTCGAGGCGCTCTACGCGCAGCGCCAGCAGCAGGCTGACGCCGAGCCGCGCATCGAAATCGCTTCCTGAACGGGATGTTTCGCGCCCTGCTGGCCGCAATGCTGCTCGCCGTAGCGGGCGGGGCGTACGCCGTTGATTACCGCAGCGTGGGCGATCAACCCGCGGTGCTCTACGATGCGCCTTCCAAACAGGCGACGCCGCTGTACGTGGTGTCGCCCAAGTATCCCCTCGAGCTGCTCGTCGAGCTGGAAGCCTGGGTGAAGGTGCGCGACCAGACGGGCGCGCTGTCCTGGATCGAGAAGAGTGCCCTGAGCGACAAGAGAACCGTGGTCGTCACGGCGCCCGCGGCTCCGATCCGCGTGCGGCCCGACGACAGCGCCCCGGTGGCCTTCACCGCGGCACAAAACGTGGTGCTCGATCTGCTGGAGGTCGTTCCGGGCGGCTGGCTGCGCGTGCGGCACGCGGATGGTGCCAACGGTTACGTGCGCCCGACGCTCGTGTGGGGCGGCTGAAGCGCCGGAGCATATGAGCGCGATCGCGGTGCTTGGCGCCGGTGCCTGGGGAACGGCGCTCGGCGTCGCCCTCGCGCGCTCGGGGCGGAGCGTGGCGCTGTGGGCGCGCGATGCCGCGCAGGCCGAGACCATCGCGCGGGAACGCCGCAACGTTCGCTACCTGCCGGAAGTCGAGCTTCCAGGGACCTTGCCCGTGACGGCGCAGCTGCCGGTCGCGCTCGACGGTGCGGAGCTCCTGCTGGCCGCAACGCCGGTCGCTGGCCTGAGAGACCTTCTGCGGCAGCTGCGAGCGCAGCGCCTCGCGGCGCCGCTCGTGTGGCTGTGCAAGGGCTTCGAGCAGGGTAGCGGCCGGCTCGCCCACCAGATCGTGGAGGAGGAACTCGGCGAGGGATTCGCGTGCGGCGCACTTTCGGGGCCGTCATTCGCGCTCGAGGTCGCGCGCGGGTTGCCGTGTGCGCTTACG
>JBAUTZ010000292.1:0-11441 GCA_049582445.1 Burkholderiales bacterium
GCCGCCGCGCCGTCGATGCTCATGTTTGCGCTAGATCAAAAAGGGCCGGCCGCAGCTGTTGTCTCATCGAGTGAGGTCCTGGGAAAACACATGCTCTGCCTGGAAGATTGTATCGCCCTGAGCGATCTGTCCGAGGAGGAGATCCTCGCCATCGCGCAGCACGAGCACATCCCCGAGATGGCCGCCGCGGAACTGGGCAATTACCTGGTGCACGCGCCGAACGGCGAGCAGTGCATCCGGTCGATGATCCGCGACGACATCGCGACCGCCGCCGCCAGCGGCGACCGCACGCGCGAGCTTGCGCTCAAGCTGGTGCTGCGCAATTACATCGTGCAGCACCCGCGTTGCAACGAGCGCACGCGGCGCGAGCTCCACATTCCAGAGCGCCGCGATTCCTGACTTGCGCGCGCGTCGCGCGGGGGGATTGCGCGGGCCGCGCAAAGGTCTACTATCTAGGCGGCCAGGACTTGGGAGAGCGACCATGCAAGTCAAGGAGATCCTGCGCGTCAAGGGCAACCGCCTGCTGAGCATCGAGCCGACCGAGCGTGCGGCGGAGGCGGTCAAGATCATGGCCGAGGAGAACCTCGGCTCGCTGGTCGTGACCGACCAGGGACGCATGGTCGGCATCCTGACGTTCCGCGAGATCATGCAGGCGCTCGCTCGGCGCGAGGGCGCGCTGGGAGCGCTCAGGGTGAGCGATATCATGGTGCGCGACCCGGTCACGACCTCGCCCGACCTGGAGATCAACGAACTTCGGCGCGCGATGCTGGACACCGGCGCGCGCTACCTCCCGGTGCTGCAGGCAGACAAGCTTCTCGGCGTGATCTCGTTTCGCGACGTCGCCAAGGCGGTGCTCGAGGAGCAGGACCTCGAAAACAAGATGCTCAAGGGGTACCTGAAGACCTGGCCTGCCTGAGGTAAGCTCCTCCTCCTCATGTCCGGCAACACCTTCGGCACGCTTTTCTGCGTGACCTCGTTCGGCGAATCGCACGGCGTCGCGTACGGCGGCGTGGTCGACGGTTGCCCGCCCGGGCTCGAGCTGTCGGCGGCGGACCTCCAGCGCGAGCTCGACCGGCGCAAGCCCGGCAGCTCGCGCCATGTGACGCAGCGGCGCGAGTCGGATGCGGTCGAGATCCTCTCGGGTGTCTACGAGGGTCGCACCACTGGCACGGCGATCGGCTTCCTGGTGCGCAACGAGGACCAGCGCTCCAAGGACTATTCCGAGATCGCAGCGAAGTTCCGCCCCGGCCACGCCGACTACACGTACTGGCAGAAATACGGCGTGCGCGATCCGCGCGGTGGCGGACGGGCCTCGGCGCGCGAGACGCTGGTGCGCGTGGCCGCGGGCGCGATTGCCCGGAAATGGCTCGCGCAGCGCTACGGCGTGAAGCTGCGCGGCTGCCTGGCACAGGTTGGCACGCTCGCGATCCCGTTCGAGTCGTGGGACGCGGTGGACGCGAACCCGTTTTTCGCGGCCAACCAGGGGCTGGTACCGCGTCTCGAGGCGTTCATGGACGAACTGCGCAAGAGCGGCGACTCGTGCGGTGCGCGCGTCAACGTGGTGGCCGAGGGCGTCCCGGTGGGCTGGGGCGAGCCGGTCTACGGTCGGCTCGACGCCGACATCGCCTCGGCGATGATGTCGATCAACGCGGTCAAGGGCGTGGAAATCGGTGCGGGATTCGGCTCGGTGACGCAGAAGGGCAGCGAGCACGGGGACGAAATGACGCCGCAGGGCTTCCTGTCGAACAACAATGGCGGCGTGCTCGGTGGCATCTCGACCGGGCAGGACATTACGGTTTCGATCGCGCTCAAGCCCACCTCGAGCATCCGCCTGCCGCGCAGAACCGTCGATATCCGCGGCGAACAGGTCACGATCCACACCGAGGGGCGCCACGATCCCTGTGTCGGGATTCGAGCCACGCCGATTGCCGAGGCGATGCTCGCGTGCGTGCTGATGGATCACGCGTTGCGCCATCGCGCGCAATGCGGCGACGTCGTGGCGCCGAGCAAACCGGTCCCCGGTCGCGTGCCTTGAGCGGGTCGCGGCTAGAAAACCCCAACAAATTCAATTAGAGTATTGCCTCAACCACTCCGCGCGAGGAATAACATGAGCAATAAGGGGCAGTTGTTACAAGACCCATTTCTGAACACCCTGCGCAAGGAGCACATCCCGGTTTCGATCTACCTGGTGAACGGCATCAAGTTGCAGGGGCAGATCGAGTCGTTCGATCAGTACGTCGTGCTGCTGCGCAATTCCGTCACGCAGATGGTGTACAAGCACGCGATCTCGACCGTCGTGCCTGCGCGACCCGTCAGTCTCGGGCTCGAAAAGGAATCCGAGGCGTAACCGCGGCAAACCCGGTGTCCGCGACACCGAATCGATGACCGAACACCCCGACGCGGCCGCCGATCTGCGGGCCGCAGTGATTGTCTGCCTGGATTTCGGCGAACCCGGCTATGAGGACGGAGTCGAGGAGATCGTGCGCCTCGTGGAGAGCGCGGGCGTGCGCCGCCACCGGGTGGTGCGCGGCAGACGTCAGCGGCCGGACCCCAAGCTCTACTGCGGCCGCGGCAAGGTCGAGGAGATCGGGCGCGCGGCCGGCGAGCTGAACGCCGCCTTCGTCGTGTTCAACCACGAACTCTCGCCGGCGCAGCAGCGTGACCTCGGGCGCGAGCTGGACCGTCGCGTACTCGACCGCACCGAGGTGATACTGGAAATTTTCGCGCAGCGCGCGCAGACCAGCGAAGGCAAGCTGCAAGTGGAACTGGCCCGGCTCGAGCACCTTTCGACGCGGCTGGTGCGCGGCTGGACGCACCTGGAGCGCCAGCGCGGCGGCCTGGGCAAGACCGGCGGTCCGGGCGAGAAGCAGATCGAGCTCGACCGCCGCTACATCGCGCAGCGCGTTCGCGTGCTGCGCGGCAAGCTCGAGCAGCTCAAGCGGCGGCGCGAGGTGCAGCGCCGCGCGCGCGCGCGCGGCGAGGTGCTCTCGGTGTCGCTGGTGGGCTATACCAACGCCGGGAAATCGACACTGTTCAACGCGCTCGCGCAGGCGCGCGCCTACGCGGCGGACCAGCTGTTCGCCACGCTCGATACGACGACGCGGCGCATCTGGCTCCCCGAAGCGGGTGCCGTGGTGCTGTCGGACACGGTAGGCTTCATCCGCGATCTGCCGCACGGCCTGGTGGCTGCGTTTCGCGCCACGCTCGAAGAGACGGTGCGTGCCGATCTCCTCTTGCACGTGGTTGACGCGGCCTCGCCCGTGCGCGAGCAGCAGAGCGAGGACGTGAACAAGGTGCTCGCCGAGATCGGCGCGCAAGGCGTGCCGCAAGTGATGGTGTGGAACAAGATCGATCTCGCGCACCTGGAGCCCGGCGTCGATCGCGACGAATATGGTAAGATCCGGCGCGTTCGCGCGAGTGCGCGGACCGGCGCCGGACTGGACGGGTTGCGCGCGGCAATCACCGAGGCGGCGCAAGCCCGGACTGCGGACCGCGGCAAGCCTGTTCCTGAAGCGCTTTTCCTGCAAACTCACTGAGACTCACTGAGATTTTGTTTCGGCCATGTCGTTGAACGACCCGAATTGGGGACGAGGCGGCCCGCGCGGACAGGGTCCGTCCGGCAGCAATCAGGGTCCGCCCGACCTAGACGAACTCTGGCGCTCGTTCAATCGACGCCTGAACGACCTGTTCGGCCGGCGCGGCGGCGGTAACGGGGGCGGCCAGGTCGAACCTCCTTCGGCGGGCCGCATCGGCGGCGGCGCCGGCGTGCTGATCCTGCTGGTGCTCGCCGTGTGGCTCGCGAGCGGCTTCT
The DNA here is from genome assembly GCA_049582445.1 of Burkholderiales bacterium. Classification (GTDB taxonomy): domain Bacteria; phylum Pseudomonadota; class Gammaproteobacteria; order Burkholderiales; family SG8-39; genus DAHVFK01. The sequence continues at coordinate 3,812 of JBAUTZ010000292.1, forward strand.
ACATCGTCGACGCGAGCCAGCGCGCGATCGTGCTCACCTTCGGCAAGTATTCCGAGCAGACCGGCCCCGGCTTGCGCTGGCGCTTGCCGTGGCCGATCCAGTCCAGCGAGTTGGTGAACGTGTCGCAAGTGCGCACGCTCGAGGTCGGCTACCGCAACAACGTGCGCACCAAGGTGCAGCGCGAGTCGCTGATGCTGACCGACGACGAGAACATCGTCGACCTCCAGTTCGCGGTGCAGTACACGGTCAAGGACGCCAAGGATTTCCTGTTCAACACGCGCAACCCGGACGAAATCGCGATGCGGACCGCCGAGAGCGCGATGCGCGAGGTGATCGGCAAGAGCAAGATGGACGGCATCCTGTACGAATCGCGCGAGGAAATCGCGATCAAGGCGCGCAAGCTGATGCAGGAGATCCTCGACCGCTACGGCACGGGCATCTCGGTGAGCTCGGTGACGATCCAGGCGGCGCAGCCGCCGGAGCAGGTGCAGGCCGCGTTCGACGACGCGGTCAAGGCGAACCAGGATCGCGCCCGGCAGGTGAACGAAGGTCAAGCCTACGCCAATGACGTGATCCCGAGGGCGAGCGGTGGCGCTGCGCGGCTGCAGCAGGAGGCGCAGGGCTACAAGCAACGCGTGATCGCCAACGCCGAGGGCGAGGCATCGCGCTTCAAGCAGGTGCTCGCAGAGTACGCCAAGGCGCCGGCAGTGACGCGCGAGCGCCTCTATCTGGACACCATGCAGCAGGTGCTGTCGTCGACGTCGAAAATCATCCTCGACTACAAGGGCAGCGGAAATCTGCTCTACCTGCCGCTGGACAAGCTGATGCAGCAGACCGGCGCAGCGACGCCCTCCGAGTCGGACGCCTCGCAGAGCCCGTCGGCGCCGACGCCGACGCCGGCGGACCTGAGCCCCCGCTCGCGCGATCTGCTGCGCGGCCGCGATCGGGGAGAGCGGCCATGAAGGCCTTCGGACCGCTGATCGCGGCTCTGGTCGCCGTCCTGCTGGTGATATCGGGAACGCTGTTCTCGGTCGACCAGCGCTACAACGCAATCGTTTTCCAGCTGGGCGAGATCAAGGACGTGGTCAGTGCGCCCGGGCTGCACTTCAAGTGGCCGCTGATCCAGAACGTGCGCCAGTTCGACATGCGCATCCTCAGCTATGACGACCCGGAGCCGCTGCGCTTCATCACCTCCGAGAAGAAGCCGGTGCTGGTGGACTCGTTCGTCATGTGGCGGATCATGGACGTGAAGCAGTTCTACGTCAGCGTGAGGGGCGACGAGTTTGCCGCGGCAACCCGCATCCGCCAGACCATTTCAGACAGCCTGCAGGCCGAGTTCGGACGGCGCACGCTTCACGACGTGGTGTCCGGGCAGCGCGACGAGATCATGGCGGTGGTGCGCGACAAGGTCGACAAGGAGCTGCGGCGCATCGGGGTCGAGATCGTCGACGTGCGCCTCAAGCGTGTCGACCTGCCCCAGGAAGTGAGCGAGTCGGTCTACCGCCGCATGGAAGCCGAGCGCAAGCGCGTGGCGAACGAGCTGCGCTCGACGGGCGCGGCGGATGCCGAGCGCATCCGCGCCGACGCCGACCGGCAGCGCGAGGTGATCCTGGCCGAGGCCTACCGCGATGCGCAGCGCATCAAGGGCGAGGGCGACGCCAAGGCGACCGACATTTACGCCAAGGCCTTCTCGCAGAACCCCGAGTTCTATTCCTTCTACCGCAGCCTTGACGCGTACCGTTCCACGTTCCGCGGCAAGAACGACCTGATGCTGCTCGATCCGGATTCGGAGTTCTTCCGCTACTTCAAGGATCCGGCAGGACGCCTGCCCGCCAAGAAAAAATGAGCGATGGGCACCACCTTTTTCATGGCGCTCGCCCTCATGCTCGTCATCGAGGGCGTGCTTCCCTTCCTCGCGCCTAATCTCTGGCGCGACACCTTCCGTCGCATTACCCAGTTGAGCGACGGGCAGATCCGCTTCATCGGCCTCACCTCGATGCTGATCGGACTGCTCGTGCTAGTGCTCGCGCGCTGACCGTGGCCCCCATGCTGCGCTGGCTGCTGCCGGAATACATCGAGGACATCCTCCCCGCCGAGGCGGCGAGGATCGAGGCGCTGCGCAGGGCGATCCTCGACTTGTTCGCGGGCTGGGGCTACGAGCTGGTCATGCCCCCGCTGCTCGAATACCTCGAATCACTGCTCACGGGAACCGGGCGCGACCTCGACTTGCGCACGTTCAAGCTCGTCGACCAGCTTTCGGGGCGCATGATGGGCGTGCGTGCCGACATCACGCCGCAGGTGGCGCGCCTGGACGCGCACCTGCTCAACCGCCAGGGCGTGACTCGCCTGTGCTATTGCGGCAGCGTGCTGCACGCGCGCCCGGCCGGCCTGGAGGCGACGCGCGAGCCGCTTCAGATCGGCGCCGAGATCTACGGTCACTCCGGCGTCGAAAGCGACATCGAGATCCAGCGGCTGCTCGGCCGGGCGCTCGGCCTGGCGCGCGTCAAGGGGGCACGCATCGATATCGGTCACGTCGCGGTGTTCCGCTCCCTCGTGCAGGCTTCCGCGATCGGGCCGCAACTCGAGGCGGAGCTGTTCGAGGCGCTGCAAAGCAAGGACCTGCCGGCCCTGGCGACCCTCGCGCGCGGCCTTGCGAAGCCGGCGCGGGAGGCGCTACTGCTCCTTCCCGAGCTCTACGGCGGGCGCGAGGTGCTGGCGCTTGCCGCGCGCCGGCTGCCGGCGATTCCCGCGCTCAAGCGCGCGCTGGCGACGCTGCGCGCGCTTGCCGAGCACAGTGAGCTGCCGGTCGGCTTCGATCTCGCCGAGCTGCGCGGCTACCATTACCACTCGGGCGTCGTGTTCGACGCCTACTGCGATGGAGTCAGCGGCGCGGTGGCGCGCGGCGGCCGCTACGATGAAGTGGGCAAGGCGTTTGGCCGCCCGCGACCGGCGACCGGGTTCTCGATCGATCTTCGTGCGCTCGCGGGTGCCGCGGCACCACTGCCGCCGCGCGACGCGATCTGCGCGCCCTGCGCCAACGGCGACGGCAAACTGGCCGCGAAGATCGAGGCGCTGCGCCGCGCGGGCGAAGTGGTGATCGAGGAGCTGCCCGGCCACGGGCGGCACCGGCGAGAGCTCGGCTGTACGCGCGAGCTCGTGCAGCGGCGCGGCGTTTGGGCGGTCAGACGGATCGGAAAGGCAAAGTGAGCGCGAGAAACGTAGTCGTCATCGGGACCCAGTGGGGCGACGAGGGCAAGGGCAAGATCGTCGATTGGCTGACCGATCACGCACAGGGCGTGGTGCGCTTCCAGGGCGGGCACAATGCCGGGCATACGCTGGTGGTCGCCGGCAAGAAGACGATCCTGCGCCTGATTCCCTCCGGGATCCTGCGCAGCAACGTCACGTGCTACATCGGCAACGGACTGGTCGTTTCGCCGCAGGCCCTGCTGCAGGAGATGGACGAGCTCGAAGCCGCAGGCGTTGAAGTCCCGGCGCGATTGAGGATATCGGAAGCCTGCCCCCTGATCCTGCCCTACCACGCGGCGCTCGACCACGCGCGCGAGGCGGCCAAGGGCGAGCAGAAAATCGGCACTACCGGGCGGGGCATCGGCCCGGCTTACGAGGACAAGGTCGCGCGCCGCGCGATACGCCTGCAGGACCTGTTCAAGCCCGTGCGTTTTGCCGAGAAGCTGCAGGAGCTGCTCGATTTCCACAACTTCGTGTTGAAGAACTACTACCACCAGCCCGAGGTCGATTTCAGGAAAACGCTCGAGGACGCGCTGGCGCTCGCGCCGCGCATCGCTCCGCTGGTGGCCGACGTGCCGCGCGCGCTCTACGAGGCCAACCGCGAAGGCAAGAACCTGCTGTTCGAGGGCGCGCAGGGCAGCCTGCTCGACATCGACCACGGAACCTATCCGTTCGTCACTTCGTCGAACTGCGTCGCGGGCGCGGCGGCCGCGGGAGCCGGCGTCGGGCCACAGCAGTTGCATTACGTTCTCGGCATCACCAAGGCCTACACCACGCGCGTCGGCAGCGGCCCGTTCCCGACCGAACTCACCGATCAGATCGGCCGTCATCTCGCTGAGCGGGGGCATGAGTTCGGGTCGGTCACAGGTCGCCCGCGGCGCACGGGCTGGTTCGACGCCGCCGCGCTCAAGCGCTCGATCCAGTTGAACGGCGTTTCGGGCCTGTGCATCACCAAGCTCGACGTGCTCGACGGCGTCGAGGCGGTGAAAATCTGCGTCGGCTACAAGATCGACGGCAAGCTGAGCGACATCCTCCCGGTGGGGGCCGAAGAACTGGCGCGCTGCATCCCCGTGTACGAAGACATCGAGGGGTGGATGGAGAGCACGGTCGGGTTGAAGGACTTCGGAGCGCTGCCCGGGGCGGCACGGGCCTATCTGTCCCGCATCGAGGCGCTTACCGGCGTGCCGATCGACCTGATCTCCACTGGTCCGGATCGAGACGAGACGATCGTCATGCGCCATCCTTTCGCGGCTTCGCTCTAGGGGCTTTGCGAAGCACGCGCCAGGGCGTAGGATTGGTCCCGAACGAAAAAGGCGAAGAGGCAACAGCGATGACCAAGAAGATCCCGCAACGTCCTCAGGAGGACGAGCGCACTCGTATCGTCGAGCGACCGAACGGATTTTATTGGCAGGCCGCCGACACGGGTGAAGAGTACGGCCCGTTCGATACGCTCGAGGAAGCCATCGCGGACATGCAGGCCGGCGGTGAAGCCGCCGAGGGTGATACAGACTACGAGCCGAGCGAGACGCTGGAAGAGGCCGAGGCCGAGCTCGGCGTGGCCGAATGGATCGATCCTGAAACCGGCGAGCCCGCCGAGGAATCGGTCCCGAGGATCGAAGACCACTAGGCTCAGTGGCCTAGCACGCACTTGTCGTAGAGCTCCGGGAACACCCGCCCCGGATCGTACTTTTCCTTGAGCCGGTAGTACGCGTCGCCGCCGTAGGCCCGGTCGAACTCCTGGCGCGGGAAGAAGCTCTGCGAGTAGAGCGACTTGATGCCGCCGAGCTCGACCACCTTGTCCTCGATCATCCGGTTGTAGTGGCCCGGCTCCGTTTCGGCGCTTGTGCGGACCACGTCCCAGAAACCGAAGTTCACGTAGGTCGTTCCGTGCCCGAGCGGATACAGGACGAAGCGCGAAGCGTTTTCGCTCGGGCGGATGGGGCAGGTCCACAGTGGCCAGATGCCGATCTCGCGCGCGTGGAACTCGAGGTACTGCGCAGCGTGCGCGACCGGAACGTCGACGTCCTGGATCACGGATTCCGAGTGCAGGCCCCGCATGCGCTCGAGCCGCCGCGTCAGGCCGACGCGGCTGTTCCAGCGCATGATGCGGGTGTAGGTGCGCGAGCCCAGTCGCTTGCGCCCGAGCAGGCGGCGCACGATAGGATTCTGGGCGTAGACGTTCTTCGAGCACCAGAACCAGTCGGTGTCCCAGCGCCAGATGAAGTTGCGCACGCTGAGCCAGTCCTCGCGCTTCTCCGGAATCGAGCGGTAGTAGATGTGCCGATAGGTGTAGTCGCTGGCGTACGGTGCATCGGCGGCGAATCGCCCGAGCGTCAGGTAGAGGCGATCCGGCCCGAATACCGTGCCGTCGATGAAGTCGGCGTCGTCCGCGAGGCAGTGCGACTCGAGCGCCTCGAAGAACGCCGCCGGATCGCGGAACGGCAGGTGCTCGAGACGGACGAAAGGCTTCACCGGCACGGCGCGAGCCTTTACGCGCAGGGCATAGCCCAGGGTGCCGTAGGAATTCGGGATGCCGTAGAAAAGGTCGGAATGCGCATTGTCGGCCGTGCACACCAGGATGCGGCCATCGCCCGTCAGGACCTCGAGCTCGAGCACGGTCTCGTGCACCAGGCCGTAGCGGTGCGAGGACGACTCGACGCCGACCCCTGCGACCGCGCCGCCCAGCGTGATGGTTTTCAGCTCGGGGACCACCGCCGGCATCACCCCTCGCTCGAGGCAGGCGTCGACCAGCGTCTCGTAGGGCACCATGCCCTCGGCCTCGAGCAGCCCGGCTTCCGCGTCGACCCGCAGGACGTTGCGGAACTGGCGCACGTCGAGCCTGCGCTTGGAAATTTCCGCACGGTCGCGGAACAGGTTCGAAGTGTCCTTGGCCAGCCCAACGATGCCCTCGCCCTCGTGCAGCTGGGCGGCGAGCCGGTCGCGCCGCTCGGCGTACAGGGCGGACGGGTCGCTCACGCGTCTCCGCGGTACAGGTGGCTGCGGCTCATGGGATAGCTGGCGGGGGTGATGTTGCCGCGGCTGAACACGATCTGAAAGAGGTGAGTGTAGGCGGTCGGGGCGCGGAACATCTCAGCGCACCCGTACAGGTAAATGCGCCAGATGCGGCGAAAGCGCTCGTCGAAGCGCCTGGGGTCGAGAGCCGCGATTTTCTCCCAGTTGCGGTCGAAACGCTCCGCCCAGGCGTCGAGCGTCAGCGCGTAGTGGCGGCGCAGGTTTTCCACGTCGATCACCTCCAGACCGGCCTGCTCCATGGCTTCGATGGTTTCGGCGAGGCTCGGAATCCAGCCGCCCGGGAACACGTGCTTGCGGATGAAGAACTCGGTCTCGAAGCGGCCGACGTGGCCGATGAAGTGCAGCATGCCCAGGCCGCCCGGCTTGAGGAACCTGGCGTGCGCCTTTACGACCTCGACGAGCTGATCGCGTCCGGCATGCTCGAGCGTGCCGATCGAAACCACCTTGTCGTACTCGCGGCGCGTGTCCCTGAAATCGGTGTCGAGCACCTCGAGCGCATGGCCAAGCCCGCGGCGCGAGATCTCGTCCTGCACCATCGCGACCTGCTCTGGGGTGTTGTTGATCCCGGTGACGCGCACGCCGCAGCGCTCGTGCGCGCGGAACATGAAGCCGCCGAAGCCGCTGCCGACATCGACCACGCTTTCGCCCGGCGCGAGCCGCAGCTTGCGGCATACGTGGTCGATCTTGTTCTGCTGCGCTTCCTCGATCGTACGCGTGCCTTCCTTCCAGTAGGCGCAGGTGTACATCATGAGCGCATCGTCGAGCCACAGCCGGTAGAACTCGGTGCCGAGCGCATAGTGAAAGCGCGCGTTCTTCTTCGCCTGGTCCCAGCTCGCATTCGAGAAGCGCAGCTCGTGCCAGCGGTTGCGGATCGAGACCAGCCAGTTGTTGGTACTGAATTCGCCGATCATGCCGGCAGCGAGCGCATCGCGCAGGCTGCCTTCGAGGTCGAGCTGGCCGTCGAAGTACGACTCTAGCAGCCCGATATGCCTGAAAAGGGCGGTGCGGAGCTCCGCTGCGCCAGAGCGGAACGCGATGGTGAAAGCCGGCTCACCGGTGCCGCAACGCAGCTCGCGGCCGTTCGAGAAGCGCACGGCGAACGACTTGCCCGAGCGCTGGGCCATGTCTTGCAGGGCGGGCTCGAGGAGTGATCGCATGTTCCGTTCGTCAACCGGGCGCCTTGCTTCGTATTATGCGTTGCGGCGGCTGCGCTCGAAGCAAGATAGAATCTTGCTTTGCCGAGTCTGGTGCCGAGGAAGGGACTCGAACCCCCACAGTGTTGCCACCGCTAGGACCTGAACCTAGTGCGTCTACCAATTCCGCCACCTCGGCAGGGGACCGCAATTTTAGT
>JBAUTZ010000293.1:0-3086 GCA_049582445.1 Burkholderiales bacterium
CGTCGTAGCCGTGGCGGCGCATCTCGGGCAGCGCGATGCGGCCGATGGTGGCGGCGGTGGCGATCGACGAGCCGCACACCGCGCCGAACAGCGCGCTCGCGCCGATGGTGGCGAGTGCGAGGCCCCCGCGCAGGTGACCGACGAACGCGGCGACGAGGTTGTACAGGCTCTGCGACAGTCCGGCGCGCCCGGCGAACACGCCCATCATGACGAACAGCGGCACCACCGACAGGCTCACCGGGAACACCGAGTCGAACGGCGCGCGCCCGAGCACGAAGGCGAGGCTCGACCAACCGTAGGTGAGGCCGTAGCCGAGCGCCCCGACTACCCCCATCGAGATCCCGATCGGGATGCGCAGCGCGATCAGCAGGAGCACCGCGCCGAAGCCGGCGAGGCCGAGCGCCGGGCCCTGCATCAGGCGGTCTCTGCGGCGCGCAGCGCCGCGACCGCGGCGATGGCGGCGGTCGCCGCCGAGGCGAAGCTGCCGACGAGGAGCGGCGCCCAGTAGAGGATCATCGGGATGCCGAGCGTCACCGACTGGTCGCCCTGCGCGAGCTGGATGCGCGCCTGGGCGAGGCCGTACCAGGCGAGCGCCAGCATGAACAGGGCGCCGACGATCCCGCAGGCGAACTTGAGCGTGCGCAGCAGCGGGGGCGGCAGGCGGTCGGTGAGGAACTCGACCCCGACGTGCGTGCCGCGCAGGAACGCGAGCGGCATGGCGAGGAACACGCAGCCCATGACGCCGAGCTGGGTGAGGTCGATGGTGCCGAGGATCGAAAAGCCGAGCGTCCTGCGCGTGGCGATGTCGACGATCAGCACCAGCATCGCGGCGCACAGCAGCGCCATCCCGGCGTAGGCGAGCCAGCGGGCGACCGCGTCCGCCACCCGGAAAATGGGGTCAGATCCCATTTTTCGAGGCCAAAATGGGATCTGACCCCATTTTCTCGTTCGATCGCTATTTCTTCGCGAGCTGGGCTTCCGTCTGGAGCATCTGGTCGTAGATGGCGCGGGCGTTGGGCACGCCTTCCTTCTCCAGCTTGGAGAGCTGCTGGTCGACCACGGGCTTCAACTCGGCGCGCCACTTCTCGCGCGTGGCATTGGAGACCTCCTGCAGCGAGCCGCCCGCCTTCATCGCGGCCTCGAAGCCGGCCTTGTCCCAGCCGTTCCACCACTCGCCGAACTTGTCGACGAGCGGCTGGCCGATCGAGCTGTCGATCGCCTTCTGCACCTCGGGCGGATAGGAAGCGAAGCGCTGCGGGTTCATCACCAGGTGGAAGCAGCTCGAGTACACGCGCGCGTCGAGGTGCACCTTGAGCAGGTTCTCCAGGCGGAAGCCCTTGATCGCGTCCCAGGGGAACACCGCGCCGTCGATCACGCCTTTCTCCAGGTTCTCGTACACCTGCCCCGGCGGCATGCCCACGGGCGTCGCGCCGAGGAAGGCGAGCAGGTCCTGCGTCGGCGGGTTGGGGGCGCGCATGCGCAGGCCCTTCACGTCGTAGATGCTCCTGAGCGGCTTGTCGCGCGTGTGGAACAGGCCCGGGTTGTGGCAATGCAGCGCGGCGAGCTTGAAGTCCTTCCAGTCCTCGGCAAGGGGGCCCTTCGCCATGACCCACAGCGTGCGCGAGGCGAGGTCCGAGCTCTCGGCGACGAACGGCATCTCCATGATCGAGGTGCGCAGATACCGGCCGCGCGGGATGCCGTTCAGGCCGAAGGCGAGGTCGACCACGCCCTGCTTCACCTGGTCGGCCTGGTTCTCGACCTTGCCGAACGGCGAGTTGCCGGCGAACACGCGCACCGTGACCTTGCCGCCGGATTTCTTCTCGATTTCCTGGCCGAGCGGTTGCAGCACGTCGGTGACGAAGCCGTGGGTCGGCGGCACGAAGGTCGAGAACTTGAGCTCGGTCTGCGCGCCGGCGGGCGCGGCGAGCACGAGTGCCAGGGTGGCGGCCGATGCGGTGTGCTTCAGCTTCATGACTTCTCCTCCTGGATCAGGCGGTGACGGGTTCTTTCTTGAACGGCATCTGGGCGAGCCAATGCTCCACTTCTTTCGGGTCGGAGAACAGCGTCTCGAGCTCGGCGCGCGCTTCTTCCTCGGTCTGCAGCACCGACTCGATGTTCGACATCGGCTTCTCGGTGTGGCTGGTGGCGAGCTCCAGCCGCGTGCCGAACGGGTCGAGGAAGTACGCCGACCAGAAGCGCCCGCCGAGCGACACCGGGCCGACCACGTGCACGCCGCAGCTCTTCACGTGCGCGAGCATGGCGTCGAACCTGTCCGCCGGCACGTGGAACGCGACGTGCTGCATGCCGCCGACGTGGTCGCGGTTCTGGCGCGGCAGCCCCTTCGGGTACTCGAAGATCGCAAACAGGGAGTCGTTGCCCATGTCGAAAAAATAGTGCCGCAGGTTGTCGTAGGGCGGCTGCCAGCGGTCCTGCTCGTAGGGCACGCGCCGCGCGTGCACCAGCCGGAATCCCATTACGCGGGTGTAGAAATCGAGCGCCGTCGGCATGTCGTCGGTGACGATGGCGAGATGGTCAATGCCGCGCGTATTCATGGCTGGCCTCCTTGAGCGAAGCGAGAAAAGGGTTCACCGCCGCGAGGAACCCGGCAGGATTCTCGCCGGCGACGTTGTGGCCGGCGTCGACTTCCACCACGCGGATGCGCGGGTTGGCGGCCTGCATCCTGGCCACCGTTTCCGGCGCGACCATGTCGGAGCGCGCGCCGCGCGTGACGAGCACCGGGCAGCGCAGCTCGGCGAGCACCTGCCACATGTCGACGCCGAGCTTCGGGCGCTCGCCGGTCTCGATCACTTTCCTGAACTGGTCGCGGAAGTGCGTGTCGCGCTTCACGGCGTAGCCGCCCGCGACGGGCGCGAGGTACGCCTCGAAGCGCGCGCGTTTCTCCGGTCCGGCCTTGAAATACTGCATCGCCTCGTCGATCGAGGCGAACATCTCCGGCGTGCCGGCCACCGTCTGCGCGGTGCGCTTCGAGCCGGCGGGCGCGTTGTCGGGCGAGTAGTCGACCAACACGAGCCCCGCCGCGCGCGAGGGATTCTTCGCCGCGAAGTAGGCGCTCGAGCGCCCCCCCA
>JBAUTZ010000294.1:0-7304 GCA_049582445.1 Burkholderiales bacterium
GCGCGCGGAATGCGGCCGCTCCGGGAGGACGGGCTGCGCTGGGTCCTCAAGGGAGCGACCAGCCTGGAGGAAATCGTGCGCGTCACGCGCGAGTAGCAAGCGGCGTGGAAGCCTTCCGCTACGAAGCGCTCGACGCGGCCGGCCGTACCGTATCGGGCGTCGTGCAGGCCGACAACGCGCGCCAGGTGCGCTCGCAGCTGCGGGCTCAGGGCCTGCTCCCGGCCGCGGTGCAGCCACTGCGCACCCGCGGCCGCGAGCGCCAGACGCGGTCACGGGGACTATCCGCCACCGAGCTCAGTCTCGTGACGCGGCAGCTTGCGACGCTGCTCGAGTCCGGGCTGACCATCGAGCAGTCGCTCACCGCGCTCGCCGAGGAGGCGTCCGAACCGAAGACAAGGGACCTCCTCGCCGGCGTGAAGGCCGAGCTCGCCGCCGGATTGAGCCTTGCCGGCGCCATGGGAAGCTACGAATCGAGCTTCCCGGATTTCTATCGCGCGCTGATCCGGGCCGGCGAGGAATCGGGTGCCCTGCCCGCGATCATGCAGCGCCTCGCCGACTACCTCGACGCGCGGCAGGCGCTGAAGCAGAAGGTGAGCCTCGCGCTGCTCTACCCCGCGCTGGTGACGACCGTGGCCATCCTGGTGGTGACGGGGCTGCTCGCCTACGTCGTGCCGCAGGTAGTGCAGGTGTTCCAGCAGTCGCGCCAGAGCCTGCCGCTCCTGACCCGCGCGCTGATCGCGTTGAGCGATTTCTTCCACGCCGCGTGGCCGTACCTCGTGGCGCTCGTCGTCGCCGCAATGCTCGGCGCGCACTTCGCGCTGCGGCGCGAGCCGCTGCGCCGCGCCTGGCATTCGACGCTCCTGGGCCTGCCCTGGCTCGGCGCGCTGGTGCGCAGCGCCAATACCTCGCGCTTCGCGAGCACGCTTTCGATCGTGGTCGGCGGCGGCGTGCCGCTGCTCTCCGCGCTGCAGGCGGGGGCCCGGGCGATGGAAAACCTGTCGATGAGGCAGGCCGTGGAGCGCGCGATGGAGCGGGTGCGCGAGGGCGCGGGCCTCGCGCGCGCACTTGGCGAAACGGGCGCCTTCCCGCCGCTACTCATGCACCTGGTGGCGAGCGGGGAAGCGAGCGGAAAGCTGGCGCAGATGCTCGAGCGTGCCGCGCGCCTGGGGGCGCAGGCACTCGAGCGTCGCCTGGCGGTGTTCCTGACCCTTCTAGAGCCGGCGATGATCCTGGCGATGGGCGGCATCGTGCTCATGATCGTGCTCGCCATCCTGCTGCCGATCATCGAAATCAACCAGCTGGTGCGCTGAAGCCTCGCGCGCCCGGCGCGATCACCAGACGCGCAGCTTGAGCTGGACCACGAATGCGCCGTCGATCCGGTTGCTCAGCGTCGGGATGACGCTGAGATTCACTCCGAGGTAGCGCCCTTCGAGGGAAACCACGGGCAGCGGCGCAACGAACCATCCTCCTTCCCTGTAGGTCGGATAGCCGTCCATCGCCGCCAGGATGACCCCGGCGCCCACATCGAGTCCCGCCCAGCGGCCCTGCAAGGGGCGCCAGGCGTAAGCGGCATAGTGGGAGCGCGCGTCGCGGCTGTTGATGAAAGTCCCGCCCATCACCACGTGCTCCGGTGCAAGCGTCACTTCGACGCCCAAGCCCGGGTTGGCGTTACGAAGGTCCTTGCTGCGGTCGAAATGAAACGAATACATGCCTGGAGACAGCCAAACCCTTGGCGAGAACTCGACAGGCGTCGCATCAGCCCGCGCGTTCGCCAGACAGACAGTCGTCAAAACTGCGGCGAGACCGTGCGCGACGACCCTCAAGCGCCGCGCCTTGGTGCCACTGTCTCTCGCGTGTTATCCAGCATCAAATAATGCTCCGATAGATCCGAAAGAATCATATTCAATCTCGGCAGCCCTTACTACGATTTGCCCTAGGTTAAGGGCACGCGGCAGCAATGGGGCAGGATCGCAGCAAGCACCGTACAGGAATGGGGAGAGCAGGATCATGATTGGGAGAAAGTGGTCGTTCGCGCGGGTCGCCGTCGGCCTTCTGGCGGCGTCGCTCACCGCATCGGTGGAGGGCCAGTCCCTCGGGAAAAAGGAGATCGTTTTCGGCGGTGCGGTGGCGCTCACGGGTCCTGCATCTTTCGACGGGGCCTATTACAAGAAGGGATATGAACTCTGGGTGGACGACGTCAACAGGCGGGGCGGAATTCTGGGCACGCCCGTCAAGCTCATCCTCTACGACGACAAGTCCAATCCAAATGAAGCCATTAGTCGCTACGAAAAGCTGATCACCGTCGACCAGGTCGACTTTCTCCTGGGTCCGTGGTCCAGCGGCATTGTGGCCCCAGTGGCAACGGTGGCTCAGAAATACAACAAGCTCTTCGTCGAGGGTGGTGGCTGTGCCGAGCCCATCTTCCAACGCGGCAACAAGTGGATCTATAGCACCATGACCGCGGTCGACAACCAGCACTCCCAGAACCTTTTCGAGTGGATTCAGTCCCTCCAGGCCGACAAGCGGCCTAAGACCGCGACGCTCACCTACCACAACAGCCTCTGGGCACAAGGATGTGCGCAGGGCGTCAGAACGCGAGCGGCCGCGAGCGGTGTCAAGCTTCTCCTCGACGAGGCGTATTCACCGACCATGTCGGATGCCACACCGCTGGTCAGCAAGATCAAGGCCGCCAATCCCGATGCGATCCTGAATTGCGGCTACCTTTCGGACGGAGTCCTGATCGCCCGGACGCTAAAAGAACTTCGGGTTAACGCCAAGATCCTCTGGATGTCCGATGGACCGCCAAACCGAGCCTGGGGGAGCATCTTGGGTGACGTGGCAAACTACACTCTCGGCACCACTCACTGGGAGCCAGGGGTTCCCTACAAGGGGGCCAAGGAGCTCGCGGCGCTCTACGAGGCGAAGTTCCACGAGGACATATACGATAAGGTGGCTTTGGCGTGGGCCTCCCTCCAGGTGTACGAACAGGCAATCACCGCCACGAAGAGTCTCGACCAGGAGAAACTCCGGGACTACATCCGTAGCCATTCCTTCGATCTCGTCGTGGGTCCGACGAGATTTGCTGAGAACGGCATGCCGGTGATTTCTACGCTGCTAGACGTCCAATGGGTGAACGGCAAGCGGGTCGTCGTCTGGCCAAAGCAGGACCGCGTCCTGCACGAGCCGATCGAAGGGAAGGACATCGTCTACCCGAAGCCCGCATCCTGGTAGACGCTCACCGGAAGAGTCCCGCGTGGGCCTCTTAACTACCGTCTTGCAGGCGGTCGTAACGGGGCTCCTCGTCGGCGGCATCTATGCCGCGATGGCGGTAGGGCTTTCGATAATTTTTGGGGTCATGAAGATCATCAACGTGGCCCACCCTGCCATCGCGCTTCTTTGCGCCTACATTGCCTATACCGCGTTTACGAGGTTTGGCTTCGATCCGGTTGTCTCCCTGGTTTTCTCGGTCCCGGCGGCTCTTTTAATCGGGGCCATCATGTTCCGCGCCCTGGTGCGGCCGGTCTTGGGGGGACCGCCACTCATCTCCTTGCTGCTGCTATTCGGGTTCGCAAACTTTCTGGAGGGCGTGATGCTCCTCGTGTGGAGTGGGGACCCCCGCTCTCTCACCCCTTTCTACTCCGCCAGCTCGATCCAATTTGGCCCCGTGATCCTCTCGGCGACGCGACTAACGGCTTTCGTCGTCTCGTGCCTCGTTGTGGCGGCTCTCTCGGTCTTCCTAAGGCAGTCATTTACGGGCAAGGCGATCCGGGCCACGATGCAGGACCGTCAGGCCGCGCTCCTCATGGGAGTGAACACCGACCAGGTTTCCATGATCGCGTTCCTGTTGGGCGTCGGTACCACTGCGGTCGGCGGAACGGTGCTGGGGCTCGTCTATGCCTTCTATCCTGCCCTGCACCTGCTGTGGATCGGCAAACTCTTCTGCATCGTGGTGCTCGGCGGCGTCGGTAGCATTAGCGGTGTGTTGGGCGGAGCCGCAGTCCTGGGCGTGGCAGAAAGTCTGACCGCCACCTTCTTCCCCGCGGTCTGGGCCGAGCTGGTGGCCTATGTCCTGCTGCTGCTGACCCTCTGGATCCGGCCGGCCGGGCTGTTTGGAAAAACTGGGTGATGCGCCGTCAAATCATCGTCGTCGTAGCCGGCACTGTTCTTGCCGCGCTGGTGTTGCTGGCCAAGCCGCCGATCTACATCGTCCACCTTCTGCTCGTCATCTCGATGTACATCACCATGGCGTCCGCGTGGAACTTTCTCGGCGGATTCACGGGCTACCCGAGCTTTGGCCACGGCGCATTCTTTGGAGTGGGAGCCTACACCACCGCCATCCTTTTCCGCGACTTCGGGCTCTCACCGTTCCTCACCGCGCCGCTTGGAGGATTGATCGCCGCCGTCCTGGCTGCGGCCGTCGGGTATCCCACGCTGCGATTGCGTGAAGAATACTTTGCGATTGCCACCATGAGTTTGGGGTTTATCTTCCAACTCATTGCGCGAAACTGGCAATTCACCGGAGGGGGGCTCGGTCTCTACGTCCAGCCCCCGGAGTCGTACGACGTTCGTACGATCAAATCTCTGCTCTATCTCGCGATGCTGACCGTGATGCTTGCCACGCTGCTTGTGGCCGTGTGGATCAGGCAGTCCCGGCTGGGCTACGGTCTCGCGGCCATCCGTGACAGCGAGGACGCTGCCGGAACGCTGGGCGTTCCAACGATTCGGCTGAAAATGCGCGCGCTGATGCTGAGCACGTTCTTTCCGGGCGTCGCTGGGGGGCTTTGGGCGTACTACATCACCTATATCGACGCTGAGGCCGTATTCGAGCCTGCCATCTCGATCAACGTCATTCTCATGACGATTCTCGGTGGGGCGGGCACGGTGCTCGGTCCGGTTCTGGGGGCCGCACTCCTCGTTCTGCTCAGCGAAATTATCGAATTGACCATCACCGGATCGGTGAAGCTGGTCTTGTTCGGAGCGATTCTCATGATCGTGGTGCGATACCTGCCCGCCGGGCTCCTCGGCAGGTGGAAGCATCGCGCGGGCTGATCCATGGCGGCATACCTGGAAATTGCCGGCGTCACGAAGCGATTCGGCGGAGTGACCGCCCTCAGCCGAATTGATTTGTCAGTTCAACAGCACGAAATCGTCGGCCTGATCGGTCCGAACGGTTCTGGAAAGACAACCCTGTTCAATGTCATCTCTGGGCTCCTGCGTCCTGAAGAGGGGCGAGTCGTCTTCGCGGGTCGGGACATTACCTCTCTGGCGAGTCACACGATCTGCAGTCTTGGCATTGCCCGGACCTATCAGATCGTGCGTCCCTTCGCGACGCTCACGGCTCTCGATAACGTCATGGTGGCTTCGATGTTTGGACGCCGACACGAGGCGCGAATTGACCACGCCCGGGCCGAGGCTGCCGTCTGGCTGGCGGCGACCGGGCTCGGGCCGCGCGCCGCGGCGCTGCCGGCCCAGCTCACTCTGGAGGAGCTAAAGCGCCTTGAGATGGCTCGGGCACTAGCCACGCAGCCGGAACTCCTCCTGCTTGACGAAGTCATGGGGGGGCTCAATCCAACAGAGGTGGATACGTACTTGGAGATTATCCGGCGCGTACGGGACGAATTGGGGACGACCGTCATCCTGGTCGAGCATGTAATGCGAGCGGTCATGAACGTCTCCGATCGAGTAGTGGTCCTCTCGAACGGGGAGCGCATTGCCGACGGGAAGCCCGATGACGTGGTGAAGAACCCCACGGTAATCGAGGCGTACTTGGGGGAGGAATATGCTCAAGCTCTCCGGCCTTAGCGTTTTCTACGGAGGCGTGCAAGCCCTCTGGGACGTCTCGATCACGGCGGAAGCGCGCCAGCTGGTGGCGGTGCTCGGCAGCAACGGGGCGGGCAAGACGACGCTGCTCAATGCTGTGGCCGGCCTGCTCCCGCTGGCCCGGGGCAGCATTGAATTCCTGAGTCGCGCGATCCACACCCTTCCGCCCTACGAGATTGTCACGCGGGGTGTGGCGTTGGTCCCGGAGGGACGACGCATCTTTTCGCGGATGTCGGTTCGCGAGAATCTCGAGATGGGGGCTTATCACAGAGGCGCCCGCGCCACACTGCGGCAACGACTCGAAGAAATCATGACGCTCTTTCCGGTGCTGCGCGAGCGGCAGACGCAACCGGCGGGATATCTCTCCGGCGGTGAACAGCAGATGCTGGCGATCGGCCGAGCCCTCATGTCTCGACCGACCCTTCTCCTCTTGGATGAGCCGTCGCTGGGCTTGGCGCCGAAGATCGTGAGCCAGATCTTCGAGGCCATCCGCGCCTTACGGAGCGAGGGTGTCACGATCATCGTCGTCGAACAGAACGTTCAGAAAGCTCTTTCCCTGGCCGACAGGGCTTACGTGCTCGAGTCCGGGCGAATCGTCATGGAGGGCCCGGCAGACGAGCTGGCGGCGCATCCGCATGTGCGCAAAGCGTACCTTGGCCTCTAGCGATATGAGTAGCGGGCGCAAAAACCGAGTGAGCCAGCGACTGATCTTCCTGATGGGCGGTCTTCTCCTGTGGGCGGCGGAGGCGGCAGCCCACGGCGGTTTTGACGAGAGCATCGACCTTTCGGCGAGCCCGGACCTCCAGGCAGCCGTCATCCGAACCGCCCAGCAGTACCTTGGCACAACGCGACTCCCCAAGTCCTTCGATAACGTGAACGGGAAAGTCGGCGTGAACTTCGATCGCGCGGTGGGTCTGGCCGTGCTTGTGGACGTTCTTGACTACGGTCGCCAGGGGCGCGTGCGCGTGTTCGGCTTCAAAGACGAACGAAGGCTCCCGAAGGGGGGTAAGGTGCGGATCGCGAGCACCGAGGCGCGCGCCATCGCCCGGAAGGTTTTCGAGCGGGAGGTCGATGCGGAAATGCGCGCGGAACTCCATCCGCTCAGTCTTCGCCTATCCGCGGGCATGTATGTGGGCAAGTGGATCCGGAAGGCGCGCGGCGTTCCGGTCCTGGGCAACGAGTCCTTCGAAGTGGGGGTGAACGGGATCACCGGCGAGGTGGTGTACTGGGAGCTGGGCCTGTTCGATTTCCCTGCCGATGCCATCGATCTCCGGCTCAGTATCGGGGCGGACGAAGCGCGACAGCGCGCCGTGAAGGCCGTCCAGAAGCGCGGTATGCGTTACCGGCTTTCGGCCGCGATTCCGGTCACTCTCGTGGTCCACGGACGCGAGCCTTACTACGGCATGGTGTTCGCTACTGAGAAATCGCGGGATCGACTGTATGTGGCTGTCGACGGCCGCACGGGCGAAGTCAAGATCTCCCCG
>JBAUTZ010000295.1:0-5287 GCA_049582445.1 Burkholderiales bacterium
GCGGCGATGCGCGCCTTCGAGCGCGCCGGGCGCCCCGTTTTCGTGTCGCGCGACTGGCATCCCGCGAATCACTGCTCCTTCAAGGCGCGCGGCGGACCCTGGCCGCCGCACTGCATTGCCGGAACGAAAGGCGCCGAGTTCGCCGCGGCGCTCGCCCTGTCCGCGTCCGCGGGCGTGGTCTCCAAGGCGAGCACCCCGGATGCGGACGCCTACTCCGCCTTCGGCGGCACCGATCTCGCGGCACAGCTGCACCGCAAGGGCGTGCGCCGCGTCATCGTCGGCGGCCTGGCAACCGACTATTGCGTGCTCAACACGGTGCTCGATGCGCGCGCGGCGGGCTTCGAAGTGGTCGTGCTGACCGACGCGGTGCGCGCGGTCGATGTCCAGCCCGGCGATGGCGCGCGTGCGCTCGACGCCATGAGCAAGGCGGGCGCGCGACTGGAGCCCGCATGAACGCGCCTGAGCGCGATCCGGGAGCGAGCGCGCTGCTCACGGATCTGTACCAGCTTACGATGCTGAAGTCGTACTTCGAGCGCGGCATGCAGGAGGTCGCGGCGTTCGAGTTCTTCGTGCGCAAGCTGCCCGCCAAGCGCAATTTCTTCATCGCCGCCGGGCTCGAACAAGTGCTCGAGTTCCTCGAGAACCTGCATTTCACCGATGAGGAGCTGGGGTGGCTGGCGATGCAGCCGGGATTCGACGCCCGTTTCCTCGACTGGCTCGCCAAGCTGCGCTTCACCGGCGACGTCGACGCCATGCCCGAGGGTACGCCCTTCTTCTGCGACGAGCCGATCCTGCGCATCGCCGCGCCGCTGCCGCAGGCGCAGCTGGTCGAGACGCGAGTGGTCGCGCTGCTGCATTTTTCCTCGCTCATCGCCAGCAAGGCGGCGCGCTGCGTGCTCGCCGCGCCGGGCAAGCTGCTGGTCGATTTCGGCCTGCGGCGCGCGCACGGTGCCGAGGCCGGGCTGCTCGCGGCGCGCGCCTCGTACCTCGCCGGCTTCGGCGGCACCGCGACGGTACTCGCCGGCAAGCGCTTCGGCATCCCGCTGTACGGCACCATGGCCCACTCCTACGTGCAGGCACACGAGCGCGAGACCGACGCATTCCTCGATTTCGCGCGGGCGCATCCCGACAACACCACCATGCTGATCGACACCTACGACACCGAGGCCGGCGCGCAGAAGGTGGTCGAGCTCGCACCGCAGCTCGAGCGCGAGGGCATCCGCATCCGGGCGGTGCGGCTCGATTCGGGCGACCTCGCAGACCACGCGCGCAAGGTCCGCGCGATCCTCGACCGCGGCGGCTGCGGCGCGATCCGCATCTTCGCCAGCGGCGGCCTGGACGAATACGAGCTGGAGAAACTCTTCCCGGCGCCGATCGACGGTTACGGCGTGGGCACTAGCCTGGTGACTTCGTCGGACGCGCCCGGGCTGGACTGCGCCTACAAGCTGCAGGAGTACGCCGGAATCGCGCGGCGCAAGCGCTCGGAGGGCAAGGCCACATGGCCGGGCCGCAAGCAGGTGTTCCGCTCGGACGAAGGCGACCTGATCGCGCTCGCCACCGAGGAGCACGCAGGCGCGCCGCTGCTGCGCCCCGCGATGCGCGCGGGCAAGCGCCTGGCCCCACCGCCGGCGCTGGAGGCGATCCGTGTCCATGCGCGCGAGGAGCTCACGCGGCTACCCGCGCGCCTGCGCAGCCTCGAGCGCGCCGAGCCGGGCTACCGCGTCGAGGTGTCGGACGCGGTGCGCGCGCTCGCGAACGAGGTCGATCAGCGAGAACGCGCCCGCACGTAACGCGTTCCCAGCACCGTATCCCACAGCGCGCTCGTCACCCCGAAATTGCGATCAGGGTGACGGTGATGGATGTGATGGCGCGCGGCCCAGTTGCGCACCAGGGGATGGCGGAAGCGCCGGTGGTGGATCATGAAGTGGCCCACGCCGTAAGCGACATATCCGAACGCAATGCTGCTCGAGAGCAGCCAGGCGTCGCCCGCGGGCATCACCAGCATGGATAGTCCGGTCACGCAGGCGAGCACCAGCGCCGGCACGAAGAACGGCAGCGCTTCGTGCCCGAGGGGATCGAGGTGATGGGCGGCGTGGCCCCGCGCCATGGGCTGCGGCGGGCCGTGGAATACCCACCGATGCACGACATATTCCATGAAGCTGAAGACGAACAGTCCGAGGAGGAGGAACAGGGACGCGCTCCATGGAGGGACGTGGCGTCTTAGCCCCTCGATCAGAAGCGCCAGCCCCAGCCCCGTATCGAGCACGGATTCGAGCCAGTAGTTGGCGCGGGTGCGAGACATCCTGGCGAGCGCATCGAGCAAGGCGCCCGAAAGGCGCCTGACCGTCTGTTCCGGCATAGCGTTTGCCCCTTATCCATGCTCCACCCAATCATCAGGCACCGAAACGAGGCAAACGTTCAGGCCGCTCGCTTGCGAGGCCGGCCGGATCGAAGCAGCTTCCTGACTTCGGCCAGCGGCCGGGAGTTGAGCACGTCTCTCTTCTCCAGCCAGCCGCGTCGGGCCTGACCGACGCCGTAAGCCAGGTTGTCGAAGCCGTTGACGTCGTGGGCGTCCGAATCGATCGACACCAGCACACCCTCGTCCTTCGCCATGCGGCAATGCACGTCGGTCAGGTCGAGCCGCTCGGGGTGCGCATTCAGCTCGAGGAACACGCCCCTGGCGCGGGCCTTGCGGATCACCGCCAGCATGTCGACGTCGTAAGGCTCGCGCGTGTCGATCAGTCGCCCCGAGGGGTGCGCCAGGATCGAGAAGTAAGGCCGCTCCATCGCCGCCAGGATGCGCTCGGTCTGGCGCGCACGCGAAAGATCGAACTTGCCGTGTACCGCGCCGATCACCAGATCGAGCTGCCCGAGGACCGAATCCGGCAGATCGAGCGAGCCATCCTCCAGAATGTCCACCTCGATGCCCTTCAGCAGCGTGATGCCGCGCAGCTCGCGGTTCAGGCGATCGATCTCGTCGATCTGCTTCGCCAGGCGCACCGGGTCGAGGCCGTGCGCCATCGCCTCGCGCCGCGAATGCTCGGTGATCCCGAGGTAGCTCAGGCCGGCGGAACGCGCCGCCTCGGCCATCTCGCGCAGCGTGTTGCGCCCGTCGGTCGCCTTCGTATGCGCGTGCAGGTCGCCGGCGAGATCCTCGCGCGCGACCAGCCCGGGCAGCGCGCCGCGCCGCGCCGCCTCGATCTCCCCCTGGTCCTCGCGCAGCTCGGGCGCGATATAGGGCAGGTCGAGAGCGGCATAGACCGACGCTTCGGTGTCACCGGCGACACGGCGCTTGCCTCTGAATACCCCGTATTCGTTGATTTTGAGGCCGCGCTCTTGGCCGAGCCTGCGGATTGCGATGTTATGCGCTTTCGACCCGGTGAAGTAATGCAGCGCCGCGCCGAAGCTCTCCTGCGGCACCACCCGCAGGTCGACCTGTATGCCGCTCGCGAGCAGGGCGCTGGCGCGGGTTGGCCCGCTCGCCAGCATCTCCTTCACCTCTCCGTAGCCGGCGAAGCGCTGCATCACGCCGGCGGCGTCGCGCGCGCTGACCACGATGTCGAGGTCGCCGACGGTCTCCTTCATGCGGCGGAAGCTGCCGGCGGCGACCACCTCGCCCGCACCGGGCGCCTGGCGCAGATAGTCGACCAGCGTGCGGGCGTACTCGCCGGCGAGCGCCAGCTTGAAGCGCCGCGCCTTGGAGACATGGGCGCGCGCCGCCTCCAGCAGCTTCTGCTCGGTGCGGGCGCCGAATCCCGCGAGCTCGCGCAGGCGTCCATCCTGGGCCGCGCGCTGCAGCTGCTGTGGCGTATGCACGTCGAGCTCGCGATACAGTGCCTGCACCCGCTTCGGGCCGAGGCCCGGGATGCGCAGCAGCTCGGTAATTCCCGCCGGGGCGCGCTTGCCCAGCTGCTCGCGCAGCTTGCACGTCCCGGTAGCCGCGATCTCGGAAATCTTGGCGCTTAGGTCGGCGCCGATTCCGGCGAGCTTGGGCAGCGCCTTACCCTGCGCGAGTTGCACTGCGAGATCGAGGCGCAGCCCTTCGACGATGCGCGCGGCGTTGCGGTAGGCTCGCACGCGGAACGGATTGGCGTTCTCGAGTTCGAGCAGGTCGGCAATCTCCCCGAACACGCGGGCGATATCGGCGTTGTGGACCGGCATCTAGCGATTATTGCTCCGCGTCGCCGCGCCGCGACAGCGATTTGCCGCTCGTTCAATCGGTTGCCTCGGAGCGGCGAAACGCGTCGGGCGAAGGCGACGAAATTCGTCAAGTAAAATATTACGACTATTTTGTAAGCTATTGTTATACCTATGATTGCCATGGATGGCACGGGCTTCGCTCGTGGATGTTGAAATGGCTAGAAAGAGCATGACCGCGATCGCATGGCTGGCCCTGGGGGCGTTTCTCGTGGCGCCCGCCTCGCGCGCCGATGACTTCTCTGTCGGTGGCAGGGCTTACGACGCCGATCACGACGGCTACGTGTCGCTCGAGGAGTGGCGCCGTCTCGGCGGCGAGCCGCAGGCGTTCACCGGCTCGGACGACGACCACGACGGACGCCTCGACCACGACGAGATCATCAAGGCGATGTCCTGGGACGAGCGCATCAAGGCCGCCGAGTACGCGGGCGACGCCTGGACCACCGCCAAGGTGATGGCCGCGCTCCTGATGGACCAGGCCGTGCGCATTAGCGGAATCAAGGTCGTCACGCGCGATGGCACCGTGAAGCTCTCGGGGGTCGTGCGCAGCGACGAGGAGGCGCAGCAGGCGGCGCGCGTCGCCTCGCGGGTCGAAGGCGTGCGCAAGGTGATCAACGCCCTGACGGTCAAGGCTTCCTAGGGGACTGCGAACCGGGCGCGCGCGGGCGCGCCGCAGGACGGTACACTCGGGCCCTCATTCGGAGGGACCGACCATGGATCTCAGCGACAAGCTGTTGCGCCTCAAGCCCGAGGGATTGAGCGGCGCGGAGTGGCAAACGCGCCTCGAGCTCGCTGCACTGTATCGGCTGTTCGACTGGCTCGGTTGGGCCGAGCTGATCTACAACCACATCACCGCCCGCGTTCCCGGTGGCGGCCACCAGTACCTAATCAACCCCTACGGCCTGTGGTACAGCGAGGTCACGGCGACCAACCTGGTGAAGGTCGACGCCAGGGGTGACGCGATCGACGGCTCGAAGCTGCCGGTGAACAAGGCGGGCTTCGTCATACACAGTGCGATCCACGCCGCGCGCGACGACGCGCACTGCATCATCCACACCCACACCACCGCGGGTAGCGCAGTGGCATCGAA
>JBAUTZ010000296.1:0-2232 GCA_049582445.1 Burkholderiales bacterium
CCCGCCGCGATGCCCGCCTTCGCGCGCGTGAGGCCGAGCCGGCGCATGCCGAGTGCCACCACCACTTCGAGCAGCGACACCGCCGAGGTGAGCGCCGCCGCGACGAGCAGGAAGAAGAACGCGGTGGCGAACCAGCCCCCGCCCGGCATCAGCGAGAACACCTGCGGCAGCGTCACGAAGGCAAGTGCAGCTCCCTGCGCCGGGTCGAGGCCGAAGGCGAACACCGCGGGGAAGACGGCGACACCAGCCGCGAGCACGAACAACGTGTCGCCGACGACGGTCAGCAGCGCAGCGCGCGGCATCTGCCAGCCCTCGCGCACGTAGCCTGCGTAGGTGACCATCACCCCCATGCCGATGCCGAGCGAGAAGAACGACTGGCCGAGCGCCGCGAGGTAGAGCTGCGGCCGCGCGAGCGCGGACCAGTCCGGCGCGAACATGAACGCGAGGCCCTTGCCGCCGCCTGGGAGCGTGAGGGAATAGCCGGCGAGCCCAAGCACCACCGCGCCGAGTAGCGGCATCAGTACGCGGCTCGCGCGCTCGATGCCGCGCTCCACGCCCGCGGCGACCACCGCAGTCGTCGCCGCCATGAACAGGAGGTGCCACAGCACGGGCTCCACCGGCTCCCGCATGAACGCGGCGAAGCGCGCCGCCGCCTCGCCGCGCGGGCGCGCCTGGAACACGCCCGTCGCGTAGCCCGCGAGGTACTTGCAGGCCCAGCCGGCGACCACCGAGTAGTACGACAGGATGAGGAAGCTGCCGAGCGCGGCGCCAGCGCCGGCGAGGCGCCAGGCGCGCGGGAAGCGTCCGGAGGAGAACGCCGCGACCACGTCCGAGCGCGTGCGGCTGCCGAGCGCGAACTCGGCGAGCATCACCGGCAAGGCGATGGCGAGAACGCAGACGAGGTAGACCAGCAGGAACGCGCCGCCGCCGTTCTCGCCCGCGACGTAGGCGAAGCGCCAGATGTTGCCGATGCCGACCGCGCAGCCAAGCGTAGCCAGCACGAAGCCGGCGCGGCTCGCCCACTGCTCGCGCGCGGGTCCGGCCACCGCGCTAGAGCACGGCCGAGGTGCCGCCGTCCAGGTTGATGCTGGTGCCGGTGACGTAGCTCGCGGCCTGCGAGGCGAGGAAAGCGATGACGGCTGCGACCTCCTCCGCTCGCCCAACGCGCCCGAGCGGGATGTCCTTGCCCATCGCCTCGTAGAGCTGCTCCACCGGCTTGCCGGTGCTGCGGGCCCGCCGCTCGTGCTGTCCGGCGCGCACCAGCCCGATGCACACCGTGTTCACCAGGATGTTGTCGGGCGCGTATTCCTTCGACAGCGCCTTGGTGAACGCGAGGCCCGCGGCGCGGGTCACCGTGGTCGGCATCGACTTCGCGCGCGGCTGCTTGGCGCCGATGTTGGTGAGGTTGACGATGCGCCCGCCGCCCTGCCGGCGCATGTGCGGGATCGCCAGCCGAGCGAGCCGGATCGCGGCGAACAGCTTCAGCTCGAAATCCGCCTGCCAGGCGGCATCGGTCACCGACGCGAACTCGCCGGTCGCCGAAGTGCCCGCGTTGTTGACCAGGATGTCGATGCGGCCGAAGGCCTTCAGCGTCTCGGCCACCAGCCGCTCGCAGTCCTCGGCCTTGCTCACGTCGGCCTGGATCGGCGCGACGCTGCCGCCGGCGGCGCGGATCTCGGCCGCGGCCTCGTCCAGCAGCTCGCGGCCGCGCGCCGCGATCGCCACGGACGCGCCTTCGCGCGCCAGCATCAGCGCCGTAGCGCGGCCGATCCCCTGCGTGCCGCCGGTCACGATCGCCGCCTTGCCCTTCAGTCCAAGGTCCATGCGCACCCCCGAAAGTGCTCGCAGTTTGCCGCAGTTTCGCGTAGAGTGCGGCCCTTGCTGCGTTGCAGCACCGCCTTCGGGCGGATTTCTGTTGGCTGTCCCGACCCTCTCGCAGTCCCCGTCGAAAGATTCCCTTTCGCTCTGGCATCGCGGCTTCAGGTTGGCGCCGATGACACGAAAGGAAAACCATGAGCTTCTCGACGCTCGGATTGCACCCGTCTTTGCTTGAAACCCTTGCCTCGCTCGGCTACGCCGAGCCCACCGCCGTACAGCGCGCCGCGATTCCCGCGGCGCTCGCAGGCGGCGACCTGCTGGTGTCCTCGCAGACCGGCAGCGGCAAGACCGCTGCCTTCATGCTGCCCGCGCTCGAGCGCAGTCGCACGGCGCGCACCGTCGACGGCCGGCGCG
>JBAUTZ010000297.1:0-2159 GCA_049582445.1 Burkholderiales bacterium
GGCCGGACTCGGCGCGCGCGGCCAGGTGCCCGCCTCGGCGCTGTCGCACGGCGAGCAGCGCCAGCTCGAGATCGCGATGACGCTCGCCACGGAGCCCAGGGTGCTCCTGCTCGACGAGCCGCTCGCGGGCATGGGCGCCGAGGAATCCGCGCGCATGGTCGAGCTGATCCGCATGCTGCGGGCGCGGCACGCGGTGCTGCTGGTCGAGCACGACATGGACGCGGTGTTCGCGGTCGCCGACGTGCTCACCGTGATGGTCAACGGCAACGTGCTGGCGAGCGGGGCACCCGCCGAGATCCGCGCCAATCCGGAAGTGCAGCACGCCTATCTTGGCGAGGAGGCGGCCCATGGCTGAGCCGCTGGTCGAGGCTCGGGGGCTTCATGCCTACTACGGCGCGAGCCACATCCTGCACGGGGTCGATCTCACCATCGCCCGCGGCGAGTCGGTCGGCCTGATGGGCCGGAACGGCATGGGCAAGACCACGCTCATCAAGACGGTGCTCGGCATCGTACGCGCGCGGCAGGGCACCGTGCGGGTCGGGGGCGAGGACGTGACGCGCGCGCCGACCCACCGCGTCGCGCGCCTGGGAGTGGCCTACGTGCCCGAGGGGCGCGGCATCTTCCCCAACCTGACGGTGCGCGAGAACCTGGTGATGGCGGCACGCCGCGGCGCGCACGGGCGCGACGACTGGAGCTTCGAGCGCGTACTCGCCACCTTCCCGCGGCTCGCGGAGCGGCTCGGCCACGGCGGCGCGCAGCTCTCGGGCGGCGAGCAGCAGATGCTTACCATCGGCCGCGCGCTGATGACCAATCCCGAGCTGCTGATCCTGGACGAGGCGACCGAGGGCCTGGCGCCGAAGATCGCGCGCGAGATCTGGGACATCGTGCGGCGCGTGCGCGAGTCCGGAATCGCCACCGTGCTCGTCGACAAGAACTTCGCCGCGGTGAGCGCAATCACCGACCGCAGCGTGATACTGGTGAAGGGCGAGGTGGTGTTCGAGGGCTCGAGCGCCGGGCTGCGCGCGCAGCCCGAGCTGCACCGGCGCTACCTCGGCGTCTGATGCTCAGGCTCCAGAACGTCAGCAAGCGCTTCGGCGCAAGGACTCTCCTCAACGCGGTATCGCTCGAGGTCGCCGCGGGCGAGTACGTCGCGGTGATCGGCGAGTCGGGCATCGGCAAGTCGACGCTGCTCAACATCGTTGCCGGACTGGAGCCGCTCGACGGCGGCAGCGTCTCGTTCGGCGAGGCGCGCATTTCCGAGCTCGACGACGATGCGGCGACGCGCCTGCGGCGCGAGCACTTCGGCTTCGTGTTCCAGGCCTTCCACGTCCTGCCGCACCTCACTGTGGCGCAGAACGTCGGCCTGCCGCTGCTCCTGCGCGGCGTCGAGGCGGTCGAGATCGAGGCACGCGCGCGGCTCATGATCGAAGCGGTCGGCCTCGGCGGGCGCGAGCAGAGCATGCCGCGCGAGCTCTCGGGCGGCGAGCTGCAGCGCGTCGCGATCGCGAGGGCCCTCGTCGGCGACCCCAAGCTCGTCCTTGCCGACGAGCCCACGGGCAACCTCGACCCGGAGAACGCGCGCCAGGTGCTGGCGCTCTTCCGCGCGCAGGTGAAAGAGCGCGGTGCCGCGGCCATCCTGGTCACGCATTCGGAGGCCGCCGCCGCCGGCTGCGACCGGCGCTATCGCTTGACGACGGCCGGATTGACGCCGATCGCCTGAGCGACTCTTAGTCCGCTGTGCGGCAAAGCAAAAAAAAGGTACCCCGAAGGGTACCTTTTCAATTGAAGCTAAGAGTCGGTAATTAGCCGCGGCAGGAGCCCGGCAGGTACTTGCTCGGCACCGTCGTGGAAGGCGTCAGCGTCGTGCTGCCGCAGATCCAGCCATACAGCGACTCGCTCGAGCCGGTCGTGAACGCGGCGGCGGTCGTCGCGTCCTTCATCGGGATCAGCGTGAGCACCGAGCCGTTCACCGAGGTGCTGATGTTCTGCACTGTCGCCGTCACGGCGCCGTTGCCATCGGTGCTGATGCCAGCCACGTACTTCGTCGCTTGCGTAGCGCCGATCTCGCAGCCCCAGCCGTTGGCGCCCGGCGCAACCGACGGACCGGACTGATACACCTCAGTGATCGAGGTGCGGCACGCGCTCATACCCAGAATCAC
>JBAUTZ010000298.1:0-3315 GCA_049582445.1 Burkholderiales bacterium
CTCGTCTACCCGGTGCCGGAGCCCGGCGGCCTGGGCGTGCACGTGACGCTCGATCTCGGCGGACAGGCGCGCTTCGGCCCGGATGTCGAATGGGTGGACGCCATCGGCTACGAGGTCGACCCGCGGCGCGCCGAGCGCTTCTACGCCGCGATCCGGCGCTACTGGCCGGGACTGCCCGACGGCGCGCTCGCGCCAGGCTACGCCGGAATCCGGCCGAAGATCTCGGGACCGGGCGAGCCCGCCGCGGATTTCGTGATTCAGGGGCCACGCGAGCATGGCGTGCCCGGGCTCGTCAACCTGTTCGGCATCGAGTCGCCCGGATTGACAGCGTCGCTCGCGTTGGCCGATGATGTTGCGGCACTCCTGCAAGATTGAGAACCACGCTCCCGGAGGATCCATGAAGCTCAAGCTCGCCGCGGCGCTCGCCGCGACCGCCGTTTTCGGCGCCGCGCAGGCGCAGACCAAGTGGGACATGCCCACGCCCTATCCCGACGGCAACTTCCACACCAAGAACGTGGTCGAGTTCGCCGCGGACATCGCCAAGGCGACCGGCGGCAAGCTCGAAATCCAGGTTCATTCGAACGGCAGCCTGATCAAGCATCCCGAGATCAAGCGCGCGGTGCAGACCGGGCAGGCGCCGATGGGGGAAGTGCTGATCTCGGTGCTGTCGAACGAATCGGCGCTGTTCGCGTTCGATTCCAATCCGTTCCTCGCCAACAGCTACGCCAAGGAGCGCAAACTGTGGGGCATCGCACGGCCGTACATCCAGAAGAAGCTCGATGCGCAGGGCATCACGCTTCTCTACTCCGTGCCGTGGCCGCCGCAGGGCATCTACACCAAGAAGGAGATCGGCTCGCTCACCGACTTGAAGGGCATCAAGTTCCGCACTTACAGCCCGACGACCTCCCGCTTCGCCGAGCTGATCGGCGCGACGCCGACCACGGTGCAGGTGCCCGACATCCCGCAGGCGTTCAAGACGGGCCTGGTCGACGCGATGATCACGTCCGGCGCGACCGGGGTCGACACCCAGGCCTGGGACTACCTCCAGTACTACTACGACACGCAGGCCTTCCTGCCGCAGAACATGGTGATCGTGAACAAGGCGGCGTTCCACAAGCTCCCCGCCGCCGAGCAGAAGGCGGTGCTCGCCGCGGCCAAGGCGGCCGAGGCGCGCGGCTGGAAAACGAGCGAGGCCGAGAACGAGAACTACGTGAAGACCATGGCCTCCCACGGGATCAAGGTCATGAAGCCGTCGAAGAAGCTCGAATCCGAGTTCGCGGCGATCGGCAAGCAGATGGCCGACGAATGGGCGAAGAAGGCAGGCGCCGAGGGCGAGGCGATTCTCAAGGCCTACCACGGCAAGTAAGCGCGCGGACCCGATGCGCCGCGCGCTCGAGCTGCTCTATCGCGGATCCGGCCTTCTGGCCGGATTTTTTTTGGTGGCGATCGCGGTGCTCACCGCGATCCAGATCGTCGGCCGCGAGCTCGGCCTGCCCGCCTCCTCGTACGACGATTTCGCCGGCTTCAGCCTGGCGGCGACGTCCTTCCTCGGCCTGGCGTGGACCTTCCGCGCCAACGAGCACATCCGCATGACGATCGTCCTGCACCACGCGCGCGGCCGCGCGCGCCGGGCGCTCGAGCTCATCTCGCTCGCCTGCGCCGCATTCCTGGTCGGCGTGTTCGCGTGGTACGGCTGCGACATGACGCTCACTTCCTACCAGCTGCACGACGTCTCGCAAGGCCTCGTGGCGGTGCCGCTGTGGATCCCGCAAAGCGGCATGGCGGCGGGCCTCGCGATCCTGTTCGTCGCGCTCATAGACGACCTGGTGTGCGCGCTGCGTGGTGGGGCGACCTCCTACGACCGGGCCGCGGCGGCGCGCCCGTCCGCCGGGCCGGGCTTCGAGCGCTAAGGCGATGGAAATCTGGCTCATCTCGCTGGTCCTGCTTGCCGCTCTCGCCGCGCTGCTGGTGGCGGGTCTGTGGATCGCGCTCACGCTGCTCGGCGTGGGCTGGATCGCGATGGTGCTGTTCACCAGCGCGCCCGCCGGCAGCCTCATGGCCACCACGGTGTGGGGCGCGAGCACCAGCTGGGCGCTCACCGCCCTGCCCCTTTTCATCTGGATGGGCGAGATCCTGTTCCGCACGCGCATCGCCGAGGACATGTTCCGCGGCCTCGCGCCGTGGATGGCGCCGCTCCCCGGGCGGCTCGCCCACTGCAACGTCTTCGGCTGCGGTATCTTCGCCGCGATCTCGGGCTCCTCGGCGGCCACCGCAGCCACGATCGGGCGCATCACCATTCCCGAGCTGCTCAAGCGCGGCTACGACGAGAAGATGGCGATCGGCTCGCTCGCCGGCGCCGGCACGCTCGGCTTGCTGATCCCGCCTTCGATCATCATGATCGTGTACGGCGTGGCGGCAGACGTGTCGATCGCGCGGCTATTCGTCGCCGGTGTGCTGCCGGGCGTGATGCTGATGCTGCTGTTTTCCGGCTACATCATCGCCTGGGCCTTGCTCAACCCGGGGCGCACGCCGGCGCGCGAGTCGATGACCACGCTCGCGCAGAAATTCTACGCGGCGCGCCACCTGATTCCCGCAGTGGGGCTGATCGCCACGGTGATCGGATCGATCTACACCGGGGTGGCAACGCCAACCGAGGCCGCCGTCATCGGCGTCGCCGGCGCCCTGGTGCTCGCCGCGGTGACCGGGTCGCTCAGCTGGAAGAATTTCGCCGACAGCGTGATGGGCGCGACCAAGACCTCGTGCATGATCGCTTTCATCCTCTCCGGGGCGGCTTTCCTCACCGTCGCCATGGGATTCACCGGCGTGCCGCGCATCATCGCCGAGTGGATCGCCGCGCAGGGCTTCACCGCCACGCACCTGATCGTGGTGCTAACGCTGCTGTTCATCGTGCTCGGCTGCTTCATCGACGGCATCTCCATGGTGGTGCTCACCTCGTCCGTGGTGCTGCCCTCGGTCAAGGCGGCGGGCATCGACCTGTTGTGGTTCGGGATCTTCATCGTGCTGGTGGTCGAGATGGCGCAGATCACGCCGCCGGTCGGCTTCAACCTCTTCGTGCTGCAGGGCCTCACCGGCAAGAACATGTTCTACGTGGCGCGCGCGGCGCTGCCGTTCTTCTTCCTCATGGTCGTCGCGGTGTCGGCGATCTGGATCTTCCCGGAGATCGTCACCTACCTGCCGGGCAAGATGTTCAACCTGCGCTGACGAATCGCGCCATGGCCGCGTCCCCGATCTACATCACCGAGGAGATCCGCCGCATCGAGGCGGCGGCCGGGGCGCCCGTGCCCGGGCTGATGG
>JBAUTZ010000299.1:0-5499 GCA_049582445.1 Burkholderiales bacterium
TTGTCGACGTTCAGCAGCTTCGTATAGATCCCCGGAACGGTGGCCGGGTTGGTGGCATCGTCGTAGTAGACGAACTCGACCGGGCGCCCGAGCAGCCCGCCTTTCTTGTTGACGTCGTCGCGCCAGAGTTCCATCGCGATCAACGCCGCCTTGCCGGCGCCGGCGAGCCCGCCGGTCAGCGCCATGCTGAAGCCGATCTTGAGGGGTTGCGCGGCCTGCGCGGCGAACGACAGGAGCGAGCCGGACGCTGTCGCCAGGGCGATGACGCCCGAGGCCAGCGAGGCACGCATGAATGAACGACGCTTGATCATTTCCGACTCCTCCTATTGGTGTCTCTTAGGTGTGTCCTCTTTGCGGCTTCCGGGACTTTCAGAAAAGTGTATCAGCAATTCACGGATTCTGGGTCAGGTACCAGTCGAGGATCTGTTCCCCGGTCCACAACAGCACGCCTGGCCTGGCGCGGATGTGCTGGTAGAGTTTTTCCAGCCAGCCGATTCGGTGCGGCACGCCGGTAATGTAGGGATGCACGCTGATCGCCATCATGCGCGTGATCGCCCCGCTTTCCTCATAGAGCTGGTCGAATTGGGCCGCACCGCGTCTGAACAGCTCGTCAGCGCCGTGATGTTGCAGCGCCATCATGGGGATGTCATTCACTTCCAGCGTGTAAGGCACCGACACGATGTGGCCCTTGGAGGTCCGGATCTTCACCGGCTGGTCGTCGAGCACCCAGTCGGCGACGTACTCGAAGCCTTCCTCGTGCAGGATGTCGATCGTGTCGTAGGTCTCGGTAAGGCCAGGGCTTTCCCAGCCCCGCGGCCCTTTCCCGGTGAACGAGCGGATCGCCTCGACCGTGTCGCGGATGGCCTTGCGCTGATCCGCGACGTTATGCATCGGGCCCTGCAGGTAGCCGTGCCCCATGAATTCCCAGTTCGCGTCGCGCGCGGCCCCGGCGATGCGCGGGTAGCTTTTCAGCACCGAGCCATTGACTGCCATGGTCGGCGTGACCTTGCAGCGCGCCAGCACGTCGACGAAGCGCCAGAACCCGACGCGCATGCCGTATTCGTGCCAGGCCCAGTTCGGCAGGTCCGGCTGCAGCGGCTGGCCCATCGGCGGGGGCAGCACGGTGCGCGGCATGTGGCGCTCGATCGACCACTCCTCGACGTTGACGATGGTCCACACCACCATGCGCGCGCCGCCGGGCAGCTTGAGCGGCGGGCGATCTACGATCGCGGAGTACGGGACGCGGTCGCTCGGCAGCTTTCCCTGCGCCATCGTCAGGCCCCGATGGCGCGGTTGATCGCGGGCAGCACCTTTTCCGCCATCAGCTCCATCGAGCGGCGCGCGAGCTTTGCGTCGACCCAGTCGACGCCGCAGTAGAGCAAGGTGCCGAAATCGCCGGTGGTCTCGCGCAAAGCGAGCAGCTCGTCGGTCACCTTGTTGGCGCTGCCGGCGATCACCAGGCTGTCGACCACGGTGTCGAGCGTCACCTGCTCGTCCGGGGTGTCCTTCGAGGGCTTGAACAGATTGATGCGCCCGGCGCGCTTCAACTTGAAGAACAGCTGCTTGTAATAGAACCGGTAGGGGCTGCGCTCGCCGAATCCGTACTCGCGCGCGGTCGTCTCGTCGTCTGCGACGAACACGGTCTTCGCCACGCGCCAGTTGGCGGGATCAGCCTTGCGCCCGGCGGCGGCGCAGCCCTCGGCGTACTTCGGCCAGTGCGAACGGACCCACTGCGGCAGAAGGAAGTTCGCCGAGATCGGGTCCCAGCCGCGCTTCGCCGCCTCCGTGACCCCGGCAGAGAACGGCTCGACCGCGGTGACGACGATCGGCGGGTACGGCTTCTGGTAGGGCTTGGGGATGATTCCCTGGCCGATGTCCGGAATCATCGTCTTCTCGGTCGACACGTTCCAGAACTGGCCCTTGAGATTGTAGGGCGGCCCGCCGGTCCAGATGGCGATCATGTGGTTGATGCACTCCACGAACATGGCCTTGCGGTCCTTGCCCATGTTCTCGAACACTTCCCAGTCGGAGGGCAGCCCGCCCGGGCTGATGCCGACGATGAATCTTCCTTCCAGCATGTGGTCGAGCATCGATACGGTGGCCGCGAGCTGCGCGGGGTGGCCGTTCGGAAGGTTAAGCGTGCCGGTGCCGAGTTTGATGCGCTTCGTGTCGTGCGCCAGGCTCGCGAGGAACGCCGCGCAGCTGGTGACGGACTCGGCGATGTCGGTGACGTGCTCGCCGACGAACGCCTCGCAGTAGCCGAGCCGGTCGGCGAGCAGGATCGCCTCGCGGTCCTCTTTCAGCGTTTCGACGTAGTTGCGCTGCGGCGGGTGCAGCGGCATGGTGAAGTAGCCGAGCTTCATTCTTTTATCGGTCCGGATCAGGCGGTGCGCTTCTGGTTATCAGGCGATAATCTACACGTATGGGCACGAATCGCGCAAAGCCAGGGGCGCGCTCCCGACGCCTGCTGCCGGGAGAGCGCGAGCGGCTGATCGTGAGAGAGGCGATCCGCTTCTTCGCCGAGGCCGGCTTCTCCGGCCAGACGCGGGAACTGTCGCGCCGTCTCGGCATCACCCAGCCGCTGCTGTACCGCTACTTCCCGTCCAAGCGCGCGCTGCTTGAGCGCGTCTACCAGGAGGTGTTCCTCGGGCGCTGGGACCCGACCTGGGAGACCCTGCTCGAGGACCGCTCGCTGCCGCTGCGCGAGCGGCTGATCGAGTTCTACCGCCGCTACACCCTGGTCGTGTTCCGTCCGGAATGGATCCGGCTGTACATGTACGCCGGTCTCGCGCGCACTGGGTTCAACCGCCGATACATCAACTTGCTGGAGAAGCTCCTGCTCACGCGTATCTGCGTCGAGTTGCGCCACGAGCTGGGACTGGCGGGCGCCCGGCGCACTGCGGTGACGCCCTTCGAGATGGAACTCGCCTGGGATCTGCATGGCGGCATCTTCTACTATTGCGTACGCAAGCACGTCTACGGCAGCCGCGTGCACCAGGACCTCGGGGCGCTGATCGAGAATGCGGTCGACAGTCTGCTGCTCGGCGCGCCCGAGGTGCTCAAACGGTTGCTTGGAAAGAGGAAAAATAGACCGAGATAAGGAGATTAGGCGATGAACTATCACGAACAGCTGCGCAGGGTCCGCGTCTCGCGCAAGGACATGCTCAAGCGCGTGGCGCGCTTCCATGAATTGAAGGGATCCGACGGCGGGCTCCCCGACAGCCGGTATCCAGGCTGCGAGCGGATCCTGTACAACGTCATCGGCTTTCAACCGCCCAAGGGCGAAAACCGCGGCGCGGTGACCTCGCCAGTGGGAGACAAGGCCTCGCGCCTGGCGGCGATCAAGATCTCCGAGGGCTTCAACCTCGGCTACTGCCGCGCGCTGCCCGGGCGCGGGCCCATGTTCCACAACCACGACACGAACGAAACCTTCATCGCCATGACGGGAACCTGGCGCGCCAGCTGGGAGAACGACAAGGGACGCATCGAGCACGTGGACCTCAAGCCGCTCGACGTGATCTCCTTTCCGCCGGGGGTGTCGCGGCGCTTCATGAACGTGACGCGCGGCAGCAAGCGCAAGTACTCGGTCCTGATGTTCGTGATCGGGGGCAATGCGCCGCGCGCCGAATTCACGCGCGAGTCGATGGCGCTGCTGGAAGCCGGCGGGTACCTCAAGGGGCGCTGAGGCTTGCTGTAAAATCAAGCACTTTCGTTCGGCGCGGGGACCATGAAATCCAGCCAGATACGCTCGAGCTTCCTCGAGTACTTCAAGTCGAAAGGCCATGCGGTGGTGGCCTCGAGCCCGCTCGTGCCGGGAAACGACCCGACGCTGCTGTTCACCAATTCGGGGATGGTGCAGTTCAAGGACGTGTTCCTCGGCAAGGATAAGCGCCCCTACAGCCGCGCCACCACCTCGCAGCGCTGCGTGCGTGCCGGCGGCAAGCACAACGACCTGGAGAATGTCGGCTACACCGCACGTCACCACACGTTCTTCGAAATGCTGGGCAACTTCTCGTTCGGCGATTACTTCAAGAAGGACGCGATCCATTTCGCCTGGGAGCTGCTCACCAAGGTCTACAAGCTGCCGGCGGATCGGCTGTGGACGACGGTCTATCACACCGACGACGAGGCCTACGACCTGTGGACCCGCGAGATCGGCGTACCGAAAGAGCGCTGCATCCGCATCGGCGACAAGCCGGGCGGGCAGAAATTCCAGTCCGACAACTTCTGGCAGATGGCCGACACCGGACCCTGCGGTCCGTGCAGCGAAATTTTCTACGACCACGGCGAAGGCATCCCGGGCGGCCCGCCCGGATCAGCGGACGCCGACGGCGACCGCTACATCGAGATCTGGAACCTGGTGTTCATGCAGTTCAATCGTGATGAGGCGGGGGTCATGCACCCGCTGCCCAGGCCCTCGGTGGACACCGGGATGGGCCTGGAGCGCATCGCGGCGGTGCTGCAGCACGTCCACTCGAACTACGAAATCGACCTGTTCCAGGACCTGATCCGGGCCGCGGCGCGAGAGACGGGCGCGAGCGACCTGAAAAGCCCTTCGCTCAACGTCATCGCCGATCACATCCGCGCCTGCAGCTTCCTCATCGTCGACGGCGTGATTCCCGGCAACGAGGGCCGCGGCTACGTGCTGCGGCGGATCATCCGCCGCGCCATCCGCCACGGCTACAAGCTCGGGCAGCAGCGGCCGTTCTTTTACCGCCTGGTCGGCGCGCTCGACGCGGCCATGGGTGCGGCCTACCCGGAGCTCAGCGCCGCTAGGGAGCGCGTGGCGCAGGTGCTCAAGCAGGAGGAGGAGCGCTTCGCGGAGACCCTGCACCACGGCATGCAGGTGCTCGAGGGAGCGCTCGCCGGCGAAGGGCCGATGCTCGACGGCGAAACCGTGTTCAAGCTGTACGACACGTTCGGCTTTCCGGTGGATCTCACGGCCGACATCTGCCGCGAGCGCGGCATCCAGATCGACATCGCCGGGTTCGAGGCGGCGATGGGCCAGCAGCGAGAGCGGGCGCGCGCGGCGAGCCGCTTCTCGATGGCGGCGGGGCTCGATTACGCCGGCGGCAAGACCGAGTTCCACGGCTACGACACGCTGGCGCTCAAGGGCACGGTGATCGCCCTCTACCGCGAGGGCGCGCAGGTCGGCGAGCTGAACGCGGGAGAATCCGGCGTGGCGGTGCTCGACCGCACGCCGTTCTACGCGGAATCGGGCGGCCAGGTCGGCGACCGCGGCGAGATGGTCGGTCCCGCGGGTACTTTCGCGGTGAGCGACACGCAGAAGATCCAGGCCGAAGTGTTCGGCCACCACGGCGAGCAGCTGACCGGAAGGCTGAAGGTGGGCGACGAAGTGAGCGCAAGGGTCGACTCCGTTTCGCGGCGCCGCGCGATGTGGAACCATTCCGCCACCCACCTGATGCACGCGGCGCTGCGCAAGGTGCTCGGAGCCCACGCGCAACAGAAGGGCTCGCTGGTCGACGCGCAGCACACCCG
>JBAUTZ010000300.1:0-16777 GCA_049582445.1 Burkholderiales bacterium
TAGCGCAGGCGCAGGTTCTTCTGCATCTGCTCGCGCCGCAGGTCGAGCACGCGGTAGGTGAGGCGCGTGTTTTCCGAGAGGTTCTCGTCGTCGAGCTGGAACGGTGGGGTCACCGAAGGATTGAGCACCTCGACCTCGTGCGCCAGCACCTCGATCTCGCCGGATCGCAGGTTCGGATTGGCCGTACCCTGCGGCCGCCGGCGCACTTTGCCGGTCACCTTCAGCACATATTCGTTGCGCGACTGGTCCGCGATCGCGAAGGCCTGCGGGCGGTCGGGGTCGAACACCACCTGCGCGAGCCCTTCCCGGTCCCTCAGATCGATGAAAATGACGCCACCGTGGTCGCGCCTGCGGTGCGCCCACCCGCACAGGGTCACGGTCCGGTCGATGAGTTCGGCGGAAAGCTCGCCGCAGTAGTGCGTTCGCATGTCGTAGGTCCAGCCCGTGAACTCAGCCGCCGGCACCGGGCCTGTCCGGCCTTTTGCTCGGCGAAACCACTCCCATGGAGATGATGTACTTGAGCGCGTCGTCCACGCTCATGTCCAGCTCGACGACATCGGCACGCGGCAGCATGACGAAGTAACCCCCGGTCGGGTTCGGCGTCGTCGGCACATAGACGCTTACATAGTCGCCTTCGAGGTGGTTCGCGACGTCCCCCCCGGGCACTCCGGTCAGGAAGGCGATCGTCCACATGCCCTGCCGGGGCCATTGCACCAGCAGCGCCTTGCGGAAGGCCTGGCCGCTGGACGAAAACAGCGTGTCCGAGACCTGCTTGACGCTCGAATAGATCGACGAAACGAAAGGGATGCGGTGCAGCAGATCGTTCCAGACGCGCACCAGCCGCTCGCCGATGAAGTTCGCGGCGAGCACGCCGGTCACGAACACGATGATCACGGTAAGCAGCACCCCGAAGCCCGGCACGTGGAACCCGAGCCAGTGCTCGGTGCGCCATTGCTCGGGGACCAGCTCCACGCTCTGGTCCAGCGTGTCGACCACGAGCTTGAGCACCCAGATCGTGATTACGAGCGGGATCCAGATCAGGAGGCCGGTGATGAAATACTTTTTCACGGTAGCAAGCACCGTCCGCGACCGGACGTTGGGCGCGGCGCGCGCGCCGCGAATCAAGAAAGCGGTG
Source organism: Burkholderiales bacterium (assembly GCA_049582445.1). Classification (GTDB taxonomy): domain Bacteria; phylum Pseudomonadota; class Gammaproteobacteria; order Burkholderiales; family SG8-39; genus DAHVFK01. The sequence goes on from JBAUTZ010000300.1 coordinate 1,136, forward strand.
GATTATAGCCGCTAGGAGCTTGTCGACCCGCCGCTTGCGGGCGCATCGGTCTTTTTCGGCTCCGCCTTGGCTTCCGCCTTCGGCTCCGTCTTCGCTTCAGTCCCTGCTTCCGCCTTGGCCTCGCCCTTCGCCTCGGGCGTGGCCGACGATTTCGATTCGCGCTTGGCGCCGCTGTTGCGGAAATCGGTGGCGTACCAGCCGCTGCCCTTGAGCTGGAAACCCGCCGCCGTAAGCATTTTCTGGAACGACGCCCTGCCGCATTTCGGGCATACGGTCATGGGCGGGTCGGAGACCTTCTGCAGGTGCTCCTCCGTGAAGCCGCACTCGGCGCAGCGATATTCGTATATAGGCATCTGCGGCCCCGACGCTAGAACGGAATGTCGTCTTCCATGTCGTCGAACTTGCCGGCCGGCTTCTTGGGCGCCGCCTTGGCCTCACCCTTGGGTTCCCCCTTGGGCGCGGCGACCGCCTCGGGGCGCGGCTCGCCGGCGCCGCCGCGCGAGCCGAGCATCTGCATCGCGTCCGCCATGATTTCCGTGGTGTAGCGATCCTGGCCTTCCTTGTCCTGCCACTTGCGGGTGCGCAGCCGCCCCTCCACGTAGACTTGCGAGCCCTTCTTCAGGTACTCGCCGGCGATCTCCGCGAGCCGGCCGCGGAACACCACGCGGTGCCACTCCGTCTCCTCCTTCTTTTCGCCGCTCGCCTTGTCGGTCCATTGATACGACGTCGCGATCGACACGTTGGTCAGCGCCGCGCCGTCCGGCATGTAGCGCGTTTCCGGATCGCGTCCCAGGTTGCCGACCAGTATCACCTTGTTCACCGAAGCCATTGATCCCTCCCCCGTCGCCAGTTATCCCGCACCGAGTTTCCCTGCAAGTTCAAGCTCCCCGTGAATGCGAAACGTCGGACTCGGCCAGTTCGTTGACACGCCGTGGCGCGAGGGGACGCATGCCCGCCGCGGCCAGCAGCCACACGGCCGCCAGTCCGGCGCAGGCGCTGAACACGGCGGTCGGTCCATGCGCCCGCGCGAGCCATCCGCCAAGCAGCCCGCCCACGAACAGCCCCAGGGTCTGGGTCGTGTTGTAGACCGCGATGGCGGTGCCGCGCGCGCGCGCCGGGGCAATTCTCGATACCAGGGACGGCAGCAGCGCTTCGAGCACGTTGAACGCCACGAAGAAGGCGAGCATCAGGCCGGCGAGCGGCATGATCCGGTCCGGCGCGGCCGTGAGCCCCAGCTCGACCAGCGCAAGCAGGAGAACCGTGCCGAGCAGCACCGTCTTGTGATGATTGCGCCGATCCGCGTAGAACACCGCGGGCACCATCAGCACGAACGACACCAGCACGACCGGCAAGTAGAACTTCCAATGCAAGGGCAAGGCGAGCCCCGCCTCCACCAGCATCGGCGGCACGACAACGAACATGGCCATTTGCGATACGTGCAGGACGAAGATCCCGACGTTTAGCCGCACGAGCTCGGCCTCCATCAACAGGGATGGCAGATCCCGCGCCCGCACCGGCGGCTCGGCGTGCGGCGGCGGCGCCTTCGGCACGGCGGCAAACAACAGCCATATCGCGATCAGCGACAGGGCGCCCATGACGTAGAACACTCCGCTCAGGCCGATCCAGCGATACAGCAGCGGGGCGATGACCAGCGACAGCGCGAACGCGAGGCCGATCGTGCTGCCGATCATCGCCATCGCCTTGGTGCGGTGCTGCTCCCGAGTAAGATCCGCGGCGAGTGCCACGACCACCGACGAGACCGCGCCCGCGCCCTGCAGCGCCCGGCCCGCGATCACCGTATAAATGGAGTGCGCCGAGGCGGCCAGGACGCTCCCGGCAGCGAACAACAGCAGGCCGACCATGATCATCGGCTTGCGTCCCCAGCGGTCCGAGGCCATGCCGAAGGGGATTTGCAGGAACGCCTGCGTAAGGCCGTAGGCGCCGAGCGCCATACCGACCAGGGTCAGATTATCGCCGCCGGCGAGCTTGTGGGCTTCGACCGAAAGCAGTGGCAGGATCAGGAACAGCCCGAGCATCCTCAGTCCAAAGAGCGAAGCGAGCGAGGCGCCCGCGCGCCGCTCTTCCGGGCTCATGCGTGCAGAATCCATAGCGCCTGTTACTGAAAGCCGGAGTGATTGGGAGTGGAACGACCTGCCGGGAACTCGTTATAGTAGCAGGTTTATTTTCCCGGCCGCCGTCCGGCGGCAGCAAATGGACACCATCCGCATCCGCGGCGCGCGCACCCACAACCTGAAGAACCTCAACCTCGAGCTGCCGCGCAACCGGCTCGTGGTGATCACCGGATTGTCGGGCTCCGGCAAGAGCTCGCTTGCGTTCGACACGCTGTACGCGGAGGGGCAACGGCGCTACGTCGAATCGCTGTCGGCCTACGCGCGCCAGTTCCTGCAGCTGATGGAGAAGCCTGACGTCGACCTGATCGAGGGACTCTCGCCTGCCATCTCGATCGAGCAGAAGGCGGCGAGCCACAATCCGCGCTCGACCGTCGGCACCGTCACCGAGATCCACGACTACCTGCGGCTGCTGTACGCGCGCGTGGGAACCCCGTACTGCCCCGAACACGCGCTGGCGCTGGAGGCGCAGTCGGTGTCCCAGATGGTCGATCACGTGCTCGCCCTGCCGGAGGACACGCGTCTCATGGTCCTCGCACCCGTGGTCGCGGGGCGCAAAGGCGAGCAAGGCGAACTGTTCGACGAGCTTCGCGCGCAGGGCTTCGCCCGCGCGCGCGTCGACGGCCGGGTCCTGGACCTCGACTCCGCGCCGAAGCTGGCGAAGAACGTCAAGCATTCGGTCGACGTGGTGATCGATCGCATCAAGGTGCGCCCGGAGATGAAGCAACGGCTTGCGGAGTCATTCGAGACCGCGCTGCGCCATGCCGAGGGGCGGGCGATCGCGGTGGAAGCGGATTCCGGCAAGGAACATCTGTTCTCGTCGCGCTTCGCGTGCCCCGCGTGCAGCTACGCGCTCGCCGAGCTCGAGCCGCGCCTTTTCTCGTTCAACAACCCGATGGGCGCGTGCAGCACGTGCGACGGTCTGGGCACGATCGAATACTTCGACCCGAAGCGCGTCGTCGCGCATCCGAATCTCAGCCTCGCAAGCGGGGCCATCAAGGGCTGGGACCGCCGCAATCACTTCTATTACTCCATGCTGCAGTCGCTGGCGAAGCATTACAGCTTCGACATCGAGCAGCCGTGGGAGGCGCTCGAGGACAAGATCCAGCAGCTGCTGCTCTACGGTTCGGGCAAGGACAAGATCGCCTTCCACTACCTGAGCGAGCGGGGGCGCACGACCGTCAAGGAGCACCCCTTCGAGGGCGTGATTCCGAATCTCGAGCGACGCCACCGCGAGACCGATTCGCTGGTGGTGCGCGAGGAACTCTCGAAGTACCTCAACCGCAAAGCCTGCCCGGACTGCGGCGGCACCCGTCTGCGGCGCGAGGCGCGCCACGTCCTGCTCGAGGGCCGGCCGATCTACGACATCGCGCACCTGCCGCTGAAGCAGGCGCTGGCGCACTTCCAGGCCCTGCGCCTTCCCGGGGCGCGCGGCCAAGTAGCCGAGCGCATCGTGCGCGAAATCGCCAACCGGCTCGAGTTCCTGGTGAACGTGGGCCTCGACTACCTGTCGCTCGACCGCTCGGCCGAGACGCTCTCCGGCGGCGAGGCGCAGCGGATACGGCTCGCCAGCCAGATCGGCTCCGGGCTGACCGGAGTCATGTACGTTCTCGACGAGCCGTCGATCGGCCTGCACCAGCGCGACAACGCGCGGCTCATCGAGACGCTCAAGCGCCTGCGCGATCTCGGAAACTCGGTGATCGTGGTCGAGCATGACGAGGAAGCGATACGCTCCGCTGATTACGTCGTCGACATGGGACCCGGAGCCGGCGACGCGGGCGGCGAGGTCATTGCCGAAGGCACGCCCGCCGAGATCCTCGCCAACGAACGTTCGCTCACCGGAAGGTACCTCGGGGGTGCACTCAAGATCGACGTGCCGCGCCTGCGCAACCGCCCGGGCCGCAAGCGCCTTTCGCTGCGCGGCGCGAGCGGCAACAACCTGAAATCGGTCGACCTCGACCTGCCGCTCGGGCTGCTGGTGTGCGTGACCGGTGTCTCGGGCTCCGGCAAGTCGACCCTCATCAACGATACCTTGTACGCCGCCGTCGCCCGCCACCTGTACCGCAGCGCGGCTGAGCCCGCCGCATTCGAATCGCTTGCGGGCATCGAGCACCTCGACAAGGCGATCAATATCGACCAGAGCCCGATCGGGCGCACGCCGCGCTCGAACCCCGCGACGTACACCGGCCTGTTCACGCCGATCCGCGAACTGTTCGCCGGCGTTCCCGAAGCGCGCGCGCGCGGCTACGACCCGGGCCGCTTCTCCTTCAACGTCAAGGGCGGGCGCTGCGAAGCGTGCCAAGGCGACGGCGTCACCAAGGTCGAGATGCACTTCCTGCCCGACATCTACGTGCCCTGCGACGTGTGTCACGGGCGGCGCTACAACCGTGAAACCCTCGAGATCCGCTACAAGGGCCGCAGCATCCACGAGGTCCTCGAGATGACCGTGAGCGAAGCGGCGGGACTTTTTTCGGCCGTGCCGGCGATCGCGCGCAAGCTGCAGACGCTGGTCGATGTCGGGCTGGGCTACGTGCGCCTGGGTCAGTCGGCGACCACGCTCTCTGGAGGCGAGGCGCAGCGGGTCAAGCTCTCGCTCGAGCTCTCCAAGCGAGATACCGGACGCACCCTGTACATCCTCGACGAACCGACGACGGGGCTGCACTTTCACGACATCAAGCTGTTGCTGGAGGTGCTGCACCGGCTGCGCGACGCGGGCAATTCGGTGGTCGTGATCGAGCACAACCTCGACGTGCTCAAGACCGCCGACTGGATCGTCGACCTCGGACCCGAAGGCGGCGAGGGCGGCGGACGCCTCGTCGCCCAGGGCACCCCCGAGCAAGTCGCCGCCAACAGGGCGAGCTACACCGGGCAATACCTGAAACACGTGGTGGGCGAACCGCGCCGCCGCGCAGCCGCTTGACATTTACGAACGCTCGTACTATTTTCGCGGCATGGTGACTGCCACCGCGACCACCAAGGGCGAGCGCACCCGCGCAGCGATCCTCGACGAGGGAGTGCGCATCGTCAGCCAGACCGGCCTCGACGGCCTGACCATCGGCACGCTTGCCGAGGCGACGGGCATGTCCAAATCGGGGCTTTTCGCGCATTTCGGCTCGCGCGACGAACTGCTGCTCGCGGTGCTGGCACAGGGCGAGGACCGCTTCACGGAGATCGTGATCAAGCCGGCGATGGACCATCCGCGCGGCGTGCCACGCCTGCGGGCGATGTTCGTCAATTGGCTCGACTGGACCGAATCGGCCGACCTGCCCGGCGGATGCCCGATGATCGCCGGCGCGGCCGAGTACGACGACCGCCCCGGAGCGGTCCGCGACGCGATTGCGTCCGGCCAGCGTGCCTGGATCGAGGTGCTCAAGCGCACGGTGAACCAGGCGATCGAGCAAGGGCAGCTCGCGCCCGATACCGATCCGGAGCAGATCGCGTTCGAGATGTTCGGCATCGCACTGGTGGTGCATCACCACCGGCGATTGCTCGGCTATACCAAGGCGCGCAGCCGCGCCCTCGAAGCGTTCGAGGCGCTCGTGGCGCGCAGCGCCCGCCACTAATCCCTCAAGGAGGTCCCATGTTCAGCGCCCTCTCGTCGTCGCACACAAATAGCACGAGCGTTCGCTTCCCGTTTCAATCGCTGGCCCGCCGCGCCGCGCTGCGCGCCTCCGCCGCGCTCGCGCCGCGCTTCGCCGGCCTGTGGGCCGAGCACCTGTTTCTTACGCCGCCGCGCCCGCATCATCCGGAGAATGCGCTGCTCGATCTGATCGATGCGCGCTCGGGATCGGTACTGCACAAGGGCCGCCACATCGCGACCTGGACCTGGGGCTCGCGCGACGCGCCGGCGGTCATGTTGGTGCACGGATGGGGTGGCGCCGCGACCCAGTTGCGCCGCTTCGCGTTCCCGCTCACCGCTGCCGGCTACCGCGTGATCGCCTACGACCAGCCGGCGCACGGGCTTTCGGGCGGATCGCTCACCGGCTTGCCCGATATCGCCGACGTGCTGGCCGAGGTTGCCTGGCACCACGGCGGCGTCGAAGCGGTGGTCGCACATTCGCTCGGGGGAGCCGCCACGGCATTCGCGCTGGCCCGCGGCCTCCCGCTCAGGCGCGCGGTGCTGGTCAGTCCGCCCGCGGACCTGCTCGGTTACTCGCGCCGCTTCGCGCGCTGGCACTGGATCCCCGAGTCGGTGCGCAGCGCCATGCAGGCGGCCATCGAGGAGCGCTTCGGCGTGCGCTGGTCGGAGTTCGAGCTGCCGCGCATGGCGCCGCGGCTGAGTGCGCAGGCGCTGGTCATCCACGATCGCTCCGACCGCGTCGTGCCCTGGACCCAGGGACTGAAGTTCGCGCGCCACTGGCCCGGCGCACGCTTGCTGCTCACCGAGGGCCTCGGGCACGGCCGCATCCTCGAGGACGAGGCGATCGTGCGCGCGGCGGCCGATTTCATCGCCGGGCGCTCGGCGATCACCAGTCCCGCCGCTCCCGCGCTGCCGCTGCCCGCCCCGCTCTTCTGACCGCTGCTAGGCGGGCGCGAGGTGCGGCGCGCCCTCCGCCGACGGCTGCCACGCAAGGCGCCGCTCATGGAAGCCGGCGAGGCTGGCGCGGTGCCCGATCGACACCAGTGTCGTCTTCGGCAACCGCTCGCCGATCAGCGAGTAGAGCGCGGCCTGGTCCTCGTCGGGCAATGCGGAGGTGGCCTCGTCGAGGAACAGCCAGTCCGGGTGCGTGAGCAGCGCGCGGGCGAATGCGAGCCGCTGCTGCTCGCCTCCGGAGAGCACCTGCGCCCAGTTCTCGCGCCGCTCGAGGTCGCCCGAGAAGTGCCCAAGCCCGACCGCCTGCAGCGCGTCGCGCACTTCGCCGTCGCCGATGACGCGATGGTCCCCCGGGTAGCACACCACGTGCTTCAAGGTGCCGATCGGCAGGTAGGGCTTCTGCGGCAGGAATAGCAGCCGCCCGCCGTGCGGCAGCGCGATCCGGCCCTTCCAGTACGGCCAGATGCCCGCGAGCGCGCGGAACAGCGTCGACTTCCCGGCGCCCGAGGGTCCGGTCACCAGGACGTGCTCGCCGCGCTTCAGCTCGAGCGTGGTTGGCGCGAGCAGCGGCTGGCCCTGCGGCAGGGCGAGGGCGAGCCCGTCGAGCGCGAGCGTCGATGCGGCGCCTTCGGCACGCTCGCCGTCGAGCCGCTCGGCCTCCTCGCGCACGTGGGCGAGCGAGGCGGAGAAGCCGGTCAAGCGGTCGACGGTCGCTTTCCAGGCCGCGAACTGCGTGTACGCGTCGATGAACCACGACAGGGCGCCCTGCACCTGGCCGAAGGCCGAGGCGATCTGCATCAGCCCGCCGAGCTTGATCGCGCCCGAGAAGAAGCGCGGCGCGCCGACCACGAACGGAAACACCACCGCGAGCTGCGCGTACGAGATGGTGAAGAAACCGAGCTGCTTGCGCTTGCGCATGATGCCCCACCAGTTAGCGATCACGTTGCCGAAGCGCGCGCGGAAGTTCTCGACCTCTTCACCTTCGCCGCGGTACAGCGCCACGCCCTCGCTGTTCTCGCGCAGGCGCACCAGCGAGAAGCGGTAGTCCGCCTCGAAGCGCTGCTGGTCGAAGTTGAGACGAATCAGCGGACGACCGATGAGATGCGTGAGCCAGGAGCCGAGGATGGCGTACACGAGCGCGAACCACACCATGTAACCCGGAATCGAGATGTGCATACCCGCAAAGGTGAAGCTCAGCACGCCCGAGAGCGTCCACAGGATGGCGACGAAGGACACCAGTGTCACCACTGACGACAGCAGACCGAGGCCGAGCGACAGCGTGCTGTCGACGAAGATGCGCAGGTCCTCGGCAATACGCTGGTCCGGATTGTCGGTGCCGCGGTCGAGCAGCTGCAGGCGGTAGTAGGCGCGGTCCTTCAGCCAGTCGGCGAGAAAGCGGTCGTTCAGCCAGTTGCGCCACTCGATCTGCAGCATCTGCTGCAGGTAGACCTGGTACACGAGGATGATGATGTAGGCGAAGGCAAGCAGCGTGAACCTGAGCAGCTGGTGATAGAACTCGGCCTGGTTCTTGGTCTCGAAGGTGTTGTAGAAGTCGTTGTACCAGTGGTTGAACTGGACGTTGAGCCACACCAGCACGAGCGACATCACCACCACGGCGACGAGCAGCACGACACCGGTGCGCCGCTCCTTGGATACCCAGTAAGGCCGGGCCAGCGCCCAGAATGCGGACATGAATTGCTTGCTGCTCATGGTGTTCCTTTCGCTTTCGGACAATCGTGCTTAAGGTGGTCGCCGGGGAGTTTACAGAACGCGCGCGATAGGGCGACAATGCCCGACATGTCCTCCGGCAGGGTCTATCGCTTCGGCACCCCGCCGGAGCATCAGGCAAACCGTCTGTTCGTGTTCCTCCACGGCGGCGGTGCCACCGCGCAGTCGATGATTCCGATCGCGTTCAAGTTCCAGGCGCGTTTCCCGAGCGCCGCGCTGGTGGTGCCGAGCGGGTTTGCGCCCGGTGCGCGCGGCGGCGAGGCGCAGGACTGGTTCCCCACGCGCGGATTGAACGCGGACAATCGCGCCGAGCGGGTCGACGCGGTGCTGCCCGACGTCGAGGACCTGGTGCGCCGGGAGCAGACCAACTTCGGCGTGCCGCCGCACCGCACCGTGCTGATCGGCTTCTCGCAGGGAGGCACGGTGGCGCTCGAAGCGGTGAAGAAGCTGCGCGGCCTCGCGGGCGCAGTGGTGGCATTCTCCTCGCAATTCGCGCGCCTGCCACAGGTCGGAACCCGTATCGACGCGCGCATCCACCTGGTGCACGGAGAGTTCGACTCGGTGGTTTCGCGCGTGCACGCCGAGCGCGCCGCGCGTGTGCTCGCCGGGCTGCACGTGCCCGTAACGCTCGATATCGTCGAGGACCTCGGGCACGCACTCACGTACCGCGCCATCGGCCTGGGTTCCCTGCGCCTGCTACAGGGCATCTACGAGCGGCGCCGCGCCACGCTGCACTGATCTAGTCCCGCAGTTCGGGAATGTCCCTGTAAAGCTCCAGCGCCTCGGGATTCGCGAGCGCATCGGTGTTGCCCACCGGCATGCCGTGCACCACCGCCCGCACCGCGATCTCGACCACCTTGTTGTTCTTGGTGCGCGGAATGTCGGCCACCTGAACGATCTTCGCCGGGACGTGGCGCGGCGTGGCGTTGTCGCGGATGCTGCTGCGGATCCGGTCCTCGAGCGCGGCGTCGAGCACGAGGCCCTCGCGCAGCTTGACGAACAGCACCACGCGCGTGTCGGAAGGATTGTCGGGCGGCCACAGCTGCCCGATCGCCACCGACTCTTCGACCTCGTCGATCTTCTCGACCTGCCGGTAGAGCTCCGCCGTGCCGATGCGCACGCCGCCCGGGTTGAGCGTGGCGTCGGATCGTCCGTACACGATCATCGTGCCGCGCTCGGTCAGCTCGACCCAGTCGCCGTGGCACCAGACGCCGGGGAACTTCGCAAAATAGGCAGCGTGGTACTTCTCGTGATGCCGGTCGTTCCAGAAGCCGAGCGGCATGGACGGAAACGGCCGCGTGCACACCAGTTCCCCTTTCTCGCCGACCACCGGGTCGCCCTGCTCGTCGTACACCTCGACCGCCAGCCCCAGGGAGCGGCACTGCAGCTCGCCGCGATAGACCGGCAGGATCGGATTGGCGTCGGCGAAAGCCGCCATGATGTCGGTGCCGCCGGAGATCGAGGACAGGCACACGTCCTGCTTGACGTGGGCGTAGACGTAGTCGTAGCTCTCCGGCACCAGCGGCGAGCCGGTCGAGATGATCATGCGCAGCGGCGACAGGTCGTGCGTCTCGCGCGGCCTCAGCCCGCGCTTGGAGATGGCGTCGATGTATTTCGCCGAAGTGCCGAAGTGCGTGAAGCGCTCCTCGGCCGTGAAGTCGAACAGCACGCGCGCGCCACGCGCGAACGGCGAGCCATCGTAGAGCATCAGGCTCGCCTCCGCCGAGAGCCCGGCGAACATCAGGTTCCACATGACCCAGTTGCAGGTGGTGTAGTAGAAGAAGCGATCCCCGGGACGCACGTCGAACTGCAGCTTGTACATCTTGAGGCCCGACAGCAGCGAGCCGCCCGCGCCGTGCACGATGCACTTGGGCTTGCCGGTGGTGCCCGAAGTGAACAGGATGTAGAGCGGGTGATCGAACGGCATCTGCGCATAGTCGATGTCGCCCGGCGCGTAGCGGCGCAGCCATTCCTCCAGCAGCACCGCGTTCGGAATGTCGGACACGTCTGGCCGCTCCTCGAGGTGCGGCGCCACCACCACCTTGCGCACGCTCGGCAGCCGGGCCGCGATGTCTCGCACGCGCTCGAGCGAATCGTGCCGCTGACCGTTGTAGACGTAGCCGTCGGCGCAGAACAGCACCTTGGGTTCGATCTGGCCGAAGCGGTCGAGCACGCCGTCGGTGCCGAAATCCGGCGAGCACGAGGACCATACGATGCCCTGCGAAATCGCGGCAAGCGCGAATACCACCGCTTCCGGCATGTTCGGTATGAACGCAGCGGCGCGGTCGCCCGCGCGCAGACCCAGCGCCTTCAGCGCCTGCGCCGCGCGCGACACGTCGCTGTACAGGTCGGCATAGGACACGCGGCGCCGGAATCCGGTCTCGTCCCAGAACACGAGCGCATCGCCGCGATCGCCTCGCCTGAGCAGGTTCTCGGCAAAGTTCAATCGCGCGTCAGGAAACCACCTGGCGCCGGGCATCTTGTCGCCGTCGACGAGCACGGTACCGCCCTTGCGCGAGGCGATCACCCCGCACCAATCCCACACCGAACTCCAGAATTCCTCGGGGTTGTCGACCGTCCAGCGGTAGAAGTCCGGATATGTATTCAGATCCAGCTTCAGGCGGCGCACGATCCAGCGCGCGAACTCGGTGATCTGCGCCCGCTCGATCGCTTCCTGCGACGGCTCCCAGAGCTTTGGCGGCTCGGACACGGACCCTCCTGTAGCGCGCGATGCCGGTGCGGCCGATTATATATAAGGCCGCTTGACACCCCTACCGCGCATGCAGAGAATGGCCCGGCAAGAAGGCGCGCGTCCGTCGCGCCCACGTCCAACCGGGAGACCTAGATGAACACCCTGCAACGCACGACTCTCGCCCTCGCTCTGTTCGCCGGAGTGGCGATCGCCGCACCCGCCTCGGCGCTCGAAGGTACGCTGAAGAAGGTGAAGGATAGCGGCGTCATCACGATCGGCCACCGCGACAGCTCGATTCCGTTTTCGTATTACGACGACAAGCAGCATCCCGTCGGCTACGCGATGGACATCTGCTACAAGATCGTCGACGCGGTCAAGGCCGACCTGAAGATGCCCAAGCTCCAGGTCAAGCTGCTGCCGGTGACCTCGGCGACGCGGATCCCGCTGATGGCGAACGGCACCATCGACCTCGAGTGTGGCTCGACCACCAACAACGCCGAGCGCAAGAAGCAGGTGGATTTCGGCATGACCTACTACGTGGTGAAGTACCGCTACGTGTCGAAGAAGTCGTCCCACATGGACAAGATCGACGACCTCAAGGGCAAGACGGTGGTGTCGACCGCCGGGACCACCGACATGCAGGCGCTCAACGTCCTCAACACCACGCGCAACTTCGGCATGAACATCCTATCCGCGAAGGATCACGGCGAGGCGTTCCTGATGGTGGAGACCGGGCGCGCCACCGCGTTCCTGATGGACGACATCCTGCTCTCGGGCCTGGTCGCGAACTCCAAGAACCCGTCCGAATTCACGATCTCGTCGGAGAGCCTGGGACTGGAGCCTTACAGCCTGATGTTGCGCAGGGACGATCCTGAGTTCAAGAAGCTCGTGAGCGACGCGATGAGCAAGCTGTACACCAGCGGCGCGATCATGAAGATCTACAACAAATGGTTCATGAACCCGATCCCGCCCAAGGGCATCAACCTCAAGACGCCCGTGAGCGACGCGCTGAAGCGCGTGTTCGAGCACCCGACCGATTCGCCCGATCCAAGCGTCTACAAATAAGTCGACGGGCGCAGCGACGCAACGGGGGCGGCAGCCCCCGTTGCATTTTTGACCTGCGGAAACTCCGTGCACTACCACTGGAACTGGCGCATCTTCTGGGAGCAGTCGCCGGACGGCGCCGGCACGTATCTGCACACGCTCGTCGTGGGCCTGGGATGGACACTCGCGCTGGCGCTGCTCGCATGGGCGATCGCGCTCGCACTCGGGATGGTGATCGGAGTCATACGGACCACGCCGGCCCGCTGGCTTGAGCGCTTCGGCAATGCCTACGTAGAGCTGTTCCGCAACATCCCGCTGCTGGTGCAAATGTTCCTGTGGTACTTCGTCATGCCCGAGCTGGTGCCGAAGGGTCTCGGCGACTGGATCAAGCAAATGCCGCCGCCGTGGGGTGCGTTCGTGCCGGCCGTGCTCTGCCTGGGCACGTTCACCTCGGCGCGGGTGGCCGAGCAGGTGCGCGCAGGCATCAACTCGCTGCCGCGCGGCCAGCGCATGGCCGGGACGGCGCTCGGCCTGACGCTGCCGCAGACCTACCGCTACGTGCTGCTGCCGATGGCCTTGCGCATCATCGTGCCCCCGCTCGGGTCGGAATTCCTCAACATCATCAAGAATTCCGCGGTCGCCCTGACGATCAACGTCGTCGAGCTCACTGCCCGCGCGCGCGCGATGCAGGAGTACAGCTTCCAGGTCTTCGAGGCCTTTACCGCGGCCACGGTGATCTACCTGCTCGTCAACCTGGTGGTCGTGCTGCTGATGCGCTACCTCGAGCGCAAGGTCGCGGTCCCCGGCTACATAGGCACGGCGGGCGGCACGCCCGCGGCGGGGCACTGAGCGCACCATGTCCGGCGCCTTCGATTTCGACGTCATCGCGCGCACCTGGCGCTACCTGTTCTTCGACGGCATGGCGTTCACTCTGCGCCTGACGCTGTTCGCGATGGCGGGAGGCATCTTTTTCGGCACCCTGCTCGCGATGATGCGGCTCTCCAGCATCAAGCCGCTCGCCTGGATCGCGGGCACCTACGTCAACACGCTTCGGTCCATCCCGCTCGTGCTTGTGATTTTCTGGTTCTACTTCCTCGTGCCGTACATCGGTGCCTGGGCGCTGCGCTCCGACACGCCGATCCACGTGGGCGCCTTTGCCTCGTCGCTCCTGACGTTCGTCATGTTCGAGGCCTGCTACTACTGCGAGATCATGCGCGCCGGCATCCAGTCGATCCCGCGCGGCCAGGTCTCGGCAGGCTACGCGCTCGGCCTCAACTACTGGCAATCGATGGCGCAGATCGTCCTGCCGCAGGCCTTTCGCAACATGCTTCCCGTGCTGCTGACCCAGACCATCGTCCTGTTCCAGGACGTGTCGCTGGTCTACGTGCTGTCGATCACCGACTTCGTCGGCGCGGCGAGCAAGGTCGCCGAGCGCGACGGGCGGCTGGTCGAGATGTACAGCTTCGTCGCCGTGGTCTACTTCATCGCCTGCTTCGCCCTTTCGCAGTTCGTCAGAAGGCTCCAGGCGCGCCTCGCCATCGTCCGTTGACCCTCCGGGAATCCCCTCCATGATCAATATCAGCGGCGTCAGCAAGTGGTACGGCGATTTCCAGGTACTCACCGACTGCTCGACGGAGGTCGCGAAGGGCGATGTGGTCGTCGTCTGCGGTCCCTCGGGCAGCGGCAAGTCGACCCTCATCAAGTGCGTCAACGGCCTGGAGCCGTTCCAGAAGGGGACGATCACCGTCGACGGCATCTCGGTGGGCGACCCGAAGACCGACCTGCCGAAACTTCGCGCGCGCATCGGCATGGTGTTCCAGAACTTCGAGCTGTTCCCGCACATGACGGTAACGCAGAACCTGACGCTGGCGCAGATCAAGGTGCTCGGCCGCAGCAGCGAGGAAGCGCTCGCCAAGGGCCTGGCGCTGCTCGATCGCGTCGGTCTCAAGGCGCATGCCGGGAAATTCCCGGGCAACCTCTCGGGCGGCCAGCAGCAGCGGGTGGCGATCGCGCGCGCGCTGTGCATGGATCCGATCGCCATGCTGTTCGACGAGCCCACCTCGGCGCTCGACCCGGAAATGATCAACGAGGTGCTCGACGTCATGGTGCAGCTGGCGCAGGACGGCATGACCATGATGGTCGTCACCCACGAAATGGGCTTTGCGCGCCGCGTCGCCGACCGCGTGATCTTCATGGACGGCGGCTGCATCGTCGAGGACACCACCAAGGAAGCTTTCTTCGGCACGCCGCGCTCGGAGCGCGCGCAGCTTTTCCTATCCAAGATTCTCGGACATTGACATTGCAATCGAAGGAGGCAGGAATATGACCACCGTAGCATTCATCGGTCTGGGCGCGATGGGATCGCGCATGGCCGCGAACCTGCAGCAGGCGGGATTCAAGCTGCGGGTATACAACCGCGACCGCGCCAAGACCAAGGCCCTGGCGGAAAAGGGCGCCGAGGTCGCCGACTCCCCCGCGGCGGCGGTAAAGGGCGCGGAGTTCGCCGTCTCCATCGTGTCGGACGACAATGCGACACGCGAGGTCATGCTGGGCGCGAACGGCGCGGTCGGCGCGGCGGCGAAGGGTTGCATCATCATCGACTCAAGCACCAACACCCCGGCGATTGCGCGTGAAGTGGCGCGCGAGGCACTCGACCGCGGTTGCGTCTACCTCGACGCGCCGGTGTCGGGCAGCATCAAGCAGGCACAGGGACGCGAGCTGGTATTCATGGTCGGCGGCCCGCGCGATGCGTTCGATAAGGCGCAGCCGTTGTTCGCGGCCATGGGCCGCCTGGCAAAGCATGCCGGCGACTCGGGGGCCGGCGCCACCGTCAAGCTGATCAACAATATGCTGTCCGGCACCATGACTGTCGCGCTGGCCGAAGCCGCGCAGATTGCCGAAGCGGCGGGCGTGGGCCGCGAGGCCGTGCTCGAGATCCTGGGCGAGGGCGCGGCCGGCTCGCGCCTGCTGAAAGCCAAGCTGCCGATGATGTTCCAACGCGACTTCAAGCCGCAATTCCAGCTGCAATTGATGGAAAAGGACCTGCGCTACTTTCTCGGCATGGCGCAGGAGCTCGACCGACCGACGCCGCTCGCCGCGCTGGTGCGCAGCCAGTTCCAGGCGGCGCGCCGCGGCGCGCTCGGCGGGCTCGATGCCTGCGCCGTGTTCCTGCAGGTGGCCGGCGAGAAACCTCCCGCCTAACGGCGCTCGACCCTTTCCAGCGTCGCCTCCGGGATGCGGTAAGCGGGATAGCGGCGTCGGAACTCGGCAAGCCGCCGGTCCGCTTCGTCGTCCCGGCCCTCGCGGCGCAACTCGGCGATCTGCTCGAGCCAGCGCTGCGGCGATTCGTCGGCTGACAATTGCTTGGCGCGTTCTTCGGCGGCGGCGGGCGCTGCGCGATCGAATTGCTCGCGGTCGGCCGCTTCACGGGACGGGCGCCCCACCACCGCCGCCGGTCCCGGAACGGGGACCGATTTCGCGGCGTTTTCGGCAGGGGCCGCGGGTCTCGCGGCGGC
>JBAUTZ010000301.1:0-2146 GCA_049582445.1 Burkholderiales bacterium
GCCCTGTGCGGCGCCGCGCCGCATGCGCGGACTGCACCGCCGCTTCGAGCTGGAAGCGGCCGATCGCACCCAGGCGGCTCGCGCGCAGGAGCAGCACCTCGGCTTCGTCGATCAGTGCGCCGTTCCAGGCCGCCGGGTCCTGCTCGTCGAGCGGAACGTAGTCGCCCGCGACGTCGCGCCGCGCCTCCACGTGCAGCATCAGGGCGACAAGGCCGAGCGCCTCGGGCTCGTCGGGAAGGAGCGTGGCGACGAGCCGTCCGAGCCAGATGCCCTCGTCGGAAAGCTTGCGCCTGCGCGCCGCCGTGCCGGCCGGATCGGACCAGCCCTCGGCATAGGCCGCGTAGATCGCCTCGAGCACCGCGTCCAGGCGCTCGCGCAGATTCTCCATCTCGGGCACGTGAAACGGGATGCCGGCGAGCCGGATGCGGCTCTTCGCGCGCACCAGCTGCTGGCCCATGGTGTCCGGCGAAACCAGAAAGGCGGCGGCGATGGTCGCGGCGTCGAATCCGAGGATCGTCTGCAGGATGAGCGGCGCGCGCACCTCCGCGTCGATCGCCGGGTGCGCGCAGGCGAACATCAGCCGCAGCCGGTCGTCGGGGATCTCGGATTCCGCGGCGTCGATCGGCTTGCTGCGCGCCGCCGTCAGCATCCAGGCCTCGGGCGCGCGCGGAATTCCGCTCGCCGGCCAGTCGGCGAGCGCCGCGGCGAAGACCTCCGACAAGGCGTCCTCGGCCGCCGCGACGTCGCGCGTGCGCGCGGCGAGGTAGGCGACGAGCTTGCCGTAGCTGCGGCGCGCGGCCGCCTCGGCCGCGAGCCGTGCGGGTTCTTCGCTCACGCCGGCTAGAAGCGCTCTCCGGAAATAAACTCGCGCTTCAGGCGCGCGACCTGGCGCCTGAGCGCCTCGATCTCCGCCTGGGCGGCCTGGACCTTGAGCACCAGCTCGTCGTCGGGCGCGCCGTTACCCTGCGCCACCCGGCGGGCCGAGAGCTCTTCATGGACCACGCGATGACGCTCGATGGCCGCGTTCCAGCGTTCGACCAGTTGCTGCTCCTGCCGTCTCCAAACCGCGAGCTTCTGCATGCGATCGGCGCCTCCCAAAGTCGTGCGATTCAGATCTGCGCGAGGGCCTTGCCGCCCCAGGTCGCCCAGTATTCGTCCGCGCGCTTCTCCACGCGCAGCTGCAGCACCATGTCGGGATCCGCGCCCGCCACGCTGCGCGCCTTGTCCTCGGGCAGCGCGCCTTCGATGCGCTCGCCGTAGACCAGCACGCCCTCGGCGGTGCCGCGCTCCGCGGCCTTCAGGCAATGCTCCAGCCGTTCCTTGCCCCCGGGCGAATCCGACCAGGGGCGCGAGCCTTCGACGTTCGGCGCCCAGAGCAGGTACTGGCACGCGCCGTCGGCCGCCTTCACGTCGTCGGCCCACAGCACCAGCACCACCGTGCCGTCGCTCGGCCTCACGCCGCCGCGGCTCCAGAACGGGTTGCGCAGGGTGACGCCGCGCAGGCCGAGCGCCTGCGTGCGCGACACCAGGTGCCGCGCCTCGCCCTTGGGCCTGGGCTTGCGTGGCGCCGGCGGCCGCCCGCGGGGCCGCGCGTCGAGCACCTCGTCGCACACCGCCGCGATCTCGGTCTCAGCCAGGCGCAACGCGTTGGCGTGCAGCTGGCGCACCTCTTCCGTGCTCAACGACTCGATCTTCTCGCGGGTCCACAGTTCGACCCGCGCGCGCTGGAATTTCTGCATGATTTCCATCCTAGCCGAACATAAAACAAAAAAGCCCGGTTTCCCGGGCTTCGTTTGCGCTCGTCGGAGAAATCACTCCGCCGACCGGATATTGATCGCGTGCGGCCCTTTGGGCCCTTCGGCGGTCTCGAACTGCACCTTCTGGTTCTCGGCGAGCGTCTTGAAGCCTTCGCCCTGGATCGACGAGAAGTGTGCGAAGAGATCCTTGCCGCCGTCCTCCGGCGTGATGAAGCCGAAGCCCTTGGCGTCGTTGAACCATTTCACGGTACCTGTGCTCATGTGCGTTTCCTCGAAAGTTGATGAGGAGCCCGATGGGCTCTGCGGGAACTTCAAGGAAGGGAACTACCTGATGGGCACAGCGCGAACGCCAACGCGGACCAGCTACTTCACTGCTTGAGAATCCTGCC
>JBAUTZ010000302.1:0-11500 GCA_049582445.1 Burkholderiales bacterium
GTCAGCGCGCGGTGCAGCGCCGGTGCGCCGGAGGCGCTCACCGTGACGCTCCAGATTTCGGGCGTCGGGTCTCCGAGCGCGCCGGAAAGGCGCCCGAGCAGCCCGTCGCACCATGCATCGCCCTTGCCGGGAATCGTTTGCAGGAACCTGCCAAGAGCCGGCGTCTGCAGCCGGGCAAGGGATTCATGGGCGATGATCTCGCTCGACACCATGGTCACGTCGGCGCCATAGGCCTGGAACAGGGCGCGGTTTGTCTGCAGGTTCTGGCGCACGATGGTGAACAACCGTGCATTCAGCCCGCGCGCAGTGACGGCGATCGACAGGTTGTTGATGTCGTCGTCGGTCCCGGCGACGATGCCGGAGGCGAGGTCCACGCCCGCGGCGAGCAGCGGCTCGGCCTCGGTGCCGCGCCCGCGCACTACCCGCAGACCGGAGACCTCCGCGCCGTTCGGATCGATGATCGTGACGTCGACGCCCTGGCCGCGAAAGGCCTGCACCACTTCGCGGCCGAAGCGGCCGTAGCCGCACACGATCCAGTGCCCGCGCGGCGGCGCCGCCTCCGCCCGGAGTCGAGTGCCGGGCAAACCCGTGAGCCACGAGGTGAGGCGGTAGGCGCCAGGCGAGGCGATCGCAAGCGCCAGGTACTCCCCGAACTTGGCGAACGGATTGACAATGTGATCGGTGCCGAACGAAGCCATGTTCGCCGCCGTCTCCGCGCTCATTGCACGGCACAGCACCGGGACGTCCGGATTAAGGAGCCGCACCGACATCGCGACCGCGAGATTCGCGTGGTCGTCGTTGGTCAGCGCGAGCACGCCGCGGCACTCGCGCTTGCCGAGCCCGGCGGCGAGCAGGTTCTCGGGCGTGCGCGCGTCGGCGGCGAGGGCGGGCGCATCTTGCGCCAGGTCGAGCAGCTCGAGCTCCTGTGTGCGCAGCTCATCGAGCTCCACCACCACGAAGCGCGACCCGAGCCAGTCGAGCGCGCGCCCCACCAGCAGCCCCGTCTCGCCGAAACCGCAGATGACGTAGAACGGCTCGCGCAGCGCGCGTACCCGGCGGCGGAAGCGGCCGGCGACCAGCGCGCCGCGCAGAGCCTTGTCCTGCACCACGCCGAGCAGGCTCGCGACCAGGTACGCCCACCCCACTACCGAAAGGAAAATGACGATGGTCACCCACACGCGCTGCGCCTGGCTGAACTCGCGCGGCAGCTCGCCGAAGCCGATCGTGCTCGCGGTGTAGGCCATGAAGTAAAGCGCCTGGAACATGGTCAGGTGCCATTCGCGCCCCTGGGAGTCGGTGCCGGGGACCAGCACCAGCCCGACCATGCCGAGCGCGAACACCGCGACCAGCACGATGAGCGGCGCGCGCAGGCGCCGCAGGGCGATGAGGACGATGCTGCTCATCGCCGTTGCATCGTGGTCTCGACGATCAGGATCACAACCGAAACGATATTGGCGAGCAGCGCGCCGGCGGAAAGCGAGACGATGCTCGACAAGGTCGACGCGGACAGACCGCTCGCAGCGGGTCCTGCCAGGGTCCACACGAGCGCCGCGGCGGCGAGTTGCAGCACGGCCACCAGGCTGGTGGCGAGGTGAATCGCCCCGACCTGGGTGCGGTCGCCGAACTTGAGCACGGTGGCGACGACGTTTACGACGAAGGCGGCGAAGAACTCCCACAGCTGGTGGTGCTGGGGATCGCTGATACCGCCGTAGACAAAGCCGAAGTTGAGCGTCGCGGCGAGCACGATGAAGAAGCCGAAGATCACTTTTTCCAGGTTCATGGTGGCCCCTCGTTGCGGACGAGGGGATATTACCCCGGGGCGGCCGGCTCTCGCGGCTGTCACACAACCGGAGTATCTTTGCGCTGCCTTGTAACAGGGAGAAAAGAATGAACCACCATATACAGGCGGCGGTCGGCGCGCTTCTGGCCGCAATTTCGGCGATGCTGCTCGCCGGGTGCGCCGGCCAGCCGGCCGGCCGCGCGGATGGCCTCGAGCAGATCCAGAACGTCGTCGTGATCTATGCGGAGAATCGCAGCTTCGATCACCTCTACGGCATGTTTCCGGGCGCCGAGGGCATCGCCGACGCGACCGCGGAGGAAAAAACGCAGCTGGATCACGACGGCCGGCCGCTTCCGCACCTGCCGCCCGTGTACTCGCACGGCAAGCCCGATTCCCGTTTCCCGACCGCGGGGCTGCCCAACGGCCCGTTCCGCATCGACGCGCCGCCGATCAACGGCCGTCTGGACGAGGTGCTTCCCAGCCCGTGGCATCTCTACTACCAGAACCGCGAGCAGATCAACGGCGGCAAGAACAACATGTTCGTCGCCATGGCGAACGTCGGCGCCTGGGTCATGGGCTATTTCGACGGCTCGCAGCTGAAGCTTTGGAACTGGGCGCGTCAATATACGCTCGCGGACCACTTCTTCATGGGCGCGTTCGGCGGCTCGTTCCTAAACCACCAGTGGCTGATCTGCGCCTGCACGCCGTTCGACGCGAACGCGCCCGCCAAGGACCGCGCGCAGCTCGACCCGGAGGGCAGGCTGGTGAAAAAGCCCGGCTCGCCGAAGTCGGTGCTCGACGGACCGGTCGAGGTCGGCCCGAGCCGCGTTTCGCCCGACGGCTTCCTGGTGAACACCACGCAGCCTCCCTACCAGCCGAGCGGCTTTGCGCCCGCCGTTGGCGGCGATCCCGACTACGCCGACCCTGCGCGCCATCCCGCGCCGCCGCTTACCGCGACGACCATCGGCGACACGCTGTCCGCGAAAGGCGTGAGCTGGGCGTGGTACGCGGGCGCGTGGAACGTGGCGCTCGCCGATGGTCGCAGCGATCCCGCGAAAAAGCGCGCGGTGATCTACAACCACTCCGCGGGCAGCCCGA
The DNA here is from genome assembly GCA_049582445.1 of Burkholderiales bacterium. GTDB lineage: Bacteria > Pseudomonadota > Gammaproteobacteria > Burkholderiales > SG8-39 > DAHVFK01. The sequence continues at coordinate 2,879 of JBAUTZ010000302.1, forward strand.
ACTTCCAGCCGCACCACCAGCCGTTCAACTACTACGCGCGCTTCGCGCCGGGCACGCGCGACCGGGCCGAGCACCTCAAGGACGAAACCGCCCTCATCGCCGCAATCGACCGCGGTACGCTGCCGCAGGTGGTGTTCTACAAGCCTGCGGGGCGCTACACGGAACACCCGAGCTACACCGACCTGGTAAGCGGCGACGGGCACATCGACATGATCCTGCACAAGCTCATGAAGAGCCCGCAGTGGTCGCACATGGCGGTGATCATCACCTACGACGAGAACGGCGGCTTCTGGGATCACGTGCCGCCACCTTCGGGTCCGGGCTGGAGCGACAGCTGGGGACCGGGTACGCGCATCCCCGCGATCATCGTCTCGCCCTTCGCCAAGCGCGGCTACGTCGACAAGACGCCGTACGACACGACCTCGATCCTGAAATTCATCACGCGGCGCTTCGCCCTGCAGCCGCTGCAGGGCGTGAGGGAGAATGCGGGCGACCTAACGAACGCTTTCGCCTTCTAGCGCCGCGCTAGCCGGCGATGGTGGCGCGCGCCCAGTCCAGCACCCGCGCAAGTCGCGGGGGCAGAAGTTCCTCGGCCTCGTCGAAGCTGACCCAGCGCCACTCCTGGTGCTCGGGTCGGCCGAGCTCGGGGGACACTGGCAGCCTGACTTCCGCCTGCTCGGTCTGCGCGATGTAGTAGCGCGCGACTTTGCCGAGAGCGTAGGGCAGGGTTTCGCAGTATTGGTCGTCGAACGGGAAGTCGAGCTCGGAGATCCCGGTCTCCTCGGCGATCTCGCGCCTGGCCGCATCGAGCTCGCTCTCGCCCAGCTCGACCAGGCCCTTGGGAAAGTCCCAGTTGCGGTAGGCGCGCAGCACGAGCAGTCGCGCGCCGCGCTCGGTGCGGCGGAACACGACGGCGCCCGCGGCGCGCTCCTTGAGTTGGATCAATATTGCCTCCCGTTTCGCACGCTAGCCTAACAAAAATGCCAACGGGGGTGGCCATGGACTCGCTACTGTTCCTCGGCGTGCTCGACCTGCCGTGGTGGGGGTACGCGCTGGTCGCGCTGGCGCTGACCCACATCACGATCGTCGCGGTCACGGTGTACCTGCATCGCCACCAGGCGCATCACGCGCTCGATCTGCATCCGCTGGTGAGCCATTTCTTCAGGCTGTGGCTGTGGATGACCACCGGCATGGTCACCAAGGAGTGGGCCGCCGTGCACCGCAAGCACCACGCCAAGTGCGACACGCCGGAGGATCCGCACAGTCCGCAGGTATACGGCATCAACCGCGTGCTCTGGCTCGGCGTGTTCCTCTACGTCAAGGAAGCGCGCAATCGCGAAACGCTCGAGCGTTACGGACACGGCACGCCCAACGACTGGGTCGAGCGCAATGTGTATTCCAGGTTCCAGGTCGTCGGCATCGTCATGATGGGCGCGATCGACGTCGTGCTGTTCGGCGCCGTGCCGGGAGCGTTGATCCTGCTCACCCAGATCGTGTGGATTCCGTTCTGGGCGGCGGGCGTGATCAACGGCATCGGCCATTACTGGGGCTACCGCAACTGGCCTACCCCGGACTGGAGCACCAACATCGTTCCCTGGGGCGTGCTGATAGGCGGCGAGGAGCTGCACAACAACCACCACGCCTATCCGACCTCGGCCAAGCTTTCCCGCAAATGGTACGAGCTCGACATCGGCTGGGCGTATATCCGCATGCTCGAGCTGGCGGGGCTCGCGAAGGTCAAGCACGTCGCGCCGACGCCACGCCTCGTCGCGCCCAAGCCGGCGGTCGATCCGCTCACCCTGCAAGCGGTAATCGCCAACCGCTACGACGTGCTGGCGAAGTACGCGGGCTCGCTGAAGCGCGCCTATGCAGAGGAGCTGCGCAAGCTGCGCGCTCGCGCGCCGGAGGACGCGCGCATGCTCGAGCCCCTCGGGGGTTGGCTCGATCGTGACGAGAGGACGCTGCGCGAGGCGGAGCGCAAGGCGCTTGCCGAGCTGCTTCCGAGGTCGCGCGTGTTGCAGACCATGTATGCGATGCGCCGCGATCTCGCGGCGGTATGGGGACGCTCTTCGGCCACCCGTGAGCAGCTCGTCAGGCAGCTGCAGGACTGGTGCCGGCGCGCCGAAGCGACCGGCATCGGGCCCCTGCGGGACATCGCCGAGCGCCTGCGTTCCTACGCGTAAGTGCCGTAACACGCTGACGCCGCGTGGCTTTTCGTGGCTCCCTTGAATCCGGAGGGTTCGGGCGCCATCTAGCGACCATGAAATCGCGCGACTTACGCAGCCTGATGTGGAGCGAGGCCCTGTCGCTCCTCGATCAGGCCGACCGCCTGCAGCGCCAGTTCTTCCGGCTCGAGTCGGCCCGCGCCCAGGCACCTTCCTGGGAGCCGCCGATCGACGTGGTCGAGACCGCGGACGCGGTCGTGATCCAGGTCGCGCTGCCGGGCGTCCCGGCCGACGCGGTCACGATCGGCGTCGATGCGGGCGGCATCACGATCTCCGCGCTGCGCGCATTTCCCGCGCGCGAAAGCGGCGCGCGCATCCGACGCGTCGAGATCCCCTACGGGCGCTTCGAGCGCCGCATCGCGCTGCCAATGCAGGCGCTCGAGCTAAGCGGCAGGATCCTGCAGGACGGTTGTCTCACGCTCACGCTGACGAAACGCATGGAGGCTGCATGAACCTCTGGCCGAAGTTCCACAAGATGCTGTCCGCTGCGGAAGGCCCGGGCGCTGCGCCGCAACCGATGCAGCCCAACGGCGCGCTCAAGCCGCTGCCGGAGGACGCGCTCGCCCTCATTCCGATGCGCAACACGGTGCTGTTTCCCGGAATCATCGCGCCGGTCACCATCGGCCGCGAGCGCTCGGTGGCCGCGGCGCAGGAAGCCGCGCGCGCCGAGCGCCAGGTCGGCTTCCTGCTGCAGCGCGACCCGGCCAAGGACAAAGTGGATCCGGGCGATCTGTACTGGGTCGGCACCGCGGGACAGATCGTGCGCTACGTCACAGCGCCGGAAGGCGCACACCACCTCGTAGTCCAGGGCCAGTCGCGCTTTCGCGTGCTCGAGTTCCTCGAGGGCTGGCCGTTCCTGGTCGCGCGCGTGGCGATGGTCGAGGAGCCGAAGGCAGACGGCTCGGAAATCGAGGCGCGTTTCCACCAGCTGAAGACGCAGTCCGTTGAGGCGATCGAGCTGCTGCCGAACGCGCCCGAGGGGCTGGCGGGCGTGGTGCAGGGCATGGACTCGCCCGCGGCACTCGCCGACATGGTGGCCAACTTCCTCGACGTGAAGCCCGAGGAGAAGCAGGCGCTGCTCGAGAGCTTCGACGTGAAGGTGCGGCTCGACCGCGTGCTCTTGCTGCTCGGCGAGCGGGTGGGCGTGCTGCGGCTTTCCAAGGAGATCGGCGACCAGACGCGCAAGGCGTTCGACGAGCGCCAGCGCGAGCACGTGCTGCGCGAGCAGATGCGCCAGATCCAGAAGGAGCTCGGCGAGACCGAGGACACCGCGGCCGAGATCGAGGAGCTGAAAAAGGCGATCGACGAGGCGGGTATGCCCGAGGACGTGGCCAAGCACGCCAACAAGGAATTGAAGCGCCTGCAGCGCATGAGCGAAGGCGGCGGCGAGTCGTCGATGCTGCGCACCTATCTCGAGTGGCTCACCGAGCTGCCGTGGAAGGCGGGCGAGCAAAAGCCGATCGATATCGCGGCGGCGAGAAAGGTGCTCGATGAGGATCACTTCGGCCTCGAAAAAATCAAGCGCCGCATCCTCGAGTACCTCGCGGTGAGGAAGCTCAACCCGGAGGGCAAGAGCCCGATCCTGTGCTTCGTCGGCCCGCCAGGCGTGGGCAAGACCTCGCTCGGCCAGTCGATCGCGCGCGCCACCGGACGCAAGTTCCAGCGCGTGGCGCTCGGCGGTCTGCACGACGAGGCCGAGATCAGGGGCCACCGCAGGACCTATATCGGCGCCTTGCCGGGCAACGTCATCCAGGCGATCCGGCGCGCGGAATCGCGCACTGCGGTGCTGATGCTCGACGAGATCGATAAGCTCGGCGTCGGCGGCTTCCACGGCGACCCGGCCTCGGCGTTGCTTGAGGTGCTCGATCCCGAGCAGAACGCGAGGTTCCGCGACAACTACCTCGGCGTGGACTTCGACCTGTCGAAGATGCTGTTCATCGCCACCGCGAACGTGCTCGACACCATTCCCGGTCCGCTGCGCGACCGGATGGAGATCATCCAGCTCCCCGGCTACACCGAGGAGGAAAAGCTCGAGATCGCGAAACGCTACCTGGTGAAGCGCCAGCTCGAGGCGAACGGCCTCAAGCCCGAGCAGGCATCGATCAGCGACGCGGCGCTGGCGGCGATTGCGCGCGACTACACGCGCGAGGCGGGCGTGAGGAACCTCGAGCGCGAGATTGGCTCGGTGTTCAGGAGCGCGGCGATGAAGATCGCCGAAGGGCAGGCGCAGTCGGTGGCGGTGGACGCGGCCGACTTGCACTCGATCCTCGGTGCGCGCAAGTTCGAGAGCGAGGTGGCGCAGATGACGAGCGTGCCGGGCGTGGCCACGGGGCTCGCCTGGACGCCGGTTGGCGGAGACATCCTCTTCATCGAAGCGACGCGCGTGCCGGGCTCGGGCAAGCTGATCCTCACCGGCCAGCTGGGCGACGTGATGAAGGAGTCGGCGCAGGCCGCGCTCACCCTCGCCAAGCGGTTGCTCGGCGACCCGCTAGACAAGAGCGACATCCACGTCCACGTGCCGGCGGGCGCGACGCCCAAGGACGGGCCGAGCGCAGGCGTGGCGATGTACCTCGCGCTGGTGTCGCTGCTCACCGGCAAGCCGGTGCGGAGCGACGTCGCGATGACCGGCGAGATCTCGCTAAGAGGGCTGGTGCTGCCGATCGGCGGCGTGAAGGAGAAGACGCTCGCCGCGCTGCGCGCGGGCATCACGACCGTGATGCTGCCGAAGCGCAACGAAAAGGACCTCGAGGACGTGCCGGCGCAAGCGCGCGAGAAGCTCCGGTTCGTGTACCTGGAGAAAGTCGAGGACGCGGTAGCGGCCGCCATCGGCGAGCTGCCGGAGTCGATTCGCAGGCAGGCCGCCTGAGGGCGCGGTAACATCCGGGCGATGCGCTTCGCCCTGCTGCTGCACCTGCTCTCGGCCGTCGTGTGGGTCGGCGGCATGTTCCTCGCCTATCTCGCGGTGCGCCCCGCCGCGGCCGAGGCGCTCGAGCCGCCGCTGCGGCTGCGCCTGTGGGTCGGCATCTTTCGGCGCTTCTTCGTCTGGGTATGGGCCGCGGTGGTACTGCTGCTCGTGACGGGCTTCTCGATGATGAGCGAGATGGCGAGCGTGCCGGCCTATGCGCAGGCAATGGCCGGGATCGGCATCGTCATGATGGCGATTTTCCTGCACGTGTACTTCGCGCCCTTCGGGCGGCTGAAGCGCGCCGTGGCTGCACAGGAATGGAAAGCAGGCGGCGCGGCGCTCGCCCAGATCCGCATGCTGGTCGGCGTCAACCTCGTGCTCGGCCTCGCGAACGTCGCGGTGGCGGTGCTCGGCCCGTACTTCGGCTAGGCGTCGCGCCTCAACGGTCGTCCTCGCGCACGGCGATGGGCTGCAGCCCAGGAATCGCGCGATCGAGCTTCGCGCGCAGGAACTCCGCCTCGCGCCGCGGCAGCGCCGGCATGAGGCGAACGCGGTACAGCGCCGTGCCGCCGCGCGGCTCGATCCGGCTCACGGCGCACTCGAAGCCGGCGGCGGTCATACGCGCCGCAAGCCGACGCGCATGCGATTCCTCCCGGAAGGCGCCCAGCTGAACGACATAGGCCTCGCCGGGTGAGGCAGGGGCGGGACCCGCTTTCTCCGCCGGATCTGGCGCCGGCGCCTTGTCGGCGATGCTGGGCTCGGCCACCGGGCGGCGCGGCTGGTAGGCGAGCGGGCGGAGGTTCTCGACCGCCGGCTCGATGCTGCCGTCGATCGACAGCATCCTGGCTTCGTCCACCCAGACGGCGTAGAGCGCGTTCGAGGATTCGATGACCGTATCCGTGCCGCCGATCGAGACCCTGGCGTAGGCGCGCAGCTCGAAGGCGGGCACGCCTGGTTCGGACGCCGTACCTTCGTGGGCCGGCTTGCCCGCGGCTTCGAGCGAGAAGAGAATGCGCGCGGTCTTGCCCGGTGCGAGGCGCACGGTTGCTGGGCCGCCCTGCGACCAGTGCGCCACCGGAACGAACCTCTCCTCCGCCGCGCCGGAGTCGGCTTTTGGGCTCGGCGCCATTTCCACGAGCGCTGCGGAACTGGCTGCGGCGCCTTGGCCGGCCGACGATGCGTAAAGCAGCGCAACACCGTGTCTGGGCGGCGGCACCGCGCGGGACGAGACGCCCCATTCCCGTATCACGCAGTCGGGCGCGTAACTTGGCGCCTGGTACGCAAGATCTGCATAGAAGCCGATCGGGTGTTGCGCGCCGGCACTATGCCTGATCACCTCCCAGACCTCGACCGAGCCGTCGTCCTTGAGCGCCTGGAGCATCGGCGCGGCGTCGTCGCCGCTCGCGCGAAGCTCGAAGAACAATGCCTGGCTGCCGCCTTGCGTGCCGGCGCGCGGGTCGAGCGGTTCGATGCTCATTCCGATCGACGCGGGGACACGCTCCGCCGGCCCGAGCACGGGCTGCAGGAATTCGCGGAATAACCAGAGGCCGGCTGCAATCGCGGCCGCGATCAGCAGCGCGGCCGCGGCGAGCCTGGCACGCACCGGGTTGGCATCCATCGCGCGCGAAAGGCGCTGAATGAAAGGCATCGGTGCGCTCCCTGGTCGGTGCGCAGCATAGCAAACCCGGCCGCGATCTCAGTCGCGGACCGGAACCGCTTCCAGATCCGCGAGCCACGCGTCGGCCACACCGTCCGAGGGCGCGCGCCAGTCCCCGCGCGGCGAGAGTGACCCTCCCGAGCCGACCTTCGGTCCGTTGGGCAGGGCGCTTCTCTTGAACTGGCTGGTCTGGAAGAAGCGCCGCAGAAACACGCCGAGCCACTTCCGGATCTCGCCCAGGCGGTAGCCGTCCGGGCCCCGCCACGCACTCCACGCGAGGAACGCCACCTTCGAAGGCGCGTAGCCGAAGCGCAGCGTGTAATAGAGGTGGAAATCCTGCAGCGCGTAGGGGCCGATGATGCTTTCGGTGAGCTGAGTAGGCTGGCCGCGCTTGGTGCCAGGTACGAGCTCCGGGCTGATCTCCGTCGCCAGCACGCGCTCCAGCGCCCTCGCCGTCGGACGATCGAACTGGCCCGATTTCGCCACCCAGCCGATCAGGTACTTGATTAGCGTCTTGGGCACGCTGGCGTTTACGTTGTAGTGCGACATCTGGTCGCCCACGCCGTAGGTGCACCAGCCCAGCGCGAGTTCTGACAGATCGCCGGTACCGACGACGATCGCACCGTTCATGTTCGCGAGGCGGAACAGGTGACTGGTGCGCTCCCCCGCCTGCACGTTCTCGAAGGTGACGTCGTACACCTTGCGCCCGCGCGCAAAGGGGTGGCCGAGGTCCTTCAGCATCTGCAGGCACGAGGGACGGATGTCGATCTCCTCGGCGCTCGCGCCGATGGCGCGCATGAGAGCCCAGGCCTGGCTCTTGGTGCGCGAGGTCGTAGCGAAGCCCGGCATGGTGTAGGCGAGGATGTTGCGCCGGGGCAGGCCCAGCTCGTCCACCGCGCGCGCGCATACCAGCAGCGCCTGCGTGGAATCGAGCCCTCCCGAGACGCCGATCACCAGCTTCTTCGTTCCGGTGGCGCGCATGCGCGTGACGAGCCCCTGCACCTGGATGCGGTACACCTCCTCGCAGCGTGCGTCGAGCGTCCCGGGGTCGCCCGGCACGTAGGGAAAGCGGGCCACGCTGCGCGCCAGCGGCAGGCGCCCCTTCGGCAACGCCACGGAAAAGCCGATCTCGCGAAAGCGCGCGACCTCGGATTTGTGGCGCGCGAGCGACTGGCCGAAGGAGTTCTGTCGCATGCGGTCCGCAGCGAGCCGGTCGAGGTCGATGTCGGCGAACGTCAGCTGGGGCCCGGCGGCGAAGCGTTTCGACTCGGCGAGCAGGGTGCCGTTCTCCCAAGCCATGGCGTGCCCGTCCCAGGCGAGATCGGTGGTCGATTCGCCGGAACCGGAGGCGCTGTACAGGTAGGCCGCGATGCAGCGCGCCGACTGGTTGGAAGCGAGCTCGCTCCGATACGCGTGCTTGCCGATCACCACGTTGGACGCCGAGAGGTTGGCGATGAGCGTAGCGCCGGCGAGCGCGGCAAACGTGGAGGGCGGCGCCGGCACCCAAAGGTCCTCGCAGATCTCGGTGAACAGCTTCAGCCCCGGCTGTTCCTCGAGACGGAAAATCAGGTCGGTGCCGAAAGGCGCGGTCTGCCCGGCGAGCGTGACCTCGCGGCGCGTGCAGGTCTCGCCCGGCGTGAACTGGCGCAACTCGTAGAACTCGCGGTAGTTCGGCAGGTAAGTCTTCGGCGCGACGCCCACCAGCCGTCCGCGGCAGATGAGCGCGGCGCAGTTGTAGAGCAGGCCGTCGACCTGCACCGGCAGGCCCACGAGCGCGGCGAGCGGCAGCGCGCGCGTGTCGCGCATCAGCCGCGCGAGCGCGGCCTCGGTGCCCG
>JBAUTZ010000303.1:0-3585 GCA_049582445.1 Burkholderiales bacterium
ACGAGGTTCGCTCTGCCGCCCAGCTCGTCTACGACGACGTTGATTTCGGCGAGGTACTTGTCGATGTCGTAGTCGCGCATCGCCGGAGTGGCGGGCTTCCAGTCGGTCGCGAGCACCCGCCCGACGCCGGCGGCCAGCAGCGTCTCGACCAGGCTCTGGCCTTTGGCGTAATCGGCGATCGTCGAGCTGTGGCCGGCGTAGGGCGCGTCGATCAGCACCGGGTCACCGCCGCCGCCGAAATCGCGCAGCCGCATGGTATCGAGTTCGAGCACCACGCGGTTGGCCGTGGCCCAGTTTGGCTCGGGCGGGACCGCGAGCTCGCCCGCTTCGGCGAGAAAATCCAGGTTCTGCCGGTACAGCCGCATGCCCTCCTCTTCCAGCTCGAGCGCGGCGGCGAAGGGCCAGAACCAGGGAACGCTGTGCTCTTGGGAGGGAGCCTTGGGCGGAAGGGTCTTCTCGGGCATCCTCGTCGATCGGGATCGGCCCCTCGACTACACTCGCGCCGCCTCCAGGCGGTCAAAGGCATCTCCCCAGGCTTTCTTCCACTCGTTGCCGAGGAAGTCGATTTCCCGCCCGTCCTTCTCGTAGAAGCGGTTCGGGATCTGGAACATCGCCAGCATCAGCCCGCCCTCCGGGGTCCAGGCCTCGTGCCGACTGCCGGCCGGGCGCCACACGAAATTGCCGGGCGTGCACTCACCCTCTCCGCACACCAGCCGGCCCTCGAGCACCCAGGTCTGCTCGATCAGCACGTGCTCGTGATCGGGCAGCTTCGCGCCCGGTGCCATTTTCAGCAGCACCGTGAGCAGCCCCGTCTCCCGCTCCAGCAGCAGCGTCTTCGCTTCGACGCCGGGATAGATGGTCTTCTGCCAGGGCAGCGCCGCGACATCCACGAAACGCGACGCCATCGGCGGCAGCTTGGCGTGTCCGGCAACGTTTGGCGTGACAGCACCCATGGTCGCTCCTCCTTATGCCTTGAGATGATCGCCCACCCGCACGATCTTCATTGTATTCGTTCCGCCCGCCTTGCCGATCGGCTCGCCGATGGTGAGCACGATCAGGTCGCCGTGCTTCACCACGCCCTGGTCGACCAGGACTCTCTCGGCCTCGGCGAGCAGCTCCTCGCGGTCGTGCCCGGCGTACTCCACGATCAGGGGGTAGACGTCGCGAAACAGCGCGCAGCGGTAGCGGGTCGAGGTCTGCGAAGTGAGGGCATAGATCGGCACGCCGCAATTGAGGCGCGACATCCATAGCGCGGTCGAGCCCGATTCCGTGAGCGAGGCAATGGCCTTCACCTTGAGGTGGAATGCCGTGAACAGCGCCGCCATGGCGATCGACTGGTCGACGCGGGTGAACACGCGGTTGAAGAAATCCTGGTCGAGGGTCACCGGCTGCGTCTGCTCGGCCTCGAAGCAGATGCGGTGCATCGCTTCGATCGTCTGCACGGGATACTTGCCGCTCGCCGACTCGGCCGAGAGCATGACCGCGTCGGTGCCGTCGAGCACCGCGTTGGCGACGTCCGACACCTCGGCGCGCGTCGGCACCGGGCTGTCGATCATCGATTCCATCATCTGCGTCGCGGTGATGGTGAGCTTGTTGTGCTCGCGCGCCAGGCGGATCATCTTCTTTTGCAGCGCCGGCACGGAGGCATCGCCCACTTCCACCGCCAGGTCGCCGCGCGCCACCATGATGCCGTCGCAGGCGCGCATGATGTCGATGAGCGCGGCCTGGGTGACGGCTTCCGCGCGCTCGATCTTGGCGATCAGCATCGACTTGCCGCCGGCGGCGCGCAGCAACTCGCCCGCCATGTACATGTCGGCGCCGGTCTTGGGGAACGACACCGCGAGATAGTCCGCCTGCAGCTTGGCCGCGGTGCGGACGTCCTCCATGTCCTTGGGCGTGAGCGCGGGCGCGGTCAGACCGCCGCCCTGGCGGTTGATGCCCTTATTGTTGCTGAGCACGCCGCCGTGGCGCACCAGCGTCTGCACCTCCGCGCCGCGCACGTCGGTCACCTCGAGGACGATCTTGCCGTCGTCGAGCAACAGCACCGCTCCCGGCTCGACGTCACGCGGCAGCGCCTTGTAGTCGAGGCCCACGCGCTCGCCGTCGCCGAGCTCGCAGTTGGCGTCGAGCACGAAGCGGCTGCCTGGCGAGAGCGTGATCCGGCCGTCCCTGAACTTGCCGATGCGGATCTTCGGTCCCTGCAGGTCCGCCATGATCGCCACGGTGCGCCCGACCTTGCGCGCGATGTCCTTCACCAGGTCGGCGCGCTTCAGATGGTCGTCGGCGGTGCCGTGCGAGAAGTTGAGGCGCACCACGTCGACGCCGGCGCGCACCATCTTCTCGAGCACGGCCGGGTCGCTTGAAGCCGGTCCCAGGGTGGCAACGATCTTCGTGCTGCGCAGCATTCGCCTTTTCCTCTTGGACTGCGCCAGTTATACCAGGTCGACCGCGCCGGAGATTTTCACGCCAGGCAGCTCAGGCGCGCGCTTCCAGCGCCGCGACGGCGGGCAGCGTCTTGCCCTCGAGGAACTCGAGAAACGCGCCCCCCGCGGTCGAGATATAGCCGATCTTGTCGGCGATGCCGAACTTGTTGATCGCGGCGACCGTGTCGCCGCCGCCGGCGATCGAAAACGCCTTCGCGCCGGCGATCGCTTGCGCGATCGTTTCGGTGCCCTTGGCGAACTGCTCGAACTCGAACACGCCGACCGGTCCGTTCCACACGATGGTGCCGGCGAGCTTGAGCGCCGCCGCGAGCGCCGCGGCGCTCTTGGGCCCGATGTCGAGAATCATCTCGTCGGCGGCGACCGCTTGCGCCGGCTTGATCGTCGCCGGGGCCTGCGCGGAGAACTCCTTCGCCACCACGACGTCGACCGGGAGCGGCACCTTGGTTGCCGCCATGATCTTCTTCGCTTCCTCGACCAATCCCGGCTCGGCGAGCGACTTGCCGATCGGCATGCCGGCCGCCAGCATGAAGGTGTTGGCGATGCCGCCGCCGACGACGAGCTGGTCCACCTTTTGCGCCAGGGCGGCGAGGATGGTGAGCTTGGTCGAGACCTTGGAGCCGGCGACGATCGCGACGAGCGGCCGCGCCGGCTTGGCGAGCGCCTTGCCGAGCGCATCGAGCTCGGCGGCCATGAGCGGCCCGGCGCAGGCCACAGGCGCGAAGCGCGCGACGCCGTGAGTCGTCGCCTCGGCACGGTGCGCGGTGCCGAAGGCGTCGTTCACGTAAACGTCGCACAGCGCGGCGATTTTCCGCGCCAGCGCCTCGTCGTCCTTCTTCTCGCCCTTGTTGACGCGGCAGTTCTCGAGCAGAACGAGCTCGCCGGGACGCACGGAGACGCCGTCGACCCAGTCTTTGACCACGGGAACCTTCTTGCCGAGCAGCTCGCCGAGCCGCTGCGCCACCGGCGCGAGCGAATCCTCCGGCCTGAGCTCGCCTTCCTTCGGCCGGCCGAGGTGAGAGGTCACCATCACCGCGGCGCCCTGTTCGAGCGCGCGCCGAATTCCGGGCAGCGAGGCGCGGATGCGCGTGTCGTCGGAGACCCGGCCCGACTCGTCCAGCGGAACGTTCAGGTCGGCGCGGAT
>JBAUTZ010000304.1:0-1772 GCA_049582445.1 Burkholderiales bacterium
GATCGACCGCTACACGGTCGACTACGCGATGGACGGACAGGGCATGCCGGGCCTCAAGCTCGCGAGGAAGGAAGGCACGACGGCGTGCATTCACCTCACGCCCGAAGGCTGCGGCATCTACGAGGACCGTCCGGTCGCCTGCCGGTACTATGCGCTCGGCACGGTGGCGCTGCGCAAGAAGGACTCGGCCGAGGTCGAGGATTCGTACTTCGTGGTGAAGGAGGCGCATTGCCTCGGGCACGACGAGCCGCACGAGCAGACCATCGCCGAGTACCGCAAGGAGCAGGGCTGGTGAATGCGCCGCAGGCGGCCGACGCCGCGGCGCTGATGATCGAGCGCGAGCCGTTCTACCGCCCGGTGCACGGCGAGGTGGAGCTGTTCGAGGCCGCCTGGCGCAACCGCGTGCCGGTGCTGCTGAAGGGCCCCACCGGCTGCGGCAAGACGCGCTTCATGGAATACATGGCGTGGCGCCTCGGCCGGCCGCTGGTCACTGTGTCGTGCCACGATGATCTGACGGCCGCCGACCTTGTGGGCCGCTACCTGGTGACGGCGAGCGAGACCGTGTGGGTCGACGGGCCGATGGCGCACGCGGTGCGGATCGGCGCGCTGCTGTACCTCGACGAGATCGTCGAGGCGCGCAAGGACACCACGGTGGTGATCCACCCGCTCGCCGACGACCGCCGGAGCCTGTTCATCGAGAAGCGCGGCGAGGTGCTCAGGGCGCCCCCCGAATTCATGCTCGCGATCTCGTACAACCCCGGCTATCAAAGCGTGCTGAAGGAGCTCAAGCACTCGACGCGCCAGCGCTTCGTGGCGATCGACTTCGACTATCCCGCCGCGGACATCGAGGCGGGCATCGTTGCGCGCGAAAGCGGCGTCGACGCCGTGACCGCCGAGCGGCTGGTGCGCCTCGCGCACGTGACGCGCAACCTCAAGGGCAACGGCCTGGACGAGGGCGCCTCGACCCGGCTGCTGGTGCACGCGGGCAAGCTGATCGCGCAGGGCGTGGCGCCGCGGGCCGCCTGCACGGGTGCGATCGCCCTCGCGCTCACCGACGAGCGCGAGATGCTCGCCGCGGTGAATGAGCTCGTCAGCGCAGTCTTCTGAGACGCCGCTCGCCGCGGCCGCGCTAGAAGAGCGCTTCGAGGAGTTGATCGGCGCCGTGCTGTCGTCGCGCCGGACCGCCGCGGGCATTGCGCAAACGCTCTCGGCGGAGCCGCGCGCGCTGCAGGACTTCGCCATGCGCTGGGTCGCGGTTACGGCGAAATCCAGCCCCGAGCTCGCCTATCAGTTCGCCGCGCTCGCCCCGCAGGCGGTGGCCGAGCTCGGGTTCGTCGGCGCCGAGCGCTGGCTGCTGGCGGCGATGGATGTCTACGACCGCGAGGGACTCTACCGGGCGAGCGCCCAGCTGAAGGACCTCGCCGCCTACGCGGCGCGCATGCGCGAGCGCGGGCGCGGCGTCACGTTCGAGGACGTGGTGCGGGTGCTGGACCCGTTCGTCGCCGGGCTCTCGGGCCGCAGGCTCAGGCTCGAGCTCGCCGACACCGCGTGGACCGACACCGCCACCCTGTTCCTGCCGACGCACGTGGCCTTGTTCGAGGAGCGCGAGGCGAACTTCCGCGTCTACAAGCTGTGTGCGGCGCTGCTTTGGGCGCAGACGCGACATGGCACCTTCAACCTCGAGCCGGGCGCCTATCCGCGCTCGCAGCGCGGGCTGGCGCTGCTCGCGTTCCTCGAGACGCTGCGCCTCGCGGCGAAGCTCGGGCGGAGGC
>JBAUTZ010000305.1:0-10196 GCA_049582445.1 Burkholderiales bacterium
GCGCCCAACGTCAAAGGTTTCGAGCGCGCGCTCCAGGCCGGCGCGCACAAGATTACGTTTCCGGTGTCTGCGAGCCGCGCGCACAGCCTCGCCAATGTGCGCATGACCCCCGAGCAGATGATCGAAGAAGTGCGCAAATGCCATGCCCTGCGCGGCAAGGATGGCCCCCAGATCGAGGGCGCAGTATCCACCGCATTCGGCTGCACGATGCAGGGGGAGGTGCCCGAGAACGAAGTGTTGAGAATCGCCGCCGCGCTCGCGGAGTTCTGCGACTGCGTCGCGCTTGCCGACACCGTCGGTTACGCCAATCCCGCCCAGGTGCGGCGCGTGTTCTCGAAAGTCCGGAACGAAATCGGCAGCAAGCTGGAGGGGGCGCATTTTCACAACACCCGCGGGCTCGGCCTCGCCAACGCGCTCGCCGCCTACGAGGAAGGCGTTCGCGCCTTCGATTCTTCGATGGGCGGGCTGGGCGGCTGCCCGTTCGCGCCCGGCGCGAGCGGCAACGTCATCACCGAGGACCTGGTGTTCATGTTCGAGAGCATGGGCCTCACCACCGGCATCGATTTCGACCGCCTCATGGCGGCGCGCCACGTGCTGGTCAGCGGTCTGCCCGAGGAGCCGGTGTACGGCCACACGCCGCAGGCCGGATTGCCGAAGAACTTCAAGCGCGCAGCATGAATCGCCTGCCTCTCGACGGCGTGCGCGTCGTCGAGTTCGCGCACATGGTGATGGGCCCGAGCTGCGGCCTGGTGCTCGCCGATCTCGGCGCGGAGGTCATCAAGGTGGAGCCGCTCGAAGGGGATAATACCCGCCGCCTGGAGGCCGCGGGCGCCGGCTTCTTTCCCGTCTTCAACCGCAACAAGAAGAGCCTGGCGGTGGACCTGAAGCACCCCGAAGGCCGCGACCTGGTGCTGAGGCTGCTCGACACCGCCGACGTGCTCACCGAGAACTTCCGTCCGGGGGCGCTCGACAAGCTCGGATTCAGCTACGCGGCGCTGGCCGCGCGCAATCCGCGCCTGGTTTATTGCTCGCTTAAGGGGTTCCTCGACGGTCCTTATCAGCATCGCGCCGCGCTCGACGAGGTGGTGCAGATGATGGGCGGTCTCGCGTACATGACGGGCCTGCCCGAGCGACCGCTGCGCGCCGGCTCCTCGGTGGTCGACATCCTCGGCGGAACCTTCGGCGCCGTGGCTGTGCTCGCCGCGCTGCGCGAGCGGGAGTCGACGGGGCGCGGCCGCCGCGTCACGAGCGCGCTCTACGAGACCACCGCCTACCTCGTGGCGCAGCATATGGCGCAGTACGAGATCACCGGCGAAGCGCCGCCGCCGATGTCGGTCAAGCGGCCCGCCTGGGGTGTATACGACATCTTCGAGACGGGCGACGGCGACCGCCTGTTCATCGGCGTGGTGACGGACACCCAATGGGAAATCTTCTGCCGCGAGTTCGGCGAGCCGGGGCTCGCAGCCGACGCGCGCCTCAAAAGCAACGGCGCACGCGTGCGCGAGCGTAGCTGGCTGATCCCGCGCCTCGGCGAGGCGCTGAAGCGCTTTTCCAGGCGCGAGCTCGAGGACAAGCTCGAGCGTATCGGCCTGCCCTTCGCGCCGATCGCCAAGCCATGGGATCTGCTCGACGATCCGCACCTGAACGCATCGGGCGCGCTGCTCGCGACGCGCCTGCCCTCTGGCGGCACGCTGCGCGTACCGGCCCTGCCAATCGCGCTCGACGGCGAGCACCTTCCCAAGCGCAGCGATCCGCCGCAGATCGGCGAGGGCGCGCGCGAGCTGCTGCAGGCGCTCGGCTACGATCCGGCGCGGATCGCTGCGCTCTGCGAGGCGAAGGTCGTCGCCCTGCGCTGAAGCAGCGGCATGCCGCTTACGTCGGGATATTTCGCTGTGCGAATTCCCAGTTAAGCAGCCGGTCGATCACAGCCGCGACGTAATCGGGGCGCCGGTTCTGGTAGTCCAGGTAGTAGGCGTGCTCCCAGACGTCGAGCGCGAGGAGCGGCGTCACGCCGCGCGTGATCGGAGTGTCGGCGTTCGAGGTCTTCGTTACCCTTAGCTTGCCTTTGTCATAGACGACCCAGGCCCATCCGCTTCCGAATTGGCCGACCGCTGCCTGCGCCAGCTCGTTCGCGAAGCTTCCGAAATCGCCGAAATCCTCCTCGATCTTGCGCGCCAGCACTCCCCCGGGCTTACCGCCCCCGTCGGGGCTCAGGCTGAGCCAGAAAAACCAGTGGTTCCAGGTCTGCGCCGCATTGTTGAAGATCGCGGCCTTTGAGGAGTCCTTGACCGTTTCCTGGACGATCTTCTCCAGCGGCATCTGGGCGTACGGCGTGCCCTCGATCAGGCCGTTCAGTTTCTCCAGGTAGCCCTTGTGATGCCTGCCGTAGTGGTACGAGATCGTGTCGCGTGAAATCACGGGCGCGAGCGCATGCTCCGCATAAGGCAGCGCGGGTAGCGCAATTCGCCCTCCCGCGGCCGCAGTCATCGGAAACGTCAGCCGCGCCGGCGTTCTGTCCTTGCGAACCGCCGCATCCCGCTGCGGCCGTTGCTCGCGAATACCGATGTGATCCGTCATAGAGCGCTCCTGTGGAAGGAATGAAGGAATTGCAGCCCCTCGCTCGCGCGACGAGCGCGAAGCACTCGCGTCAGCGCGGCGACAGCGCTCGTCGCGGGGGCCCTGCATTAAAGGTGACAGCGCGCGGTATTCGCAGTTCCCGCGAATTGACGCCGTTCAGCGCTTGAACTCGATCTCTACGAACGCGAACTCGTAGTCGTTGGCGTTGATCACGTCGTGCTCGACGCCGACGGAACGGAAATACGGAACGCCGTGCGACAACTCGGCGATCCGCTCGCCGCCCTGCTCGACGAGGCGAAGCTTGCCGTCGGCGAGCGGGACGACCACGTAGTCCATCTCGTGCCGGTGCCAGCCGGTCGCCGCGCCCGGAGCGAAGCGCCACTCCGTGACGCGCGTTCGCTCGTTGTCGATGAACACCCGCGAAGTGGCTTTCGCGGCCGCCACGTCTCAGCCCTTCAGCAGAGCGTCGATTCCGGCCTGCACGATCTGCTCGTCTTCGTGCGACTGCACGCCCGAGGCACCGATGCCGCCCACGCAGGTCCCCTCGACCATGATCGGCAGCCCGCCCTGAACCGGGAGCACGGGCATCTTGAGCATCGACAGGCGTCCGCCCGCGATGCGCTCTTCCCACATCTTGCTCGAGCGACGCGTGGTCGCGGCGGTACGCGCCTTCTCTACCGCGATCGCCGCGTTCGCCGGCGTGGCGCCATCCATCCGCACCAGGTGCAGCAGGTGCCCGCCGTCGTCGAGGATTGCGATCACCACATTCCACTTGTTGCGCCGGGCCTCGGCCTCGGCGGCAGCGCTCATCTTCCTGCAGTCGTCCAGCGTCAGTTCGGGTCGGGTTTTCATGCTCTTGCCGTTTCCTTCAGTGCGTTGCGAATCTGTTCGAGCGCGCCGGGGTCCTCGATCGTGGTCAGGTCGCCGGGGTCGCGGCCCTCGGCGAGCGCCTGGATCGAGCGGCGCAGCGTCTTGCCGGAGCGCGTCTTGGGCAATAGCGTCACGAAATGCACCGCGCGCGGTCGCCCGATCGCGCCCAGCTGCTTGTCGACGGTCTCCATCACCTCTTTCTCGAGCGCCTTGCGCCCCTCGGCTGTGCCGAGCCGCGAGGCGTCCTTCGCCACCGCGAACGCGAGTGGCATCTGGCCCTTCAATGGATCCTCCACGCCGACCACGGCGCATTCCGCGATGTTGGCGTGCATGCTCACCGCCTCTTCGATCTCGCGCGTCCCGAGTCGGTGCCCGGCCACGTTGATCACGTCGTCGGTGCGTCCGAGAATGAAGTAGTAGCCGTCCTTGTCGCGAATGCCCCAGTCGAAGGTCGAGTAGACCTGCTTCCTGCTGAAGGTCGAGAAGTAGGTCTTGACGTATCGTTCGTCGTCGCCCCAGATGGTGCTCATGCATCCCGGCGGCAGCGGCGGCACGATCGCGACCACGGCCTTCTCGTCCGAGCCCGCCTCGCTCGCGTCGGACTCGCGCAGCAGCTGCAGATCGTAGCCGTACACCGGGAACGAAGGGCTGCCGAACTTGATCGGCGTCTGTTCCACGCCGGGCACCGCCGACAGGATCGGCCAGCCGGTCTCGGTCTGCCAGTAGTGGTCGATCACCGGGATCCCGAGCGCCTGCGAGATCCAGCGGTGCGTCGGCTCGTCGAGCGGTTCGCCGGCGAGGAACAGGTGCCTGAGCGACGACACGTCGTACTTCGTCAGCAACGCCGGATCCTGCTTCTTCAGCACGCGGATCGCGGTCGGCGCCGAAAACATCACGCTAGCCTTGTATTGCTCGACGATCTTCCACCAGATGCCCGCGTCCGGACGGATCGGCACGCCCTCGTACATGATGGTCGTCATGCCGGCGATCAGCGGCCCGTAGATGATGTACGAATGCCCGACCACCCAGCCGATGTCCGAGGTGGTGAACATGGTCTCGCCGGCGTTACCGCAGTAGATCAGCTTCATCGACGATGCGAGCGCCACGGCATAGCCACCGACGTCACGCTGCACGCCCTTCGGCTTTCCCGTCGTGCCCGAGGTGTAGAGGATGTACGAAGGCTCGCTCGATTCGAGCCAGGCGCAGGGAACCTTCGTGTCGGCGTGCTTCGCCGCGAGCTCCTTCCAGTCGGCATCGCGTCCCGCCACCACCGGCATGTTCGGATCGAGCCCGCGCCTATAGATGAGCACTTTCTGCGGCGGATGCTTGGCGAGCCTGATCGACTCGTCGACCAGCGCCTTGTACAGCACGCTCTTGCCCATGCGGCTGCCGCCGTCGGCTGTGATCATCAGCTTCGGCCGCGCATCGTCGATTCGCGCCGCCAGGCTCGCCGCCGCGAAGCCGCCGAACACCACGGAGTGGATCGCGCCGAGCCGCGCGCAGGCCAGGATCGCGAAGCAGGCCTCCGGGATCATGGGCATGTATATGATCACCCGGTCGCCTCTGGTCACACCGAGCGACTGCATCATCGCCGCCGCGCGCTGGACTTCCTGGTGCAGCTGCTCGTAGGTGAAGCTCTTTTCCTCGTCTAGCTCGGTCGAGATGTAGACCAGCGCCTTCTGCTTTCCGCGCACCACGAGATGGCGATCGACGGCGTTGTAGCAGAGGTTGGTCTCGCCGCCGACAAACCACTTGGCGAACGGCGGGCGCGAGAAGTCGAGCACCTTTTCGAAAGGCTTTTGCCAATGGATGAGCTTCGCCTGCTCGGCCCAGAAACCGTCGCGCTCCTCGAGCGAGCGGCGATGGAATTCGCGGTAGCTGCCCATGTTTGCCTCCTCGCCCCTATCTTGCGCCCTCAGGCGTTCAGGTCGACCACGACTCTGCCGCGGATTTGCGCGGCGACAAACTTCTCGAACACCGCGGGCAGCTCCGCAAACGCGATGGTTTGTGTGATCTCCTTCAGGTGCGCGGGCCGCATGTCTCCGGCAAGCCGGCGCCACACCTCCTCACGCAGCGGCATCGGGCAGTTGACTGAATCGACGCCCAGCAGACTCACCCCGCGCAGGATGAACGGCAACACCGTGGTGTTGAGCGCAGTGCTCGCCGCGAGGCCGATCGAAGCGATGCAGCCCCCCACCTTCATCGTGCTCGCCATCCAGGCGAGCACGTCGCCGCCGAGGTTGTCGACGGCGCCGGCCCAGGTTGCCCGGTCGAGCGGCCGGATCTTCGTGAGATCGAGCTCGCTGCGCAACCTGACCTCCTTCGCGCCGATCCTCTTCAGGTATTCAGCCTCGCCCGCCTTGCCGGTGAGTGCCACGACCTCGAAGCCCAGACGGGCGAGCGCGTCGACGGCAATCGAGCCGACTCCGCCCGTGGCGCCGTCGACGATCACCGGCCCGTTCGCTGGCCTGAGGCCGTTCTG
The DNA here is from genome assembly GCA_049582445.1 of Burkholderiales bacterium. GTDB lineage: Bacteria > Pseudomonadota > Gammaproteobacteria > Burkholderiales > SG8-39 > DAHVFK01. The sequence goes on from JBAUTZ010000305.1 coordinate 5,930, forward strand.
CTCCATGCGCACGATCGCCAGCCCCGCGGTGAACCCGGCGGTACCGAACGCCATGGCCTCCCACAGCGTCAGGCCCTTCGGCATCTTGACCAGCCAGTCAGCCGGCACGCGCGCGTATTCCGAGTAGCCGCCGTGGTGCTTGACGCCGATGTCGAAGCCGGTCGCGAGCACCGCGTCGCCCTTGGCGAAGCGCGCGTCGCTGGAGGAGACGACGATCCCGGAAAAGTCGATCCCGCCGATGCACGAGGGGCGCAGCAGGATGCGGCCCTTGCCGGTCGCCGCCAGCGCGTCCTTGTAATTGACGTCGGAGTAGGCGACTTTTACAAGCACCTCGCCCGAGTCGAGCTCGTCGAGGCCGTACTCGACGAATCCGGCCTGCACCTTCTTGTCGATCTCGGTGATCCTGAACGCCTTGAACTTGGCCATCGTTTCCCCCTGGGATCGCGATCTTACCGCCGCGCCCGCTCGCTTTGCAGGTATTCGGCCGACTGCATCTCGTGCAGCCGGCTCGCGGCGCGCGCGAACTCTGCGCTGTGGGTGCCCTCGACGAATAGCTCCTCGGGCTGGGCATCGGCCGAGACCACCAGCTTGACGCGGTCGTCGTACAGAACGTCGATCAGCCAGGTGAATCGCCGCGCAGCGTCGGCGTTGCGCGCCGACATCCGCGGCACGCCCGACAGGATCAACGTATGGAAGCGCTTCGCCAGGTCGACGTAGTCGGCGTATGAGCGCGGACCGGCGCACAGCGCCTCGAAGTCGAACCACACCAGCCCTCCCGCGCGCTGGCGGTAGGGGATCCTGCGGCCCTCGACGTCGAGCGGCTGGCGCTCCTGCTCCACGTCCCTCAGCTCCTCGAATATGCGCTGCAGCCCCGACTCCGCGCCCGGCCCCACGTGGTACACCTTGAGCCGTTCCAGCTTGCGCCGGCGGTAGTCGAGGCCGCTATCGACCTCGAGCACGTCGAGCTGCGACTCGAGCAGCTCGATCGCCGGCAGGAACCGCTCGCGCTGCAGCCCGTTCGGGTACAGCTCGCGCGGCGCGTAGTTCGACGTCATGCACATCACCACGCCACGCGCCATCACTTGATCGAGGAAGCGTCCAAGGATCATCGCATCGGCGATATCGGAGACGTGGAATTCGTCGAAGCAGACCAGGCGGTATCGCCGCGCGGTACGCTCCGCCGCCGCGGCGATCGGATCCTCGGTTCCCTTGAGCTCGTCGAGCTCCTTGTGGAGCTCGCGCATGAAGTGGTGGAAATGCACGCGGCGCTTGCGCACCAGCGGTACGCAAAGGAAGAAGCTGTCCATGAGGAAGCTCTTGCCGCGCCCGACTCCACCCCACAGATATACGCCCTTGGGCAGCGGTGGCTTAACCAGGAGGCGCCTGAGCGCCGTCTTTCGTCGCGCCTTGTACGCACTCCACTCCTCGTACAGGCGCTGCAGCCGGTCAACGGCGCGCCACTGCGCGGCGTCGGAGACGAAGCCTCGGCTGGCGAGCTGCCGCCGGTAGAGCGAAACGACGTCGAGGCGGGTCGCGGAGTGACTGGCGGCGTCGGCGCTCGCCACGTCCGCCTCGTGCGCATTCTGCATTCGGCTAGTGTAAGGCGGCGGTCCCGCCGGGTCAGCGTCCCATGCGCCGGTCGTAGGCCCGCGAAAAGCGGTTGCCGAGGTCCGGGTCGCGTTGCGTAGGCCCTTTCGCGTCGAACTGGACGCGTACGCTTCCATCGGCCTGCCGTGCGACCACCACGGTCACGTCGATCCCGTCCTTGGTGCCGCGGATGAGCCCCGTAGAGGGATCTGCCGAAGTGACCCGCACACCCACGTCCTGTGCGCCGCCCAGCGCCGCGTTCCACGACGGCTCGAAGTTCGACGACGCCGCAGGATATACCGGCTGGTAGGCCACGCAGCCCGCCAGCAGCGCGCCGTCCAGGGCAAGAGCAACGACGATGCAGAGTGCCTTTATCATGTCAGCCGTTCAGCGCGCGGTTGTCGACGGCGAGCGCGGCCTCCCGCATCACTTCGGACATCGACGGGTGCGCGTGGCAGATGCGCGCGATGTCTTCGGACGAAGCGCCGAACTCGATGGCCATGACCGCCTCGGCGATAAGCTCGGAGGCCTGGCCGCCGATGGCATGCACGCCGAGCACCCGATCCGTGGTCGCATCTGCGAGCATCTTGATGAATCCCTCCGGCTCGTCCCGCCCCAGCGCGCGGCCGTTGTAGCCGAACGGGAAACGTCCAGCGCGGTAGGCAACGCCCTCGTCCTTGAGCTGCTTCTCGGTCCTGCCGACCCATGCGATTTCGGGCGCGGTGTAGATCACCCAAGGAATGGCATCGTAGTTCACGTGACCATGCTGGCCGGCGATGATCTCAGCGACCATCACGCCCTCATCCTCGCCCTTGTGCGCCAGCATCGGGCCGCGCACCACGTCGCCGATGGCATACACGCGCGGGAGGCTGGTCCGGCAGTTCTTGTCCACCTCGATCAGCCCGCGCGAGTCGATCTTGAGGCCAACGTTCTCGGCGCCCAGATCGTCCGTGTTGGGAACTCTGCCCACCGACACGATGAGGCGGTCGCACTCCAATGTTTTAGATGAATTATCACTCGTAGTATATTGAATAGAAACACTCTTCTTCGATTGCTTCAGCGCTCCCAAAGTGATCCCCAGCTCGATGTCCAGCCCCTGCTCCTTGGTGAAGACCTTCCAGGCCTCCTGCGCGATCGCCTCGTCCGCGGCCCCCAGGAAAACGGGCAGCGCCTCCAGAATCTTCACCTCCGAGCCGAGCCGGCGCCAGACGCTGCCGAGCTCCAGCCCGATCACCCCGGCGCCGATCACTCCGAGCCTCGCGGGCACCTCATCGAATGCTAGCGCACCGACATTGTCACAGATCAGCCTGTTGTCGACCGGAATGCCCGGCAGATGGCGTGCCTTCGAGCCGGTGGCGATGATCACGTTCTTCGCCTCGACGGTCTCGCCCCCCTTTTCGCCCTTCACTTCGACCTTCCAGGTGGTGCCACCGGAGAGCAGCCGGCCATGCCCCTGGAGCCAAGTGACCTTGTTCTTCCTGAACAGGCCGGCGATGCCGCCGGTCATCTTGCGGACGATTTTCTCCTTTCGCTCCTGCATCGCGGCCAGATCGAGCTTGATCCCGCTGGCGTGGATGCCGTGCACCTTGAACTTGTGCTGCACGCGCTCGTAGTTCTCGGAGGACTCGAGCAGCGCCTTCGAGGGTATGCACCCCACGTTAAGGCAGGTGCCTCCGAGGGCGTACTGTCCTTCCGGGGTCCTCCAGTTCTCGATGCAGGCGGTCGCGAGGCCAAGCTGCGCCGCGCGGATCGCCGCGATGTAGCCGGCCGGGCCGGCACCGATGACCACCACGTCGAAGGCCTGCATGTCCTAGATCTCCAGCACCAGGCGCGCGGGATCCTCGAGAGTGTCCTTGAGGGCCACCAGGAACAGCACCGCCTCGCGCCCGTCGATGATGCGATGGTCGTACGACAGCGCCAGGTAGTTCATCGGACGTATCACGATCTGGCCGTTCTCCACCACCGGGCGTTCCTTGGTGACGTGCACTCCGAGTATGGCCGACTGCGGCGGGTTCATGATCGGGGTCGAGAGCAGCGAACCGAACACGCCGCCGTTGGAGATCGAGAAGGTGCCGCCGGCCAGCTCGTCGATGCCGAGCTTGCCGTCCTGCGCACGCTTGCCGAATTCGGCGATCTTTTTTTCGATCGCCGCGAAGGAAAGCTGGTCGCAGTCGCGCACGATCGGCACCACGAGGCCTCGAGGGCTACCCACCGCGATGCCGATGTCGAAATAGCCGTGGTAGACGACGTCATTGCCGTCGACCGAGGCGTTCACGACGGGATATCTCTTCAGCGCCGCAACCGCCGCCTTGACGAAGAACGACATGAACCCCAGCTTCACGCCATGCTCCTTCTCGAAGCGCTCCTGGTACCTGCGGCGCATGTCCATCACCGGCTGCATGTTGACCTCGTTGAAGGTCGTCAGGATCGCCGCGGTGGACTGCGATTGCACCAGCCGCTCGGCGATGCGCGCGCGCAGCCTGGACATCGGCACGCGTTGCTCCGGGCGGTTACCGAGCAGGCGCTCTACGTTGACGGGCGTGGCGGGCTGCGCCAGCGCCGGCCTGGTCAACGCAGCGGGCGTCGCTTCCGCCGGGGCCGCCGCATAGGACGCGGGCTTGCCCACGTGCGCCATGACGTCGGCCTTGGTCACGCGGCCGTCCCGGCCGCTGCCCTGGAC
>JBAUTZ010000306.1:0-1828 GCA_049582445.1 Burkholderiales bacterium
CGGTCGAGCGCTTCCTCGGCGATTACGCGATCGACAAGGGATGGCGCTTCGATCCGCCCGCCGCGCGCTCGGGCAAGCGCGTGCTGGTAGTGGGCGCGGGCCCGTCGGGCCTGTCGGCTGCATACCATCTCGCGCGGCTCGGCCACGCGGTGTCGATCCACGAGGCGGGGCCGGTCGCGGGCGGCATGATGCGCTTCGGCATCCCGAAGTACCGCCTGCCGCGCGACGTGCTCGAGGTGGAGGTGCGGCGGATCCTTTCGCTCGGCGTCGAGCTCAGGCTGAACACCCGGGTCGACCGCATCCTCGACACGATGCGCGCAGGTGCCTTCGACGCCGCGTTCCTCGCGGTCGGCGCGCACATCGGCAAGCGCGCTTACATCCCGGCGGGCGCGTCGGCGCGCATCCTGGACGCGGTGTCGGTGCTGCGCAGCATGGAGGGCGAGGACAGGCCGCTGCTCGGCCGCCGCGTCGTGGTGTACGGCGGCGGCAACACCGCGATCGATGTCGCGCGCACGGCCAAGCGCCTCGGCGCCACCGACGCGATCATCGTGTACCGGCGCACGCGCGAGAAAATGCCGGCGCACGACTTCGAGGTGGAGGAGGCGCTCGCCGAAGGCGTGCTGATCAAGTGGCTCTCGACCATCAAGCAGGCCGGCGCGAGCGCGCTGGTGGTGGAGAAGATGGAGCTCGACGCAAGTGGATTCCCGCAGCCGACCGGGGAGCTCGAGACGCTGGAGGCCGATTCTCTCATCCTCGCGCTCGGGCAGGACGTCGACCTGTCGCTGCTCGAGGGCGTGCCGGGCCTCGCGCTCGAGGGCGGCGTGGTGAAGGTGGGGCCGAACATGATGACCGGCCACCCGGGACTTTTCGCTGGCGGCGACATGGTGCCCTCCGAGCGCACCGTCACGGTCGCCGTGGGCCATGGCAAGAAGGCCGCGCGCCACATCGACGCCTGGTTGCGCGGTACGATCTACGCCAAATCGCCGTCGCACGAGGTCGCCGCCTTCGACAAGCTCAACACCTGGTACTACTCCGACGCGCCGAAGGCGGTTCTGCCGGTGCTCGACGCGGTGCGCCGGCAGTCGACCTTCGACGAGGTGCTCGGCGGGCTGGACGAGACGAACGCGCTGTACGAGGCGCGCCGGTGCCTGTCGTGCGGCAACTGCTTCGAGTGCGACAACTGCTACGGCGTGTGCCCGGACAACGCGGTGATCAAGCTCGGGCCGGGCAAGCGCTTCCGCTTCAACTACGACTACTGCAAGGGCTGCGGCCTGTGCGTCGCCGAATGCCCCTGCGGCGCGATCAAGATGGTGCCGGAGGAGGTCTGACGGCGCGCGCGGCATGCTGAGCTACCTCGCGCTCGTCGCCTGCGCGGCGGCGATCGGCATCGCGGGCACGCTGCTGGCACGCTACGGCGACGTGATCGGCGCTCGGACGGGGCTCGGCGGCACCTGGGTGGGCGTAGTGCTGCTCGCCACCGTGACCTCGCTCCCCGAGCTCGCGACCGGCGTGAGCGCGGTAACCGTCGGCGACGCGCCCGACATCGCCGTCGGCGACGTGTTGGGCTCCTGCGTCATCAATCTGCTGTTCATCGTCATGCTCGACTTCCTGGTGCGCGGCGAGTCGGTGTACACCCGCGCCCGCCAGGGCCACATCCTGTCGGCGGGCTTCGGCGTCATCCTGATCGGCTTTGCCGGCTTCAACGTGCTGTTTGCGCGCGACGGGCCGCACTGGAGCTTCGGACACGTCGGCGTCTACACGCCGGTGATCGTGCTGATGTACGCGGTGGCGATGCGTACCGTGTTCCGCTACGAGACCCTGAACCGCG
>JBAUTZ010000307.1:0-4866 GCA_049582445.1 Burkholderiales bacterium
CCGCCTGCGCCTGCGCCAGCGCGGCGCGCTCGTCGGTGTCGTCGAGATCGATCAGCACCTCGCCCCGCTTGACCGTCTGCCCCTCTTCCACCGGGATGCGCGCCACGCGCTCCGTGATCGTCGCGCCGATGGAGACGCGTTGCGGCGTGATGATGCGCCCGCTCGCCACCACGGTCTGCAACAGCGGGCCGCGCACCGCCTCGACCGTCTGCACCGGCGTGCCGAGAATCAGGTCGCGTCCGGCAAACAGCGCCGCGGCCAGCACGACCACGGCGATGATCGACCATTTCAGTTTAGAGTTCATGGTCCGGTTTCCGCCCTCGCATAGCATCGGTCAAGGGCCGCAAACGCGTTTGACCCACGTCAATGCGAGGAGTGCCCCTAGAGCGCGGCGATTTCGTCCGGGGAAAGATTCAGCGCAGCCGCGGCGACGTTCTCCTCCAGGTGCTCGAGCGACGAGGTCCCCGGGATCGGCAGCATGACGGGCGAGCGCTCGAGCAGCCAGGCGAGCGCCACCTGGGCGGCGCTCACCCCGCGGCCGCGGGCGATCTTCCTGATCGCGGCGGAGCGCAGCACCGCGCCCGCACCCAGCGGGTACCACGGCAGAAACGCGATGCCGCGCTGCTGGCAGGCGGAGAGCACGTCCTCCGAGGACCGGTCGCCAATGTTGTACTCGTTCTGCACCGAGACGATGGTCGCGACACGGCGCGCGATATCCAGCTCCTCCAGCGAGACGTTCGACACGCCGATATGGCGGATCTTGCCCGCGCGCTGCATGTCGGCGAGCGCGCCCACCGAGTCGGCGAACGGCACGCGCGGATCGGGCGCATGCAGCTGATACAGGTCGATACGCTCGAGCCTCAGCCGCCGCAGGCTGCCCTCGAGCGCGTGGCGCAGATGCTCGGGTCGGCCGTCCGGATCCCAGGCGTTGCGATTCGGACGCACCAGTCCGCCCTTGGTCGCGATCACCAGATCCGGCGGATAGGGATGCAGCGCGTCGGCGATCAGCTCCTCGTCGACGTGCGGGCCGTAGCTGTCGGCGGTGTCGAAGAAGTTGACACCCAGCTCGATTGCGCGCCGGAATACGCGGTGCGCATCGGCGCGGTCGCGTGGCGGCCCCCACACGCCGGGACCGCAGACGCGCATCGCGCCGAAGCCCATGCGTCGCACGTGAAGGCCACCGAGCCAGAGCTCCCCCGCTGCAGCCGCAGGCCGGTCTTTCATTCGGGCAGTATACGCATGTAGGATTGCCGTTCCAGCGGCGGCAACGGCGATGACGTCAACGACAGACCCGGCAGCGCAGGCGATCGCAGAAATCGGGCCGGGCGCTACGCCGGCCGAGCTGCGCTGTTCCGGCGCCTGGGTGCTGCACGCGCTCGGCGCGCTGGAGCGACGCGTCGCGGAGCTGCCCGTCGCGCGAGAGCGCGAATTGCACATCGACGCATCCGCGGTGTCCGCCATGGACACCGCCGGCGCGTGGCTGCTCTGCCGCACGGTGCGCGGGCTGGAAGAGCGCGGCGCCAGCGTGCATGTCGATGGCCTGCGACCCGAGTTCGAGGCGCTCTTCAGGCTGGTTGCGAACCGCGCGCCCGCGAAGACCCCTGCGGCGGCCGGCGCGCCCGGCACGCTCGAGCGCATCGGGCGTGCCGCACTCGAGACCCTGCGCGGCGCCGTCGGACTGCTTGCCTTCGTCGGCGAGGCCGCGGTGGCCCTCGCCCGATCGCTCGCCGGCCCGAATCGCTTGCGCTGGCGGCCGATCCTGTACAACATCCAGACGGCGGGCTTCGAGGCTCTGCCGATCACCGGGCTGCTGTCGTTCCTGCTGGGCATCGTCATCGCCTACCAGGGCGCGGAGCAGCTCAGGCGGGTCGGCGCCAACATCTACATCGTCGACCTGGTCGGGCTGTCGATGGTGCGAGAGCTGTCGCCGCTGATCACCGCGATCATCGTCGCCGGGCGCTCAGGCTCCGCGTACGCGGCGCAGATCGGCACCATGAAGGTCACCGAGGAGATCGACGCGCTGCGCACCATCGGCGTCGGCCCGATCGACCTGCTGGTGCTGCCCAAGGTCCTGGCGCTGATCATCGCGCTGCCGCTGCTCACCGTGTACACGGACGTCATGGGCATCCTCGGCGGCATGGTGATGGCGCGCCCGCAGCTCGGCGTGAGTTTCAGCACCTTCCTCGACCGGCTGGGTGACGCGGTGAGCCTCACTTCCTACCTCATCGGCATCGGCAAGGCGCCCGTATTCGCCGTCATCATCGCGCTGGTCGGGTGCTATCAGGGCTTCCAGGTCACCGGCAGCGCGGACAGCGTCGGCCGGCAAACCACCGTGAGCGTCGTGCAATCGATCTTTCTGGTGATCGTGACCGATGCGCTGTTCTCCATCGCCTTCAGCTGGTTCAGGCTTTGAGCGGCAACGTCATCGAAATCGAGCACCTCGACACGCGCTTCGGCGACGCGGTCGTGCACCGCGACGTGGGCTTCGGCGTGCGACGCGGCGAGATCTTCGCCCTGGTCGGCGCGAGCGGCTGCGGCAAATCGACCCTGCTGCGCGAGACCATCGTACTGCATCGGCCGCAGGGCGGCTCGATCCGCGTGTTCGGAACGGAGGTGGTCGGGCTGGACGACGAGCAGGCGCTGCCCCTGCGGCGCCGCTGGGGGGTGATGTTCGAGCGCGGCGCGCTGTTCAGCGCGCTCACCGTGAGCGAGAACGTCTGCATGGTGCTCGAGGAGCACACCGATCTCGGCCCTGCGCTGCGCGCCGAGGTCGCGGCGGTCAAGATCGCGCTCACCGGCCTTCCGGCGGATGCCGGGCCGAAATTGCCGAGCGAACTCTCGGGCGGAATGCGCAAGCGCGCGGCGCTGGCGCGCGCCATGGCGCTCGACCCGGAGCTGCTGTTTCTCGACGAGCCGACCGCCGGCCTGGATCCGCTCAGCGCGACCGGCATCGACGAGCTGGTGCGCAACCTGCGCGATGCGCTCGGCTTGACTATCATGATGGTGACGCACGACCTGGACCTGCTCTGGCGCACGGCCGACCGCGTGGCCGTGCTGGGTGAGGGCAGGATTCTCGGCATCGGCACCATGGCCGAGCTTTCCAGGTCGGACGTTCCGCTCATTCACGAGTACTTCTACGGGCCGCGCGGCCGCGCCGCGCGCGAGCAGGCATGGAATCGAAAGTAAACTTCACGATCGTCGGCGCCTTCGTGCTGCTGCTGGGGACTGCCCTGGTGGCCGGCGTGCTGTGGCTGAGCGGCGGCCGGTCCTTCCGCACCACCTACGACACCTACCTCGTCTACATGAACGAGTCGGTGTCGGGCCTCAGCCTCGATGCGGCGGTGAGATACCGCGGCGTGCAGGTCGGGCGCGTGAAGAAGATCGAGCTCGCGGAGGACAGCGGCGAGGAGGTACGCCTGACCCTCGACATCGAGCACGGCACGCCCATCAAGCAGGACACGCTGGCGGTGCTGCGCACGCAGGGGCTGACCGGCATCGCGCACGTCGAGCTCTCGGGCGGCAGCCGGGAATCGCCTGCCCTCACCGCCGCGCCGGGCCACAAGTATCCCGTGATCCCGTCCGGGCCCTCGCTCCTGACGCGCCTGGACTTCGCGGTCACCGAGCTGCTGCAGAACCTGAACCGCAGCAGTGAGAATCTGAACGCGGTGTTCGACGAGCAGAACCGCAAGGCGGTCGCCGAGACGCTGGCCAATCTCCAGACGGTCACGCGCACGCTGGCGCAGCGCTCGAAATCGATCGACGCGAGCCTGGCATCGGCCTCGCAGACGATGCAGAACCTCGCGCGGCTAAGCTCCGAGCTGTCCGGGCTCGTCGCGCGTGTCGATCGCAGCGCCGAGACCTTCGATCGCATGTCCAATCAGGTGAACAAGGCAAGCGCCGACGTCGCCGGCACGGTGCGTGGCGCCGGCACGGACCTGCATCGTTTCACGAGCGAGACGCTGCCCGAGACGCGCGCCCTGATCGCGGAACTGCGCGAGCTGAGCACATCGCTGCGCCGCTTCAGCACCGAGCTGGAGACCAATCCTGCGCTGCTGGTACAGGGCAGGCCCGCCCCCAAACCTGGACCCGGAGAATGAGACTCGCCCCCGTATTGCTGTTCGCCACGGCGACGCTGCTCTCGGCCTGCGCGCTGAAGCTGCCGCAGCCGGAGAGCGCGAATACTTTCCTGCTCGACGGGCTGCCGGCCTCCGCCGCCGCCGTACCTGCACGCAGCGACCTGACCCTCACGGTCGCGCCGACCCGCGCGCGCCCCGGCTTCGACACGCCCGCCATGGTCTATACGCGGCGCGCCAACGAGCTGGAATCGTTTGCCAAAAACCGCTGGGCCGACGCCCCGGCACGCATGCTGTCGCCTCTCATCGCGCAGGCGCTCGAGCGGTCCGGCGCCTTCCGCGCCGTGCTGCACGCGCGCGCCGGAGCGGCCGCCGAGCTGCAGCTGGATACCGAACTGGTGCGCCTGCAACAGGATTTCACGCAGCGCCCTAGCCGCGTCGAGCTCGCGCTGCACGCGCAGCTCGTCGACTTGCGCAGCCGGCAAGTGATCGCGGCGCACGAATTCGACGTCGTCGAGGACGCGCCGAGCGACGATCCCTACGGCGGCGTGACCGCGGCGAACCGGGCGCTCTCGCGCCTGCTCGGCGAGCTGGTCGGCTTCTGTGCCGAGCACGCACCCAAGCGCTGAGGGACTTCCCATGTTCGACTTGAGCGGAAAAGTGGCGATCGTCACCGGGGGCAACGGCGGCATCGGCCTCGGCATGGCGCGTGGGCTCGCGGCCGCGGGCGCGCGGGTGGTGGTCGCCGGTCGGAACCGGCAGAAATCTGCGGCGGCGGCGGACGAGCTCGCAG
>JBAUTZ010000308.1:0-6437 GCA_049582445.1 Burkholderiales bacterium
CGGCAGCGCCGCCGAGGCGCCCAGCAGCCGCGCGGCACGGTCGTCGTCGTAGCCGACCCAGACCACGCCGACGTGGTCGCCGGTGAAACCGGCGAACCAGGCGTCGCGCTGGTCGTTGGTGGTGCCCGTCTTGCCCGCCGCGCCGATCTCCGGCGGCAGCCACTGCGCGAGCGACTGCGCCGTGCCCTGGCGCACCACGCCCTGCAGCGCGGCGACGAGCAGGTACACCGGCTCGGGCGGAAACGCCTGCTCGACGGCGAGGGGATAGCGCTTGAGTGGCGTGCCGTCCTGCGTGGTCACGTCGCGGATCGCGTGCAGTGGCGAGCGGAAGCCGCCGCTCGCGATCGTCTGGTACATCTGGGCCACCTCGAAGGGGCTGAGCGCCACCGCGCCGAGCAGCGTCGCGGCGTAAGGCGGCAGATCGCGTTCGATGCCGAGCTTGCGGGCCGTGGCGATCACGCGCTCGACGCCGAGCCCGGTGCCCAGGCGCGCCGCGGCGACGTTGTAGGACTGCTCGAGCGCGACGATGAGCGGCACTGCGCCGTGGAAGCGACGGTCGTAGTTCGCGGGGCGCCAGTCTTCGGCGCCGCGCGCCTTCCACACGAATGGACTGTCGTCGAGCGGCGTGGCGAGCGTGTAGTGCGAGGGATCGGCCAGCGCGGTGAGGTAAATCGCGGGCTTGAGCAGCGACCCCACCGGCCGCGCCGTGTCGAGCGCGCGGTTGAAGCCGCGAAAGCTGGTCTCGCGGCCGCCGACCAGCGCCTGCACCTCGCCCGTCTGCGGGTCGGCGATCACCACCGCGCCCTCCAGGCCCGGCGCGCCGAAGCGCTTCTGGCGGTCGAACTGCGCCAGGCGGTCGGTGAGGGCGTGCTCGGCGGCGGCCTGCACGCGCGGGTCGAGCGTGGTGAAGATGCGCAGGCCCTCCGAGCGCAGGTCCGCGTCGTCGTAGTCCTCGCGCAGCTGGCGGTGCACCAGCTGCACGAAGGCGGGGTAGGGCGAGGTGCCCGTCCCGGGCTTCGCCTTGAGGCCGAGCGGGGCGGCGCGCGCGGCCTCGTACTGCGCAGCGGTGATAAAGCCTTCGTCTTTCGTCTCGCGCAGCACGAGGTTGCGCCGCTCGAGGGCGCGGCGCGGGTGCCGGTAAGGATCATAGTAGCCGGGGCCCTTCACCAGCGCGACGAGCAGCGCGCCTTCCTCGAGCGTGAGGCTGTGCACCTCTTTGCCGAAGTAGAACTGCGCGGCGAGGCCTACGCCGTGGATCGCGCGATCGCGGTCCTGGCCGAGGTAGATCTCGTTGAGGTAGGTCTCGAGGATCTCCTGCTTGCTGTAGTGCAGCTCGAGCAGCACCGCCATGACGAGCTCGGTGAGCTTGCGCTGGATGGTGCGCTCCGGGGTGAGGAAGAAGTTCTTCACCAGCTGCTGCGTGAGGGTGCTGCCGCCCTCGACGCGGCCGGTGAACAGGCTGAGCGAGGCGCGCGCGAGCGCGCGCGGGTCGAAACCCCAGTGCGTGTAGAACCTGCGGTCCTCGACCGCGATCAGCTCGTCGATGAGGCTCTTGGGCACCTCGCCGAGCCGCACCAGCACTCGGTCCTCGTTGTTGGTGGGGTAGATGCCGCCGATCGCGATGGGCTCCAGGCGTGCGAGCGGCAGATCGGCGCCCTGCATGTCGCGCAGCGCGCTCACCGCGTCGCCGTCGAAGGTGACGCGCATCCGCCGCGCCGGCTGCGGCCCGTCCCAGAACACGAACGGGCGCGCCGCGATATCGAGCTGGTCGCCGTTACGGACGTACCAGCCCGACTCGCCCTCGCGCACCTGCGTCCGGTAACCGAGGGCGTCGAGCTCACGCACCACGTCGGCCTCGGGAATGCGCAGGCCGACGTGCAGCTCGAGCGGCCGGGCGTAGATCCGCGCCGGTAGCGCGAAGCGCCGGCCCTCGAATTCGTGCCGGACGCGAAAGTCGAGAAAGACCGTGTATCCCGCCGCGAGCACGGCGAGCGCCAGCAACCCGAACCAGACCGTCCTACGCCATCTCGCGCGACGCACCATCGGCCCGATTTTACTTTGCCGCAGCCGCCGCCCCGGCGCGAAATGCGTCGCCGAGAGGCGACGAAACCGATGGCTTTACGCGGCAGCGGCGCGCCGCGCGTTCGCGGCAAGCCGTTGATTCGCCCGCATTCGCGTTCCTGGCACGGATCGCGCTAGAGGCCGGATGGCGCAAGCCCCAGAGGCTCGCGCCCCCACTCTCAACCTACTGCGACAGGAGGTTCCTCATGCAACGCCACTATTCTCGAATCCTCGCATTGCTCGTGTCGGTGTTCTTCGCGGTCTTCGCCGCGAGCGCGCTCGCCGGATCGAGCGGCGGACAGGAAAAGGAAAGCAAGGTCAGCAAGGAGTACTGCCAGAAGAACCCGGACGATCCGCGCTGCAAGGAAACGAAGTACTGACGCGCCTTGTTACGGGCCCCAGCCGCCCCGGTTGACTGGCGGCGGCGAGGGCACCTGGCAAGGCGTCACAGAGGATGGCGAAACATGAAGCGCAAATCCCATTGTTCCAGATCCGCGCGGTCGACCTCAGGGGCTCCGGTCACCCGTGTCAACAAAGGCGTGATGGTCGGCGCTTTTTCGTTCGACAGTGAATCGGTCGAGATGTTTCAGCGGTTGGCGTCATCGAGTACCGCTGCCCCCATCGCCCGGGACGACGATCTTCGAATCGTCTCTGTTTCCCCATTCTCCCCAGGATGACACGTAGTTCCGGACGCGCGGATAGCCGAGGGACTTGAGGGCGAGGAACGTGTTGGCCGAGCGGTACCCGCCCTGACACATCGGGATGATGGTCTTGTCCGGCGTTACACCTCTCGAGGCGTAGAGCTCGCGGATCTGTTCCGGCGGCCGCAACGCGCCCGTGTCGTCCAGGTGTTCGCGCCAGTAGATGTGCACGGCGCCCGGTATGGTCCCGGAGCGCCGGGCGCGCTTTTCCGTACCCCGATACTCGGACTCGCGCCTGACGTCGACAATGACCGCCTGTTCATCATCGATGGCGCGATGGACATCGAACCGGGTCGCAAGCAGTTCGGGATTCAGCGCAGCTTTGAACGGAAACGCCGTCGGCGGCGGTTTGCCTGGGTCCGCTGGCGGCGGTGCTTCCGTCAGGCGGACGAGCCGCTTGCCCGCGCCGGTCCACCCGTGCGTCCCGCCGTCGAGGATCCTCACGTCCGTGTGGCCCAATAGCGCGAGGAGCCACACGGCGCGCGCCGCCCGCTCGCCGGTTTCGTGGTCGTAGATCACGACCGGCTCGTCCGGCGATACGCCCCGGGCTCCGAACAGCGTTCGAAACATCGCCAGGAACGCGTTCAACGGGGCGTCGGAGGAGTCGTTCAGGCTGACGCCATAGATATCGAGATGCCTGCTGCCCTCGATATGGCCGAGCGAGAAGTCCTCGGCCGGGCGCAGGTCGATCAGGGTCACCGCTCCCAGTCGCTCGCCGAGCGCCCGCGCGTCGATCAGATATTTGCGGTCTGGAAAATCACCGATTGGCATTGGGACGGTTCCTGAGTTGGACACCTGAGGGAAAGCGAGGCTCTCTAATGCCGTACGCCCACGTTTTACAGCACCTTCGGATTCACGACATTTATCGGATTGCCGGCCGCGTAGGCAACGATTTGGTCGAAGATATCCGAGAATTGAACTTCGTACTCGTCGCGCGTGACATATCCAATGTGCGGCGTGCACACAACGTTGTCCATGGCGAACAACGGATACCGGGTGTCGAGTACCGGCTCCTTTTCATAGACATCGACGGCGGCCATGCCCGGACGCCCGGATTTCAGTGCGGCAACCAGGGCGCCGGGCTCGATCAGCGGAGCGCGGCTGGTATTCACCAGCAGCGCCGTAGGCTTCATTCGGGCGAGGTCTTCCGCGGTCACGATCCCGCGCGTTCCTTCGACCAGCCGCACGTGAAGGGAAATGACGTCGCACTGCGAAAAGAACGCCCCCTTGCCGGGCGCCACGGCATGGCCGTCGATTCGCGCCCGCTCGCGCGAGGCCTCCCGCGCCAACACCAGCACGTTCATCCCGAATGCCTTGCCGTAACCGGCGACGACGCTCCCGATCCTGCCGTAACCGTAGATTCCCAGCGTCTTGCCGCGCAGGCTGTCGCCGACTCCGATCTGCCACATTCCCGCCTTGAGCGCGGACATCTGCTGCGGGATCTGGCGCATCGCCGCGAGTACCAGCGCCCAGGTCAGTTCGGCCGCGGCATACGACGGCGTGCCCGGATGCTGGCTCGACGAAACGATAACCCCTCGCCGCGTGCAAGCGTCGATGTCGATATGCGGATAAACGCTGCGTTGACTGATGAGCCTGAGCTTGGCCAGCCGATCGAGCAGCGGCGCGCGGATCTCGGTGCGTTCGCGTATCAGCACCAGCGCTTCGGTGTCCCGCAACCGTTCGGCGAGCGCATCGACGTCCTGGACGTGATCGTTCCAGATCTCGGTCTCGTGACCTGCCAGCTTTCTGAAGCAGTCGAGCGTGCGAATCGTGTCGTGGTAATCGTCGAGAATGGAGATCTTCATCGCTATGCGCGAGGCCTCTCAGGTCTCAGGTCGTAAACGCCGCCCAGAAGCTGATGACTCCGGTCGAGAAGTGCACGCAGGCAATGAAGCGGTGGACATTCGGGCAACGCGGTCAGCACGTGACGAGATCCGTATGCCCAAAGCCCTTGGAGTAGTCGAGCACCGAAATGACGGTCGGCGTTACGCGAAACAACCGAACCTCGTCCGGACTCGGCATCTTCATCGGCAATGGAGGCGCGTCAGGATATTTCAGCGGAAGCATGCGCAATACCTTATCTGCTTCGGCCCGATCATCCACCGCACGCGCGTGTGCCGCCATCGACAAGCCGGTGATCGCCATCAGATCCGCGGTGTCATGATCAATTGTTAGCGAGATCCGATCGTCTCGTGCCAGATTTTTCGCCTTTTGACTGTCGAGGCCGCACAGAAAATAGAGAGTCAGGCCTTCATTCACGTAGCCGACGGTCGTTGCCTGCGGCCACCCGTCCGGCCGCAGCGTCGCAACCGTCATGATTCGATGTTGGTCCAACAGCGCTAGGATTTTGCTTCTCATTTCATCTTCCATGAGCCGCCTCCATTGATCGCGGACCCGGCAAAACGCGTGCCTTAGACTGCGACGCCAAAGAGCGCCATGGCCGCCTCACGGTCCATGCGCGCGGCGAAGGGTTAGGCCCGTGCATGACCACGCGCGATTATCTGGCCGACGCGGAAAAGCGGGACCAACGCATACAAGAACAGTGCGGCGCGTGGCGCATAGAACGCCGCAGCGCTACCGGCGAGGAAGGCGCAACCGAGAACGAGCGTAGTTGTTGCTTGAACGCGCTGATATGCGAAGACCTTCGCATCTTGGGAGTGGCTGCCGGCGGTCAGACGAAGCCAGACAAAGCCGCCCGAGGCCGCCAGCATGACTACGCCGTATAGGGCCACGGGAATTGGCTGTGTCCAATGCGTCTCGCTCGCGAACGCCAAGGCGAATGGCACCAGCGACATGAAGAAGAGGAGAACGCCATTGGCAAACAGCATCGAGTAATTGACCGTACGAATTTCATTCACGATGTCGTGATGCGCGACCCACATCATGAATACGTTGCCGAACGACAGGAGGTAGGCGACGTACACAGGCCAAAAGTGCCCGAGCCCTGCCAGGGTTGGTTCCTTCGGCACCTTAAGCTCGAGCACCATGATGGTCAGGATGATGGCAATGACACCATCCGAGAACGACTCCAGGCGGTTCTTGTTCACCTCAAGAGCGGTCGCTTCCGCAGCAGTTGCTCGATGCGCGCTTCGCCTCAGAGCTTCGCCAAGGCTTCCTTGGCGAGGGTCAGCTCCATCGCTTCCTTCTTATCGACGGGAAGCGTCGCATAGACCGCAACCTTGAACGAGATGCTGCCTTTCTTGACCAGGAGCCCGACTTGGTCTCCCACGACGAAGTAGTAGCCGTCTTCGCCGACGCTGGCCGGTTTCATGGCGGCACCCTTGCCAGCGGCGGCCATCTGGCCTGCCATCCGCTTGCCGCCGTCATACGCCGCGGCCGTTTGCAGGTAGAGCGTCACAGCTCTCACCTTCGAGCTTCCGGACCCATTCCAGGTGCAAGTCTTCACGAAGGTTGGCGTTACGTGCGTCCCATCGGCGACCGGGACGCCGACAGCCGCGCCGACCTGGGCCGGCGTTAATACCTTGCACGCGTCGGTATCGGCTCGAGCGGCTGAAGGCATTGCCGCCGCACACATCCAGAACGAGGCAGCGCACAATGCGCCGAGACGAAATGCGGTCATACTTAAAGCTCCCCGAATTTGGCGTGATTGAACTTACTTCGAACCAGCTGTGCCGCCGATATCAAATATTCGACTTCATTTGCCAGGAATACAAC
>JBAUTZ010000309.1:0-1955 GCA_049582445.1 Burkholderiales bacterium
CTACAAGGTCGCGCTCGCGGCGCGCAGCGCTGATCGCCTGGAGCGGCTCGCGGAGGCGATCGTCGAGGGCGGCGGCGACGCGATCGCCCTGCCGACCGACGCGTGCGACGAGCGCGCGGTCATGCAGCTGTTCGAGACGCTCGAGAGCGATCATGGCCCGGTCGAGGTGGCGGTATTCAACGCGGGCGGCATCTACCGTTCGCCGATCGCCGAGCTGCCTTCCGACATGTTCGAGGCGATGTGGCGCATCAACTGCTACGCGGGATTCCTCGTCGGGCGCGAGGCCGCGCGCCGCATGCTGCCGCGCGGAAGGGGAACGATCCTCTTTACCGGCGCCACCGCATCGCTGCGCGGCGGCGCGCAGTTCGCTGCCTTCGCCGCGGCGAAGCACGGCCTGCGCGCGCTCGCCCAGTCGATGGCGCGCGAGCTCGGGCCGCAGGGGATCCACGTCGCGCACGTCGTGATCGACGGCATGATCGACACTCAGGCAGCCCGGCAACGCTATCCGGAGCGCGCCGCGGCGCTCGGCGAGGAGGGCATGCTCTCTCCCGACGCGATCGCGGAGACTTACTACCGGATCCACGCCCAGTCGCGCTCGGCCTGGACCTTCGAGACCGATCTGCGGCCCTGGGCAGAGAAGTTCTAGCGGGCGCGTAGACTACGCGCCATGGACGCGTCCCCGGCCGCCCCCCTGTCCGCGCAGGAAGCGCGCGGCAGTTTCGAGCGCCTCGCGCGCAACATCGAAGCGGTGATGCGCGGCCAGCACGAGCCGGTGAAGAAGCTGCTCGCGGCCTTCGCCGCCGGCGGCCACGTGCTGATCGAGGACTTTCCCGGCACCGGCAAGACCACTCTCGCCAAGGCGCTCGCGGCTTCGGTCGGCGCGTCGTTCGCGCGCGTGCAGTTCACCCCCGACCTGCTGCCTTCCGACATCCTCGGCGTGTCGGTGTTCAACCAGCGCGACCAGAGCTTCGAGTTCCGCGCGGGGCCGGTGTTCACGAGCATCCTGCTTGCCGACGAAGTGAACCGCGCCTCGCCTCGCACGCAGTCGGCGCTGCTCGAGGTGATGGCCGAGGGCCAGGTTTCGATCGAAGGCCGCACCCACCGCATGGACGATCTGTTCTTCGTCATCGCGACGCAGAACCCGGTCGAGTTCCGCGGCACCTATCCCCTGCCCGAGGCGCAGATGGACCGCTTCGCGCTCGCGCTCTCGCTCGGCTACGTCGACCCGGATACCGAGGTCGAGGTGCTGAGCGCGCAGGAGCTCGGTCACCCGCTCGAGCGCGCGACCGCGGTGGTCGCGCGCGCCGAGGTGCTGGCGCTGAAGGAGCGGGTGCGCCACGTGCGCATCTCCGACGAGCTCAAGCACTACGTCGTGGAGCTCGTGCGCCGCACGCGCACGGCGCCTCAGGTCGCGCTCGGCTGCGGACCGCGCGCCTCGATCGCGCTCGCGCAGACGGCCAAGGCCTACGCCCTGTTCGAGGGCGAGGACTACGTCCGGCCGGAGCACGTGCAGAGCCTTGCCGCCACGGTGCTCGCGCACCGCATCGTGCTCGACCCCCAGGCGAAGTTCGCCGGCGCGAGCGCGGCGGGGCTGGTCGCCGACACCCTGAAGGCCACGGCCGCGCCGGCCTGAGGGCCGCATGAAGCGCCTGATTTACGCTTCGCTGCGCGCGGTGAGCTCGATGCAGCATTTCGCGCGCGAGCGGCTCACCATGGCGGGCAAGATCGCGCTCGGCGCCGCCGGCGCCGCGGCGCTCGCCGGCGTCGACACGAACCAGACGCTCACCTACCAGGCGTTCGCGTTCCTGTGGGCGCTGCTCGCGGTCGCCTACGCCGTGAGCCTCGCGTTCCGTGCCAGGGTCGCGGTCGAGCGCGAGCTGCCGCGCTATGCCACCGCCGGCGAGCCGTTCAGCTACCGCATCACCGTGTCGAACCTCGGCCCGCGGCCGCTCGCA
>JBAUTZ010000310.1:0-73539 GCA_049582445.1 Burkholderiales bacterium
CCGCGCTTCGGCACCTGTCGCGCGCCAGCGAAGCGCCCCGCCCCATTCGATGAGCTGCGTCCCGGGCAGTTGCAGCGGCGGCACGATACTCGGGACCGACAGCCGCCAAAGCGGCGTGTCCCCACCGAACGCCGGATGGGTCTGCTCGCGCACGCTCGCCCAGAACGCGACTGCCCCGGGCAGCTCCTCGCCGCCGAGCTTCTGGCGCGCCGCGCGCACCGCCGACGGGGCGCCGGAAAGGCGCACCGAGAGCTGGCCATCGAAGTAGCAGGTGGCGGATACCGGCAGCGGCTTGCCGCCCCACTGGTTCATCCACTCGAGCGCCTTTTCCTCTGGCGCCTCGAGCCGCAGCGAGGCTTCCTCCAGCGGGCGGGGCAGCACCTTCAGCGACACTTCCAGGATCACGCCGAGCGTGCCGAGCGAGCCGGCCAGCACGCGCGACACGTCGTAGCCGGCGACGTTCTTCATCACCTGTCCGCCGAAAGAAAGCACCCGGCCGCGGCCATCGAGCAGACGCGCCCCGAGGACGAAGTCGCGCACCGCCCCCGCGGTGGCACGACGCGGTCCGGAAAGGCCCGAGGCAACGCAGCCACCGAGCGTCGCGCCAGCGCCGAAGTGCGGCGGCTCGAACGGCAGCATCTGGTTGTTCTCGGCGAGCGCAGCTTCGAGCTCGACGAGCGGCGTCCCGGCGCGCGCCGTTACGACGAGCTCGCTCGGCTCGTAGCTCGCGATGCCGGCGTATGCGCGAGTGTCGAATGTTTCGCCGATGAGCTCGTTGCCGTAGAAGTCCTTGGTACCCCCTCCACGCAAGCGCAGGGACTGCCCGCCCTGGGCGGCCGCGCGAATGCGCTCGGCCATGTCCTTCAATACGCCGTCCATCAGAAACGCGGCAGTCCGGGGAACGGCAGCTTTCCGCCGTGCACCCGCATGCGCCCGAACTCCGCGCAGCGCGCAAGCGTCGGAACGGCTTTGCCTGGATTCAGCACGCCGCGAGGATCGAACGCCCGCTTTATGGCGTGGAAGATCTCCAGCTCCTCGGGCCGGAATTGCGCGCACATCTGGTCGATCTTTTCCACGCCGACGCCGTGCTCGCCGGTGATCGTGCCGCCAACCTCGATGCATTTCTCCAGCACTTCGGCGGCGAACTGCTCGGTGCGATGCAGCTCGTCCGGACTATTGGCGTCGAAAAGGATCAGGGGATGGAGGTTGCCGTCGCCGGCGTGGAAAACGTTCGGGCAGCGCAGGCCGTATTTCGTCTCCATCTCTCCGATGAAGCGCAGCACCTCGCCCAGCCGCCTGCGCGGTATCGTGCCGTCCATGCAGTAGTAGTCGGGTGAAATGCGGCCCACTGCGGGAAACGCGGCCTTGCGCCCCGACCAGAGCCTGAGGCGGTCGGTTTCGTCCCGCGACACCGTCATCTTCGTGGCCCCCGCCCGCGACAGGACCTCCTTGATGCGCGCGATTTCCTCCTCCACCTCCTCGGGCACGCCGTCGGATTCGCACAGCAGGATCGCGGCCGCATCCAGATCGTAGCCCGCGCGCACGAACTGCTCTGCGGCGCCCGTGGCCTGCTTATCCATCATCTCCAGCCCGGCGGGCACGATTCCTTCCGCGATCACCGCTGCGACCGCATGGCTCGCCTTTTCCACGTCGTCGAAGGACGCCATGACGACGCGCGCCAGCGGCGGTCTGGGCAGCAGCTTCACCGTGACTTCGGTAACCACGACCAGCATCCCCTCGGAGCCGACGACCAGCGCAATAAGGTCGTAGCCTGCCGCGTCGAGCGCCTCCGAGCCGAACTCCACCGGCTCGCCATCCGCAGTGTAGCCCTTCACCCGCATCACGTTGTGCACCGTCAGGCCGTACTTCAGGCAATGCACGCCGCCGGAATTTTCCGCCACGTTGCCGCCGATCGAGCAGGCGATCTGGCTCGAGGGATCCGGCGCGTAGTAGAGCCCGAACGGCGCAACGACGTCGGATATGGCCGCGTTTCGCACGCCCGGCTGCACCACGGCGATTCGCGCCTTGGGATCGACGCGCAGCACGCGCATGAACTTCGCCATCGACAGCAGCACTCCATCGGCGAGCGGGAGAGCGCCACCCGAAAGGCCGGTTCCGGCGCCGCGCGCCACCACCGGCACGCCCATGGACGAGCAGGTTCGCAGCACCTGCTGCACCTGCTGTTCGGTTTCGGGAAGCGCCACCACCATCGGCACCCGCCGGTAGGCGGTCAGGCCGTCGCATTCGTAGGGCCGCGTGTCCTCGGTTTCGAACAGCACGGCGCGCGCAGGCAGGAACTCGCGCAGCGCCGCCGCTACGGCTCGCTGCCGCGCGCCATCGATCTCCGCTACAGGTAGCGCCTCGCCCATGTCAGGCCCTCTGTAGTATCACCTTTGGGATTGTATTCGCAGCCGATCCAGCCCGAGTACCCGAGGCGATCGATATGCGCGAGCAGGAACGCATAATTGATCTCTCCGGTCCCGGGCTCGTGGCGGTCCGGCACGTCGGCAAGCTGCATGTGGCCGATGCGCGGCAGCAGGCGCTCGATGGTCTTCGCCAGGTCGCCCTCCATGACCTGCATGTGAAAGATGTCGTACTGCAGGAACGCGTTGTCGGCGCCCGACGCATCCAGTACGTCGATCGCTTCGCGGCTGGTAGCGATGAAAAATCCGGGGACCGTGCGCCGGTTGCAGGCCTCCAGCATAAGCTGCATTCCCTCGGCGCGCAGTGCGCCGGCCGCGTAGCGCAGGTTGTCGACCAGCGTATCGAAATGCCGCGCCCGCAGGGCATTGCTCGCGACCACCCCGGCCAGGCAGTTGAGCCTCCGGCAGCCCGCCGCCCTCGCGTACTCGAGGGCGCGGCCGACGCCATCGCGAAATTCGTTGCGGCGCTCGGGCAGGCATGCGATGCCGCGATCACCCCGGGAGAGATCCCCGCCCGGCAGGTTGTGCAAGACGACCTGGACCCCCGCCATCCGCGCCCGCTCGGCGATCTCCGGAGCGCTCCACGCGTAAGGAAACTGGTATTCGACGTAGCGGAATCCGGCCCTCGCCGCGGCGGCAAAGCGATCCAGAAAATCGAGCTGCGGAAACAGCAGGGAGAGATTTGCGGCGAGTTTCGGCATAAGGGAGCTTTATGTTCATACTAGGAGAGCATGCGATCGCCGGCAAGCGCGTGGCAGCGCGCTGCTTGCTAAGATAGCCGTGTCCAGAAAGGATCCTTCCACGCCGTGCCTGCCAAGCCGCTGCTGCGACGGCTGTTCCCGTTCCTCTTGTGGTGGCCACGCGTCGGTCGGGGATCGTTGCGCGCCGACGCGATCGCCGGACTGATCGGCGCAGTGGTCGTCCTGCCGCAGGCGGTCGCCTACGCAACCCTTGCCGGCCTCCCCCCGGAATACGGCCTCTACTGCGCGATGGTTCCGACATTGGTGGCGGCACTGTTCGGATCCTCGCTTCACGCCGTATCGGGCCCGACCAACGCCGTGTCGCTGATGGTGCTCGCCGCGCTCAGCCCGTTCGCGGAGCCTGGATCGGCGGAGTTCGTATCGCTCGCGCTCACGCTGTCGTTGCTGTGCGGCGTGCTGATGATGGCAATGGGGTTCTTTCGGCTCGGCACGCTGGTCAATTTCGTGTCCAACGGCGTGGTCATCGGGTTCACCGCCGCGATCGGCCTGATCATCATGGTGAGCCAGGTCTCGCCACTGATGGGGGTCCATGTCGAGCGCGCGACCGTGTTCGTCGACATGGTGCACAACAGCATCGTGCATCTGAGCGAAGTCCATCCCTGGGCGCTTACGGTCGGGCTCGTCACGATCGCGGCCGGGGCTTTGGCGAAGCGCTTCACGCCCCGCCTCGCGCCGATGCTGGTGGCAACGATCGTTGGCACCGTTACTGCCGCGGCCATCAACGCGCTGATCGGTGCCAAGACCTCGGGCATCCAGACGCTCGGCGCACTGACGAGCGCCCTGCCACCGCTTTCGCTTCCTGACTTCACGGGAGACACGCTGAGCAATCTGTTCGGGCCGGCGCTCGCGGTGACCATCCTTTCGGTGACCCAGGCGATCGCCATCGTGCGCGCGATCGCGATCCGCTCCGGACAGCGAATCGACAACAACCAGGAGCTGATCGGCCAGGGCCTGTCGAACGTCGCGGCGGCGTTCTTCTCCGGCTACCCGTCGAGCGCGTCGGTAAACCGTTGCGGAATCAACTATGAGTCCGGTGCGCGCACTCCGCTGTCCGCCGTAATGTCCGCGCTGTTCCTGGTCCTGCTGCTACTCGTGCTCGCGCCGGTGGCCGCGCTGCTTCCGCTGCCGGCAATCGCCGGGTTGCTGGTGCTGGCCGGCTGGGGCCTGATCGACCTCAAGCAAATGAGAATGTACCTGCGCGCGAGCCACCAGGAGGCCGCCGTGCTCGGCGCCACCCTGATCGCGACGCTCGTCATCCCGCTGGAGTATGCGATCCTCGTCGGCGTGATGGCGTCGCTGGTGGTCTATCTGAACCGCACCTCGCGCCCGATCATGCGCAGCCTGGTGCCCGACCCCCGCCACAGCGAGCGCAAGCTTGCTCCGGCGAGCGAGGGGTTGCTCGAATGCCCGCAGCTCAAGATCCTGAGCATCGAGGGCTCGATCTATTTCGGGGCGGTAGATCACGTGGAGTCGCATTTCGAGACCCTGCGAGAGCGCACGCGCGAGCAGAGCCGCCTGCTGCTGGTTTCGCGCAACATCAACTTCGTCGACGTCGCCGGCGCCGAGACTCTGGTGCGCGAGGCGCGCAAGCGGCGCGCGGACAACGGGCAGCTCTATCTGCAGGGCCTGCGCCAGCCGGTCGAGGATGTTCTCAAGAATGGCGGGTTCCTGAAGGATCTCGGACCGGAAAACATCTTTCGCGGCAAGCGCGATGCGATTTCCGCAATATTTCCAGTGCTGGACCGCACGATCTGCGAGCGCTGCAGCGCTCGCATCTTCGAGGAGTGCGCCTCAATCCCGCCGCGCGGGAAATGAGCCCTGAATGCCGGTCTCGCCGCACCGCATCTTTCCCTTCCTCGCCTGGCTGCCGCGGCTCACGCGCGAGAACCTCCGGATCGACGCGCTCGCCGGCCTCACCGTGGCGCTCGTCGCGATTCCGCAGTCGCTTGCCTACGCCCAGCTCGCCGGCCTGCCGCCCTATTTCGGGCTGTACGCTGCCCTTATCCCGACGATCGTCGGCGCGCTCTTCGGTTCCTCGTCGCAGCTGTCGACGGGTCCGGTGGCGCTCACCTCGTTGCTGACCGCCGCGAGCATCGCCCCGCTCGCGGCGACCGGCAGCGAGCAATACGTGGCGTACGCGATCAGCGTCGCGCTGCTGTCGGGGCTGTTCCAGCTGTTGTTCGGCATCATGCGGCTCGGGGTGCTGATGAATCTGCTGTCGCACCCGGTGCTGATGGGGTTCGTGAACGCGGCGGCGATCCTGATCACGCTGTCGCAAGTACCGGCGCTGTTCGGCGTGTCGTCACCCGCGAAGGGCCACGCTCTCATCGACACCTGGCATGTGCTGGTGAACGCCGCGGAATCGCACGGGTACTCCGTGCTGTTCGGCCTCGTGGCCATCGCCCTGCTGATCGCGTTCCGTCGCTTTGCGCCGCGTCTTCCAGGGGTTCTGATTACCGTCGCGCTGCTCACGGCCGCCAGCTATTTCGTAGATTACGCGGGAAACGGCGGCCGCATCGTCGGCGACATTCCGCGCGGGCTGCCCGCACTCGCGCTGCCGTCGTTCAGCCTCGATGCATGGATCGAGCTGCTCCCGGCATCGTTCGTGATCGCCGTGATCAGCTTCATGGAGGCGATGTCCAGCGCCAAAATCGCGGCGATTAAGACCGCCAGCAAGTGGGACGAAAACCAGGAGCTCGTAGGCCAGGGGCTCGCGAAGATGGCGGCCGCTTTCTGTCAGACCATGCCCGTGAGCGGATCGTTCTCGCGCTCTGCGCTCAACCTGGCATCGGGCGCGCGCACCGGCGTCTCGTCGATCGTCGCGGCTTTGTGCGTGCTCCTGACGCTGCTGTTCTTCACGCCCCTGCTCAAGTACCTTCCGTTGCCGGTGCTCGCCGCGATCATCGTGATGGCGCTCACCAACTTGATCAACCTGCGCAGCCTGCGAAACGCATGGCGCGCGAGCAGCGACGACGCGATCGCCGCCGTCCTGACCTTTGCCGCCACCATCGCGTTTGCGCCACAGATTCAGAACGGAATCTTCGCGGGAATCCTCGTGTCGCTGGGACTTTTCATCTACCGGCGCATGCGGCCGAACATGGCGATCGTCGAGCCGGCGTCGGCGCAGCTCGGGCGCGACGTACCCGAAGACATCGCGGAAGCGCTGCAGGGCAAGCTGGGCATCATTCGCTTCGATGCATCGCTGGTGTTCGTCAACGTGTCGTATTTCGAGGATGCGGTACTGCAGCTCGAGCGTAGGCACCCCGGCCTTCGCTTCGTGCTGGTTTCCGCGTCTGGCATCAACGACCTGGATGCATCGGGAGTCGAGATGCTCGCATCACTGCATGAGGGGCTGCGTAAGAACGGCATCGCGCTGGTGTTCAGCGGCGTCAAACCTCGGGTAAGTTCGGTCTTGGAGCGCACCGGGCTCAGAGAGCGCATCAGCGCAAAGAATTTCTTCGGGACCGATCAGGACGCGTTTGCGGCGCTCGCCCGCCGCGAGGTGGTGCGCCCGCCGGAAACAGAACGTCCGCCCCGAGATCGCTGATGGCGGGAATGGGCCGGCGCGCGTCAGCGCCACGCAAGGGCGGCCCGCACGCCCTGTCGCCCCAAGACCCTGCGCCGATCGTGTCTACCTGCGATCGGCGCTGTGCTAGACTTTTTTTGCTTCGCCCTACACCACTATAAGGAGAAAAGCATGGGTGCAATCCTTCAGTCTCTGGGCCGCACGGTTACAGCGGGGGTCGTGCTGCTGATTGCCATCATCGTGATCGTCGGCGCGACCACGGGAAATTGGATACGAGCCGACCATCTTTGGTGGGCGTTCTTCTTCCGCTGGTTGCATGTGCTCTCCGGCGTGATGTGGATCGGCCTGCTCTGGTACTTCAACTTCGTGCAGACGCCGTCGATGCCCAAGATTCCGGACGAGCATAAGCCGGCGATCACCAAGGTGATTGCACCGGCGGCGCTGTTCTGGTTCCGCTGGGCGGCCTTGTCGACCGTGGTCACCGGACTGATTCTCGGCAGCATGAACGGCTACATCTGGCAGGCGCTGACGCTGCAAAAAGGCGTGATTGCCATTGGGCTCGGCATGTGGATGGGCCTGATCATGGCGTTCAACGTGTGGTTCATCATCTGGCCGAACCAGAAGAAGGTCTTGGGCATCGTGCAAGTGGCGGCCGAGGCCAAGGCAGCCGCAGCAAAGCTCGCGGGGCAGGCTTCCCGCATCAATACGCTGCTTTCGATTCCGATGCTGTTCTGCATGGTCGCGCAGCAAAACGGCGGCCTCTAAGGCGCCGGACCACCGGCCGGGGCGGCACCACACGCCGCCCCGCTTCATCTTCGACCGGACCCCGATGCAGACTGGCGGCAAGCGCGCGGCGGCAAGCGCGCTGCTCGCAGCGGTCCTGTTCGGAGCGAGCACGCCGGCGGCCAAGTCATTGGCCGGGGAAATGTCGCCCTTCCTGCTCGCCGGACTGCTCTATGCGGGAAGCGGTTTTGGGCTGTCCCTATGGCTGGCGGGCCTGCGCTTACGCCACGACCGCGTGGGCCATGCACCGTTGCGACGCAACGATCTGCCCTGGCTCGCCGGGGCCGTCATTTCCGGCGGTGTGGTCGGTCCGGTGCTACTGATGGCTGGTCTCGCCCGCACGCCGGCATCGAGCGCGTCGCTGCTGCTCAATCTCGAAGGCGTGTTCACTGCGCTGCTCGCATGGTTCGCGTTTCGGGAGAACTTCGATCGCCGCATTGCGCTCGGAATGGCGCTCATCGTCGGCGGCAGCGCTCTGCTATCGCTCGGCGCCGGGGCAGCCGGTCGCCTCGATATGGGCAGCCTCGCCGTGGCAGGGGCGTGCGTGGCCTGGGCGCTGGACAACAATCTCACGCGAAAGATCGCGTCGAGTGACGCAGCGACCATCGCCGCGATCAAGGGCATTGTCGCCGCCGCGGTCAACCTCTCGCTCGCGGTCGCCGTCGGGGCGGCGTGGCCCGGCGCCGGTCGCGCGGCGGCGGCGGCACTGATCGGCCTGTTCGGGTACGGGGTAAGCCTGACGCTGTTCGTCGTCGCGCTACGGGATCTCGGCGCGGCGCGCACTGGCGCTTATTTCTCCACCGCGCCGTTTGTCGGGGTAGCGCTCGCGCTCGCCACGTTGGGTGAGTCGCCGGGCGCGCAATTCTGGTACGCCGGGCTCCTGATTGCGACCGGCGTGTGGCTGCACGTCAGCGAGCGGCATGTGCACGTGCACGCCCATGAGCCCCTGGAACACACGCACCGCCATGTTCACGAGGAGCACCATCGGCACGAGCACGCCAGCGCCTGGGATGGTCGCGAGCCGCACACTCACTCGCATCGCCATGAACGGCTGGTACACAGCCATCCGCACTATCCGGACATCCACCACGGACATCCGCATTGACGCGAGTCAGTGCCGGATCTTGTCGAGCCCCTGCAGGCGGCTTCCGGCGCGAATACCGCGCGCCGCGAACCAGCCTTGCGTCATTTCCAGGGCATAGCGCACAGGCTTCGCCGCGCAGTGCGGATCTTCGGTCTGCGGCTGCATGTCGGCGATATTGACGATCGAGCCGTCATCGTCGATGAATGCGACCGAAAGGGGAAGCAGGGTGTTCTTCATCCACATGCACTGCTCGCCAGGCTGCTCGAACACGAACAGCATCCCCCCGTTAGGCGCGAGCGACGTGCGATACATCAGACCCTCCATACGGGTCGTGAACTCATTGGCGAGCTCGGCATGAATGAGGTGAATGCCGGCCACGAGTTGGACCTCCGGCAGCGGGGCTTGCTGAGCGCGCGCGAATGACGCCGACAGAATGGCGAGCGCGCACGCAAGGCTTAGGCGCGCGAAGCGCGCACGAAAAAGGAAAGGCAGGGTCTCCCCTGCCTTTCCGCGGGGCAGCTTGCGCCCCGTTTCTTCCAGGAAGCGAGTCAATCGCTACTTCTTCATCGACTCTTTTTGCGATTCTTTTTGCGATTCCTTTTGCGACTCTTTCATCGACTCCTTGCCCTTCTTCTGCGACTCTTTCTTCTTCTGCGATTCCTTCTTCTTCTGCGACTCTTTCTTCTTCTGCGACTCTTTCTTCTTCGGCGCTTGCTTCTGCTCTTCCTTCTGCGCTTCCTTCGGTTGAGCGAAGAGGGGCGCGCTGGTGGCCGCGAACGCGGCGGCGATCAATACCGACAACAGCTTCTTCATCTGCTTCTCCTGATCAATATATATTGAGCGGGTGGCAAAACATTCGAAGTACTCCAACCCACTCCATTAAACGCGGTACCAGCGCGATGGTTGACAACCCCTGTAGCTGCGATGCCCCAATTGGCGTTGCGGCGGATCCAGCACAGGCGGCGATTCTAAAAAAACGGCGACCGCGCCACAACTGATTTCTGCGTAACTTACTGTTTTGAATGTCGTTATCGAGCGACAGCGCCGTCCCATCGAGAGCATCCAGCAGCGGCATCGGAATCGGCGCCGGCGGGTCGCCCTTCGATCCGCCCGCTGCCCTCTAGGCCGTCCGGCGTATGATTTTTCCGAGAAGCATGCCGGGGACGCGGTCCGGCGTGCCATGGCCATCGCCAGCAGACCGCTCGGGCCCCACTCTTATATAATATATCTTTTATTAGATTCTTAGATCTGTCCACGACAGGACCAGGAGCAACCATGGCGTACAAGCACATCAAGGTTCCCGCCGGCGGCGAGAAGATCAAGGTCAACAAGGACTTCTCACTGTCCGTGCCCGACAATCCCATCATCCCCTACATCGAGGGTGATGGCACCGGAATCGACATCACCCCGGTCATGATCAAGGTGGTCGATGCCGCGGTGAGGAAGGCCTATGGCGGCAAGAAAAAGATCGTCTGGATGGAAATGTATGCCGGCGAGAAATCCTGCAAGGTCTACGGCGAGAACGTCTGGCTTCCCGAGGAGACCCTCGAGGCCTCCAAGGAATACGTCGTTTCGATCAAGGGTCCGCTTACCACTCCGGTCGGCGGCGGCATCCGATCGATCAACGTCGCCCTGCGCCAGGAGCTGGACCTCTATGTCTGCCTGCGCCCGGTGCGCTGGTTCAAGGGCGTTCCGAGCCCGCTCAAGCAACCCGACAAGGTCGACATGGTGATCTTCCGCGAGAACGCGGAGGACATCTATGCCGGCATCGAGTGGCCGGCCAAGTCAGCCGAAGCGAAGAAAGTGATCGATTTCCTGATCAAGGAGATGAAGGTCACGAAGATCCGTTTCCCGGCGAGCTCGGCGATCGGGATCAAGCCGGTGTCGATCGAGGGCTCGGAGCGCCTGATTCGCAAGGCTTACCAGTACGCGATCGACAACAAGCGCAAGTCGGTGACGCTGGTGCACAAGGGCAACATCCAGAAGTTCACCGAGGGCGGATTCCGTGACTGGGGCTACGCCCTGGCGCAGAGAGAGTTCGGCGCCAAGCCGATCGATGGCGGTCCGTGGTGCAGTTTCAAGAACCCGAAGGGTGGCCCGGATATCGTCGTAAAGGACGTGATCACCGACGCGATGCTGCAACAGATCCTGCTCCGGCCGGCCGAGTATGACGTGCTCGCCACCACCAATCTGAATGGCGACTACATCTCCGATGCGCTCGCGGCAGAAGTCGGAGGCATCGGCATTGCGCCTGGAGCCAATATGTCCGACTCGGTGGCGATGTTCGAGGCCACTCATGGCACCGCGCCCAAATACGCAGGCAAGGACTATGTCAATCCGGGCTCCGAGATCCTGTCGGCCGAGATGATGCTGCGTCACATGGGGTGGACCGCGGCCGCCGACGCGATCGTGAAGTCGATGGAGGCCGCGATCGGCGACAAGATCGTGACCTACGATTTCGCCCGCCAGATGGAGGGGGCCAAGCAGGTCTCCTGCTCCGGCTTCGGTCAGGCCATGATCGAGCGCATGTGAGGTCGCGCCGCGCGGGTTGCTCTTCCGGACACCCGCGACCAAAACAAAAAGGCCGCCCGCGGGCGGCCTTTTTTTCACATTCTTGCAGGTCGGGCGCTAGGCTTTCTGGATGTTGGAGGCCTGCTTGCCCTTCGGGCCCTGGACCACATCGAAAGAGACCTTCTGCCCTTCCTTGAGGGTCTTGAAACCCGACATGTTGATCGCCGAGAAATGCGCGAAAAGGTCTTCGCTACCATCGTCGGGCGTGATGAACCCGTAGCCCTTCGCGTCGTTGAACCATTTAACGGTGCCTGTCGCCATGTGCCGCTTCCTTTCCACCTGGTTTTGAGGATTACCGCGGGAAACCCCGGGATGCCTGAACTTCACGACCCCGCCGCCCCCATTGGCGAAACAGACAGCCTGAATCCAAACACGGGTGGATTTTTACGCCCGCCCGGGGCCGCTAGTCAAGGGCCTCCGCCTGGCGGTGCGACCGAACATTTGCGCGTGCAATAGTGCCCCCGGCGACCCAAGGGCGCTCGCGTTGCGCCGCCGCAGGACATTGATTAGGATAGCCTACAAGGACTGGGTAGCATCAACCGACTCATTACGGCACACGGAGCGGGAACGAGCGAACTAGAGGGATGTCTGACCATATTGAGCTCGACGGCGCGAAGTAAGCAGGCGGCATGGCGACGCAGTTCAGAGACGACACGGTACTGGAGGCGCAGAAGCGAAAGCTCAAGCCGCCTCCGATGTTCAAAGTCATGCTGTTGAACGACGACTACACGCCGATGGAGTTCGTGGTACTGGTATTGCAGAAGTTCTTCGGCATGACCAGGGAGCGGGCAACCCAAGTGATGCTCAAGGTTCACCGCGAAGGCATCGGGGTGTGCGGGGTGTATCCTCGCGATGTGGCCACGACGAAGGTGCAGCAGGTGGCCTCGTTTGCACGCAAGCACCAGCACCCGTTGCAGTGCGTAATGGAGGAAACGTAGGATGATTGCCCAGGAGCTCGAAGTCAGTCTGCACATGGCGTTCGTCGAGGCGCGGCAGAAGCGCCACGAGTTCATTACCGTCGAACACCTCCTCCTCGCGCTTCTCGACAATCCGACCGCCGCCGAAGTGCTTCGCGCCTGCGGCGCGAACATCGACGAGCTGCGGAAGAATCTGACGCAGCACATCTCGGAACAAACGCCGCGCATCGCGGCCGATCGCGAGGTGGACACTCAACCGACACTTGGCTTCCAGCGCGTCATCCAGCGGGCTATTCTGCACGTGCAGTCTTCGGGCAAGAAGGAGGTGACCGGCGCCAATGTGCTGGTCGCGATCTTTGGCGAAAAGGACTCGCACGCCGTGTACTTTCTCCAGCAGCAGGGCATCACCCGGCTGGACGTGGTCAACTACATTTCGCACGGCATCACCAAGACGCCGCAGCCGCACTCCGGAAAGGCCGAACAGGAAGCCGAACAGGAGGGCCAAGCCGAGACGGCGAACAGTCCGCTCGACAATTACACCCAGAACCTGAACTCACTCGCCCTCGCCGGCAAGATCGATCCGTTGATCGGCCGCGACAAGGAGCTCGAGCGCGTCATCCAGACACTGTGCCGGAGGCGCAAGAACAACCCCCTGCTGGTTGGAGAGGCGGGCGTGGGCAAGACGGCAATCGCCGAGGGCTTGGCGCGGCGCATCGTGGAAGGGTCTGTACCCGAACTGCTCGCGAAGTGCACCGTGTACGCCCTCGATATGGGCGCGTTGCTGGCCGGCACCAAGTATCGCGGCGACTTCGAACAGCGGCTGAAGGCCGTGCTCAAGCAACTGGTGGACAATCCCAACGCGATCCTTTTCATCGACGAGATCCACACGGTCATCGGCGCCGGAGCCGCCTCTGGCGGCACCTTGGACGCCTCGAACCTGCTCAAGCCGGTGCTGTCCACAGGGCAGCTCAAGTGCATCGGCGCCACGACCTACAATGAATATCGCGGCGTGTTCGAGAAAGATCATGCGCTTTCGCGGCGCTTCCAGAAGATCGACGTCATCGAGCCCTCGGTCGAGGAGACCGTCGAAATCCTGAAGGGGCTGAAGACGCGCTTCGAGGCCCATCACAGCGTGAAGTACACGGCCAACGCGCTCAGCACCGCGGCCGAGCTTTCGGCGCGCTACATCAATGACCGGCACCTCCCCGACAAGGCGATCGACGTCATCGATGAGGCGGGCGCCGCCCAGCGCATCGCGCCTAAAGGCAAGCAGAAGAAGATCATCGGCAAGTCCGAGATCGAAGAAATCATCGCCAAGATCGCCCGCATACCGCCGCGTTCGGTTTCGACTGACGATCGGAGCGCTCTGGCGAACCTCGACCGGGACCTGAAGGCGGTCGTGTTCGGTCAGGACAAGGCAATCGAAGCGCTGTCCAGCGCCATCAAGATGGCGCGGTCCGGACTTGGCAACCCGCAAAAGCCGATCGGCTGCTTCCTATTTTCGGGTCCGACCGGGGTAGGCAAGACCGAGGTCGCGCGCCAGCTCGCATACTGCCTCGGCATCGAGCTGATCCGCTTCGACATGTCCGAGTACATGGAGCGGCACGCGGTGTCGCGGCTCATCGGAGCGCCGCCCGGATACGTGGGCTTCGAGCAGGGCGGCCTGCTCACGGAGCAGATCACCAAGAAGCCCTACTCCGTGCTGCTTCTGGACGAGATCGAGAAGGCGCACCCGGATATCTTCAATATCCTGCTGCAGGTAATGGACCACGGGACGCTGACCGACAACAATGGCCGGAAAGCCGATTTCCGCAACGTGGTGATCGTGATGACCACCAACGCAGGGGCGGAGCAGCTGTCCAAGAACGCGATGGGCTTTGCAGTGGTTAAGCAGGCCGGTGACGAAATGGAAGCGATCAAGCGGATGTTTACGCCCGAGTTTCGAAACCGCCTGGACGCGATCATCTCTTTCCGCGCGCTCGACCAGGACATCATCCTGCGAGTAGTGGACAAGTTCCTGATGCAGCTCGAGGAGCAGCTTCAGGAGAAGAAGGTCGAGCCGGTGTTCACTCAAAAGCTCAAGGAGCACTTGGCGAAAAAGGGCTTCGATCCGCTCATGGGTGCACGGCCAATGGCTCGCCTAATCCAAGATACGATCCGGCGCGCGCTGGCCGACGAACTGCTGTTCGGCAAGCTTCTGCACGGCGGAAAGGTCACTATCGACGTGGACGATTCCGAGAAGATCGTCCTCAAGCTCGAGGAGGAGCCCGCAGCCATCGTCTGACGGGCGCCACTCCGCAAACGAAGCCCCGCTCCGGCGGGGCTTTTTTTTGGCGGTCTGTCTTTGTTGACCAGAGAAAGCTTACATTCTTGACAGCATTTTCGGCCGGCCGGACACTGCGATCGTTTGCCCAATCCGGAGGAGGAGAAGCCCGATGAGAGTCCTAGTGCTTTTCGCGGGGGTAGTGTGCGCTGCGCCGATCGTTGCGGACGCGGCAGACCAGACAACCGCCCGCAACCTCGCCGCAACCTGCGCCAACTGCCACGGCACCGACGGCCGCAGTGTGACCGAGGCGGTTGCGCCGTTGGCCGGGAAGCCAAAGGACGAGATCGTCAAGCTGATGCAGGCGTTCAAGACTGGCAAGAAGCCCGCCACGGTCATGCACCAGATCTCGAAGGGCTACACAGATCAACAGATTGAACTTGTTGCCGGCTATTTGGCCGGACAGCCGAAGTGAGGCCGACCATGACGCCGCTCAAGCGACGCGAATTCATCAAACTTGCCGGCGCCGCGACGGCGCTGTCGCTGGCGGGATGCGCCGGCGTGGGGGGCAGCAAGCCCAAGGTGGTGGTCATCGGCGGGGGATTTGGCGGCGCTACGGCCGCGAGGTACATCCGCAAATGGGATCCTTCCATCGAGGTCGTGATGGTCGAGCGGGAAGCGTCGTTCACTTCGTGCCCGATGTCGAACCTGGTGATCGGCGGCAACCGCAGCATCGATGAGATTCGCCGCACCTATGACGGCCTGCGCCGCGTCGGCGTGCAGGTTGTCACCGACGAAGTCACCGCGATCGACACCCGGGCGCGCGTGGTAAAGCTTGCAAGGGGGGGCAACCTCACGTACGACCGGCTCGTGGTTTCCCCCGGCATCGACTTCATGTTCGACACGATCGAGGGTTACGAACCGGCGCTGGGCGCGCAAGAAGTCCTGCATGCTTGGAAGGCGGGGCCGCAGACGGTGGCGTTGCGGTCCCAGCTCGAGCGCATGCCGGATGGCGGCGTGTACCTGCTATCCATCCCGTCTGCACCGTATCGCTGCCCTCCGGGGCCCTACGAGCGCGTCTGCCAGGTCGCGCATTACTTCAAGACCTACAAGCCACGCTCCAAGATCCTGGTGCTCGACGCCAACCAGGACATCGTGTCCAAGGGCAAATTATTCCGTGAGGCCTGGACGAGCCTGTATCCGGGAATGATCGACTACAAGCCGCAGAGCAATGTCGTCGCGGTGGACGGCGGGTCGATGGCAGTCAAGACCGAGTTCGACACCTTCAAGGCAGATGTTCTGAACGTGGTGCCTGCACAGCGCGCCGGAAGCATCGCCGCGGGAGCCGGCCTGGTCACACACAACAACCGGTGGTGCGACGTCGACTGGATGACCTGTGAGTCGAAGGCGGCCAAGAACGTGCACATCATCGGCGATGCGACGCTGTCGGCGCCCGCCATGCCCAAGTCGGGGCATATGGCCAACTCGCAAGCCAAGGTCTGCGCTGCTGCGGTCGTCGCACTCATCAACGGTCAAGCGCTCGACCCAACGCCGGTGGTCAACAACACCTGCTACAGCTACGTCTCCGACAAGGAGGCGGTGCACGTAGCCTCCGTGCACCAGTGGGATGCAGGGGCCAAGACCCTCCAGCCGGTCAAAGACGCCGGCGGACTGTCCCAGGCACGTAATGGAGCGGAGGGTGCGCTCGCGTGGAGCTGGGCGCAGAACATCTGGGTGGACACCCTAGGCTAGCGCCGCGCCATTAGACCATCCTGCCGCGATCCGACAACGTTCCCGGCAGTACGCTACGTCACCGTCCCGTGCTGCCGAACCCCTCCGCGCCTCGGCTCGAGGCGGCGAATTCATCGACCACGTGCAGCTCGACCTGTGCGACCGGCACCACCACCAGTTGTGCGACGCGATCCATCGGCTGGATGGTGAACGCGGCTTTGCCGCGGTTCCATACCGAGAGCAATACCTCTCCCTGGTAGTCCGAGTCGATCAGACCGAGGAGATTGCCGAGTACGATGCCGTGCTTGGCGCCTAGCCCCGAGCGTGGGAGCACGATTGCGGCATAACCCGGGTCGGCGAGGTGAATTGCGATGCCTGAAGGCACGAGTTGACTGTCGCCCGGCTCCAGCGTCAGAGGTGCGTCCACGCAGGCCCGCAGGTCGAGACCCGCTGCGCCAGGCGTGGCGTAGTGGGGCATGGCGTGACGGACCCTCGGGTCGAGTACCTTCACCTGTAGCTTTTGCATGTCGTTATTTTCGCTTGCCGGCGGCGAGCATGCCCGCGATATGCAGCATGAGCTTGCGCGCCAGATCCAGCTTCGCACCGCGGCCCAGAGGGTGTGGGCCGAGTTCATCGAATAGGGTAATGTCGTTTTCATCGGCGCCCAGCGCCTGGTGGGCGAGATTCGCAGCGACGAGCTGCAACTTCTTCTTCCTGCGCTTGGCCTCCGCGTGCTCCGCCAGCTTTTCGCTCTCCGCGGCAAACCCGACGCAGAAAGGCGGTCTGGTTCGCTTCGCGACCCATTCGAGGATATCCGGGTTCTCCTCCAAGACCAGTGTCGTGCCTCGGCCAGACTCCTTCTTGATCTTCTGCCGGGCCGGGCTTTTGACCCGGTAGTCGGCGACCGCCGCGACCGAAACGAACACGTCGCAAGCGCTCACGGCAGCCTTTACCGCGTCGAACATCTCGCCGGCGGTTCGCACGTCGACGCGGGCCGCTCCGGTGGGCGTCGGCAGTGAGACTGGGCCGCTGACTAGCGTTACCTGTGCGCCCGCCTCGTGCGCCGCACGTGCCACGGCAAATCCCATCTTTCCTGAACTCAAATTGGTGATCACTCGCACCGGATCGATCGGTTCCTCCGTCGGACCTGCAGTTACCAGCACGCGTTTCCCCGCTAGGACCTTCGGCTGGAAGAACGCCTCGATTTCCTCGGCGATCTGCGCAGCTTCGAGCATGCGGCCCATTCCCGTCTCGCCGCAGGCCTGATCGCCCGCCGTGGGCCCCGCGAAGGCAACCCCGTCATCGCGTAGCGTCAGCACGTTTCGTTGTGTCGCAGGGTTTTCCCACATCTCGACGTTCATCGCCGGAGCCAGCATGAGCGGGCAGCGGCGAGCAAGTACGAGCGTCGAAAGAAGATCGCCAGCCAGGCCCACTGCCAGCTTGGCGATGAAATCGGCGGAAGCCGGCGCCACGACGATCAACTCGCGGTCGCGGGACAGCTCTATATGCCCCATGTTGTCACCGACGCGAGCGTCCCACAGGTCGGTCCACGCCGGTTGCCCGCTAAGCGCCTGCATGGTCACGGGCGTCACGAAACGCGTCGCGGCTTCGCTCATGGCAACACGCAGATCGACGCCCGCCTTGACCAGGATGCGTGCGAGCTCGGCTGCCTTATAAGCAGCGATGCCTCCTGTCATGCCGAGTAGCAGCTTCTTACCCTTGATCGATGTCATCGGCCCGGGCGCTAGCGCGTTGGATGGAAAGGGATTCTAGGTGAATTCAGGGGGGGGCGCATGGCAATTACCGACTGGCCTAGCGAGCAACGCCCACGCGAGCGCCTGCTGGCGCGGGGGCCGGCCCTGCTCTCCGATGCCGAGCTCGTCGCGCTGTTCTTGCGCACCGGTGTCGCTGGCAAAAGTGCCGTTGCGTTGGCGCAGGAGCTGCTCGAACGTTTCGGAGGTCTCCGGGGCCTGCTCGGCGCTGACCATCGCGCCTTCCGGCGGGTGAAAGGGTTCGGCGACGCAAAGGCTGCGCAGCTCGCTGCGATCCTCGAGCTTGCCCGTCGTTGTCTCGGGGAGGAAATGCGCGTGGGCACGGCGCTCACCTCACCCGGTGCGGTGCGCGACTACCTGAGGCTCGCGCTCGGAAACCGCGAGTACGAAGTGTTCGCGGCCCTGTTCCTCGACGCGCAGCACCGCGTGGTCGCAGCCGAGGAACTATTCCGCGGAACGCTAACGCAAACCAGCGTGTATCCGCGCGAGGTGGTCAAAGCGGCGCTGCGTGCCAACGCGGCTGCGGTGATCTTCGCCCACAACCATCCTTCCGGCATTGCGGAGCCCAGTCAGGCGGACGAGTTGCTCACGCGCACTCTGAAGGAGGCGCTCGCGCTGGTGGAAGTGAAGCTGCTCGATCATTTCATCGTCGCCGGTAGCCAGACTCTGTCGTTCGCCGAGCGCGGACTTCTCTGAATCTTGAAAAGCCCATGATTATTCGCGTATAATCTCAGTTTTTTCGCGGAGCGCCATCCATGTCCCGAGTCTGTGAAGTCACCGGCAAGAAGCCGATGAAGGGCAACCTGGTTTCGCACGCCAACAACAAAACCCGCCGCGTGTTTCAACCCAATTTGCACTACCGCCGCTTCTGGGTCGAAAGCGAGAATCGCTGGGTCCGCCTGCGGGTATCTACGGCGGGGCTGCGCCGTATCGACAAGCTTGGCATCGACGTCGTTCTGGCCGAAGTGCGCGCCAAGGCGAAGGCAAAGGCCGCGGCCGGCTCTCGGGTCAAGGTCTAAACGGAGTCCACCATGCGCGAGAAAATCAAGCTCGAATCGACCGCCGGTACCGGCCACTTCTACACCACCACGAAGAACAAGCGCACCACGACCGAGAAGCTTGAGATTCGGAAATACGATCCCAAGGCGCGCAAACACGTGGTTTATAAGGAAGCCAAGCTCAAATAGTACGTTCTTGGCGCGAACAAAAAAGCCCGCTTAGGCGGGCTTTTTTGTTTCTATGGGCCGTCGTCGACTTACGCGTAGCAGCGCAGCCGTCGCGAGAAGTCCTGCAAAGGTGCGATGCCACTTGATTCTGCGCGATGGCACCAGTCTTGCAGCTGCCGCAAAAGCTGCTCTTTCGATGCGCTCGAGCGCTCCCAGAGTGCGACCAGTTCGTGGCGCATTGCCACCACGGTCGCCAGCGCACGCGAGTTCTTCAGCGCCTCGCCGAGTCTCGCGCGCTCTGCTTCCGAAAGTCGTTGCGCGCGCAACAGCGCCCGCTTCAGCGACTTTAGCGCCGCAGCGTCCTTCGGCGACCAGTGGGTCAGGCGGTCCAGCTCTTCCCGATAGGTCTTCTTGATCGACTTCGCGTAGCGTGAAAGAACATCGTATCGGTTGGCGATGACCGCATGCAGGGTGTCGAAGTCGGCAGCGGCCTTCGGTTCCGCGAAACGCGGCTTCGGTGCTACCTTCTTCACCGACGCCAGTCCCAGCATCTCGAGGGTGCTGATGTATAGCCATCCGATGTCGAACTCGTACCACTTGTTCGAAAGCTTGGCCGACGAGGCGAAGGCGTGGTGGTTGTTGTGCAACTCCTCGCCTCCGATCAGGATGCCCCATGGCACGATGTTCGTGCTGGCATCAGCGCAATCGTAGTTACGGTAGCCGAAATAGTGGCCCAGGCCGTTGATCACGCCGGCCGCCCAGAACGGGATCCACACGATTTGCGTCAGCAGGATGAGCGCTCCCGGCACCAGACCGAAAAGCAGGAGGTCCGCGGCCCCCATGACGGTCAGGCCCAGGATCGCGTATCGGGAGTAGAAGTTGCGCTCGATCCAGTCATCCGGCGTGCCGTGGCCATACCGCTCCATGGTCTCCGGATTGCGCGACTCTTTGACGTAGAGGAACACTCCGGCCCACAGCACCCGGTTGATGCCCAGCACTTGCGGGCTATGAGGATCCTCCGCGGTCTCGCACTTCGCATGGTGCTTGCGGTGAATAGCCGCCCACTCCTTGGTGACCATCCCGGTCGTTAGCCACAACCAGAAGCGAAAGAAGTGCGACACGATCGGATGCAGGTCGAGCGCGCGGTGTGCTTGGTGGCGATGCAGGAATATCGTTACCGACGCGATGGTTACGTGCGTGAGGCCGAGAGCCACGAGCACGTAACCCCACCACGGCAAATCGAAGAATCCGGAAAAAATCATCAGGTTGGCCCGCAATAGTCGTTATGAAGTCAGGCGGCCGTCATTGTACGTGAATCCCCCTCGCGCGCAAGGAACAATCCCTGCGCTTGCGCCGCATCGCAAATTGCTCAATGCGGCCGATAAGTTCCTGCGCCGAAAGGCAAAATCCAGCGCGCAGAAAACCGCACCTTACTATCAGCCCGCCATAAGAGTACATGCGGATAGGAAAGTTCCGCCTGGCTCGGAATCGCGCGCCCACGTGTAAGAATGACTATCGTTCCGGAGGGAGGTTTGCATGACTGATCTGCTCACCGATCCACAGTCTTGGATCGCTTTCGCGACCCTCACCGCGCTCGAGCTCGTGCTCGGGATCGACAACATCATATTCATCTCGATTCTTGTCGACCGGCTGCCACCGGCTCAGCGCGATCGCGCGCGCCGAGTGGGTTTGTTCGGGGCGATGTTCATGCGTATCGGACTGCTACTGGTCCTGGCGTGGATTATCGGCCTCACCGCGCCACTGTTTACCGTCCTGGGCACGCAGATTTCCGGGCGCGACCTCATTCTCATCGGCGGCGGATTGTTCCTGCTGTGGAAGAGCACGGTCGAGATCCACCAACTGCTCGAGGGCGAGGAGGACCACGGCCAGGCTGACACCGCGCGCGCCTCATTCGGCGCGCTGATCGCCCAGATCATGGTGATCGACCTGGTGTTTTCGCTCGACTCCATCATTACCGCGGTCGGCATGGTGAAGAACGTGGAAGTGATGATCGCGGCAGTCGTCGCCTCGGTTGCGCTGATGATGGTATTCGCCGGTCCCATCGGGCGCTTCGTTTCCATGCATCCGACGATCAAGATGCTCGCGTTGTCCTTCCTGGTCGTGGTCGGAGTGGTACTCGTCGCCCAGGGCTTCGGTCACGACGTCCCCAAGGGTTACATCTATTTCGCGATGGCATTCTCGGTGTGCGTCGAGATGCTCAACATACGGATGCGCCGTGCGAAGGTGAGACCGGTGCACCTGCATGCGCGTTACGCGCCGCGTGACAGCGATCAGGACTCGCCCTGAGCGTCTTGGCGGCGGGCGAACGCCGCCGCGAAGAAGCCGTCGGTATCGTGGCGATGTGGCCAGAGTTGCAGCGTCGGCCCAGTGGCAAGGGTGATGCGCTGGGCAGCCAGCAGCTCGTCACACGCAAGCGGCAGAAACTCCGGGTGGGCCGCGGCAAAACTCTCGGCAACGGCCTCGTTCTCCTCCCGCAGGATGCTGCATGTGGCGTAGACCAGGCGTCCTCCCGGTTTCACCAGCCGCGCTGCCGCGCGCAGGATGTCTGCCTGCTTTCGTGCCAGCTCTGCGATCGACGCCGGGACATGGCGCCACTTCAGGTCCGGATTGCGGCGCAAGGTGCCGAAGCCGCTGCACGGGGCGTCAACCAGCACTCGATCGATCTTCGCCGAGAGGCGCTTGGCGCGGACATCGCCTTGCCCCTCCAGGACCAGAGGGTGCACGTTGGAGATACCGGCTCGCGCAGCGCGCGGCGCAAGCGCCTGCAGGCGCCTTGCGGAAACGTCCATTGCATAGAGCCTGCCCGTGCCGCGCATGATCGCGGCCATCGCCAGCGTTTTGCCTCCCGCCCCGGCGCAGAAATCGACGATCATCTCGCCGCGACGCGGCGCAACGAGATAGGCCAGCAACTGGCTGCCTTCGTCCTGTACCTCGATCAGGCCCTGCTCGAATAGCTCATGGCGATTGATCGGCGGCTTTCCGGCAAGTCGTATGCCCGCCGGCGAAAAAGGTGTCGGCACGCCGTCGATTCCGCTTGCGGCAAGCCGCTGCAGCACGGTATCGCGGTCGATGCGCGCCAGGTTGACGCGCACGTCGAGCGGCGCGGAGCCGAGTAGTCCCTGGGCGATAAGCATCGCCTCGGCCGGGCCCTGCTCGGCCTCGAGCCGCTGCCACAGCCAGTCGGGCAGGTCGGCCCGGACGGCGGGCGACCAGTGCTCGGCCTTCGCGGATCGCGCGCGGGCGACGAGTTCGTCCTCTCCCCTGCGCAGCACCCCGTGCATCGACCGCGCGGACATTCCCTGCACCCGCGCGAGCGCCGCGATCAGCAGCGCACGCGGCGCCGCGGATCCAACGGCAGCCTCTAGCGAGCGCCGCCTGCGCAGCAGCGCATACACGCTTTCGGCGACGAACGCGCGATCGGCCTGCCCCAGTTCCCGGTGCGCACGGAAGTATCGCGAAACGGCCTGGTCGGCGGGTCCCGCAAAGCGCAGCAGATCCGCCGCAAGGGCCTCGGCGTGCGCAAGCTGCCCCGCATGCAAATTCACGGGATGTCGATTCGGGTCGCCACCTGATCGATGCGCGTACCGTCCTTATCTACGATCAGCAGACGCACCGGGAGGTAGCCACGGTCGACCGCCAGCCACAGTTCGGTCGATTTGTCTTCGGGACCGTCTTTCTGCTTGACCAGCTTGAGCGTGTCGAACTCGCCCGCGGGCGTCTTGAGCGGCTCGCGCCCTCCCACCTTGTAGGTGTACTTCGAGATTCCTTTGCCGTCGGCCGAATTCACCGTTACCGGCTGGGAGCCGGGCACCGCGAACGAGAACGTAAACGCGACCGACAGGCGGTCCTGAGCGTTCGCGGGCATCGGCTGTACTTCGGGCGGCCCCTTGAACTTCATGGTGAGCGTCCGACGTGCCCAGTCGAAGCTCGCGCTCGCGGGGTCGCGCCGGGGGCGTTCATCGGTGAACTCGAGCGGTTGCAGTCCATGTGGGCCAATGATGCCGCGGCTGGTGCGCCTGATTTGCCCAAGAAACGCCAGCGGACCCTTGCCCCTGGTGTCCTCCTCGATGCTGTACGTCTTGTCATCGTGCTGCAGCTTCTCGACGACCTCGGCCAGGCTCGTGCCGTTGTACATCACGTCGTAGGTGATCTCCGCGCGCTGAGGCGGTGCCGCGTGGGCACCGACGCTGGCGCTAATCGCGATCGCTGTAAACCAGCTGCGCATGATTGTCCTTAACACGCACCACCCCGGCGTCGACGACCAGCTTGCCCTCCAGAAACCAGCGCACCGCGCGCGGATAAACAACGTGCTCCTGGCGCAGAACCCTCGCCGCGAGCGTATCCGGTGAGTCGTCCGGCCGCACAGGGACCGCCGCCTGGGCGATGATCGGCCCTTGATCAAGCTCCGCGGTCACGAAATGCACGGTGCAGCCGTGCACCTTGACGCCGGCGGCGAGGGCCCGCTCGTGCGTCTCGAGTCCCGGAAACGCCGGCAACAGGGACGGATGAACGTTTACCACCCGGCCGTCGTAGCGAGCCACGAATGCCGGCGTCAGCACGCGCATGAATCCGGCGAGCGCCAGGAGCCTGGGTGCGTAGCGATTGATCTCGCCGGCGAGCGCGGTATCGAAAGCCTCGCGCGAGGCGAACTCTCGGTGCGCGACGACGCACGTCGGCACGCCGCGCTGGCGCGCGATCGCCAGCCCCGCGGCATCGGCGCGGTTGCTGACCACCGCAGACACGGGCAGTCCGGCGTCCAGCAGCGCCTGCATGTTGCTGCCGCGGCCGGAAATGAGGACGACGACTGACATTGCGGGGCGAATGTTACCAGCCCCTATTTCGGTTCACCCGATCCCGTCATGCGCTCGGGTCGCACCCATCGGTCGAAATCCTCCGCACTCACGTAGTTGAGCGCGAGCGCCGCCTGGCGCAGCGTAGTCCCCTCTAGGTGCGCTTTCTTCGCGATTTCCGCGGCCTTGTCGTATCCGATCCTGGGCGCGAGCGCGGTGACCAGCATCAGCGAGCGCTCGACGAGTTCCGCGATGCGGCCTTCGTTCGCCTGGATGCCGCGCACGCAGTGCGCCTCGAACGACTTGCAGCCGTCGGCCAGCAGCCGCGCGCTCTGCAGGAAGTTGTGTATGAGCACCGGCTTGAAGACGTTCAGCTCGAAATTTCCAGAGGCACCGGCATAGTTGATCACGACGTCATTGCCGAAGACCTGGGCGCACAGCATCGTCAGCGCCTCGGCCTGGGTCGGGTTGACCTTGCCTGGCATGATCGAGCTGCCGGGCTCGTTCTCCGGCAGCGACAACTCTCCCAGACCGGAGCGGGGCCCGGACGCGAGCCAGCGCAGATCATTCGCGATCTTCAATAGCGCTGCCGCGAGCGTCTTGAGCGCACCGTGCGCGAATAGCAGCGCTTCGTGCCCCGCAAGCACGGCGAATTTATTGCGCGCGGCGTTGAACGGGAGGCTGGTCGCGCTCGCCAGATCGAGCGCCACGCGCGGGCCGAACTCCGGGTGCGTATTCAGTCCTGTTCCCACTGCGGTGCCGCCGATCGCCAGCTCGTGGAGCCCTTCCTGCGACGCTGCGATCGCGTCGCTCGCCCGTTCCAGCTGCGCCACGTATCCCGAGAACTCCTGTCCAAGCGTGAGCGGCGTTGCGTCCTGCAGATGCGTACGCCCGATCTTGACGACCGCCGCGAAGGCATCCTGCTTCGCCGCGAGCGCCGCGCGCAGCCGCTCCAGCGCGGGCAGCAGGTCCTCGCGAATCGCGCGCGCCGCGGCGACGTGCATTGCGGTCGGGAAGACGTCGTTGGAAGACTGCCCGCGATTGACGTCGTCGTTGGGGTGCACCAGGCGCCTGACGCCGCGTTCGCCCCCCATCAGCTCGGAGGCCCGGTTGGCCAGAACCTCGTTCACGTTCATGTTCGACTGCGTTCCAGAACCGGTCTGCCAGACCAGAAGCGGGAATTCAGCGTCGTGCCGGCCGTCGAGCACTTCGTCCGCCGCGCGTTCGATCGCCGCGGCTTTCGCCGGGTCGAGCAGTC
Source organism: Burkholderiales bacterium (assembly GCA_049582445.1). GTDB lineage: Bacteria > Pseudomonadota > Gammaproteobacteria > Burkholderiales > SG8-39 > DAHVFK01. The sequence goes on from JBAUTZ010000310.1 coordinate 25,067, forward strand.
CGAGGTCCCGGTTGACGCGCGCGGCGGCGCGCTTGACGAGCGCAAGCGCGTGAATCACGGCAAGCGGCATGCGCTCGTCCGAAATCCGGAACAGGCGTCTGCTTCTTTCCGTTTGCGCGCCCCACAGTCTGTCTGCCGGGACCTCGATCGTCCCGAAGGAGTCCTGCTCGAGGCGCGAATTGCCCAAGACTGAGCTCCGCTACCCGAGATCGAAGAGCAGCACTTCGGCGTTCTTTCCGCCCTCGAGAACGATCTCTGAAACTTCGGTCGCCTTCAGGGCATCGCCCGCGGTCAGCGCCTGGGAATTGACCGTTATTCCGCCACGCACCACGTGCACATAGGCGCGCCGGCCCTGAGGCAGGCGATAAACGGCGCGCTCGGCGCCATCGAGGAGCGCCGCGTACATGTTTGCATCCTGGTGGATCGTCACTGAACCGTCGCGCCCGTCCGGCGACGCGACCAGACGAAGCTTTCCGCGCTTCGAAGCAGTGTCGAAATTTCTCTGTTCGTAGCCCGGCGCGATGCCGCGCACGTTCGGCTCGATCCAGATCTGCAGGAAGTGGGTAACGCTCGACTTCTCATGGTTGAATTCGCTGTGGCGCACGCCACTGCCGGCGCTCATGCGCTGGACGTCACCGGGCACGATGGTCGAGCCGTTACCCATCGAGTCCTTGTGCGCCAGCGCGCCCTCGAGCACGTAACTGATGATCTCCATGTCGCGATGGCCATGCGTGCCGAACCCCGTGCCGGGCTGAATGCGGTCCTCGTTGATGACGCGCAGGCTGCCAAAACCCATGTGACGGGGATCGTAGTAGTCGGCGAACGAAAAGCTGTGAAACGAGTCGAGCCAACCGTGATTGGCGTGACCCCGTTCTGCGGCCCGGCGCAGTTCGATCATCGCGCGACCTCGTGTCAGGCGCTCTTGGCCTCAGAGGCCTCGCGCTCGGCAACTTCCTTGTGTACCTGCGCCATGTCGAGCGCCTTCGCCTGCGTGATCACCTGGTCCAGCGCCGATGCCGGAAGCGCACCGGCCTGCTGGAACAGCAGCACCTTTTCGCGAAACACCATCAGCGTCGGAATCGAGCGAATGCCAAACGCGCCGGCGAGTTCCTGCTGGTCGTCGGTGTTGACCTTGGCGAAAACCACGCCTTCGTGCTTGTCGGATGCGCTCTCGAATACCGGCGCGAAACCCTTACACGGGCCACACCACGGAGCCCAGAAATCCACCACCACCATCGGGCTGTCTGTCACGACCTGCTCGAAGTTGTCCTTGTTCAGCTCCACCGTCGCCATCCGCGCTTCTCCTGTACAAAATGGCACTATACCTGTCTTGGTCGCCCGCCGTGCCCGGACCCGACATGAACTACATCGGCCGTTTCGCCCCGTCGCCGACCGGGCCATTGCATTTCGGTTCGCTGGTTGCAGGGCTTGCAAGCTGGCTCGACGCGCGCGCGGCGCGCGGCAAATGGCTGCTGCGCATGGAGGACCTCGACAAGCCGCGCGAGCAACCCGGCGCAGCGGACGCGATCCTGCAGCAGCTCGATGACCTCGGACTGCACTGGGACGGACCTGTGTTCCATCAAAGCAGCCGCGCAGCGGCCTACGCGGCGGCGCTGCAGCGCCTTTCGACGCTCGGCGCGACCTACCCTTGCGGCTGCACGCGCAGCGAAATGGCAGATTCCGCGCTGGCAATCGACGGCGCGCGCATCTATCCGGGTACTTGCCGCGCGGGCCTGGCGCCGGGGAAAGCCGCTCGCGCGACGCGCGTTCGTACCACCAGCGACCCGATCGAGTTCGTCGACCGGGTTCAGGGAAGAATGGTGCAGTGGGTAGAACAGGAGGTTGGCGATTTCGTGCTGCGTCGTGCCGATGGCCTGATCGCCTACCAGCTCGCGGTGGTGGTCGACGACGCCGAACAGGGCGTCACGGACGTGGTACGCGGCGCGGACTTGCTCGACTCCACCGCACGGCAGATCTGCCTGCAGCGCCTGCTCGGATACGCTACGCCGCGCTATCTGCACGTGCCGATTGCAGTGAGCGCCGCGGGCGAGAAACTAAGCAAGCAGACCGGCGCCCAGCCCATCGATCGCGCGCAGGTCGCCGAGTGGCTGGCGCGCGCGCTGGCATTTCTCGGTCACCCGCCGCCGCGCGGGCTCGCCGCTCATGAGCTGCTCGAATGGGCGCTTGCCAACTGGGACGTCGCGCGCATTCCGCGGTTGCGCGCCTCGCCCGCAGGCCTCTAGGGTACTCTGCGCGGCACGACGACCGTCAGCAGCGAGGCGATGACCAGGGCGAGCGCGGCGTACTCGGCCCAGCTTGGACGCTCGCCGAGGAATAGCATGCCGCTGATCACGCCGACTACGGGGATCATCAGCATGCTGAGCGACGATACGGCCACGGGCACCGAAGTGGCGATGCGGGTCCATGCCCAGGTCGCGAATGCGAACGCAACCAGTACGTTGTAAACCACCCCCAGCGCGGGCCACAGGCTCACGGTCAGCAGCCGGGACGGGTGTTCCATGACCAGGGCGGCAATGAAGATGGGGACGCCGCCAATCAGCATCAACCACGCGGAATAGGGTCCCGCCGGCATCGACATCGGATAGCGTCTCTGCAGCACGGTGCCGAGCGCCCAGGTGAACGCCGCCGACAACACGAGCAGCGAGCCGACCGGGGCCGCCCTCAGGCTCACCGCGGCCTCACCCAGGAGCAGGCCCATGCCCGCCATGCCGAGCACCAGGCCGGTGACGCGGCGGCCGTTCATGCGCTCGCCGAGGAGCCATACCGACAGCGGAATGGCCCATGCGGGCATGGTGAACGCGAGGATCGATGCGCGCCCGGACGGAATCATCATCACGCCGAACACCACCAGCGTGTTCCAGCACGTCGTGTTGAAGAACGCGAGCATCATCAAGCGAGGCCACTGCTGTCGCGGCACGCGCAGCCGCTGCCCGCTGAGGCGCATGACCAAAAACAGTACCGCCGCGCCCGCGCCGAGGCATATGCTCCTGAAGGTGAGCGGCGGCACCTCGCTCAGTGCCACCTTGATGGCGGTCCAGTTGAAGCCCCAGGCAAGCGTCAGGCCGGCGAGCGTCAGCCACAGCGCCCGCGGTAGCTGCCCGCTTTCGCGCCCGGCGCTCACCGCAACGTTCCGCGCAATGCGGCGGCATGGGCCTCCGGATACACCATCGCGAATTTCTCCCCAAGCAGCAATTGCATATAGGCAACGTCGGAGTTGTGCAGCGTGGGATTCAGGTAGAAACGCGGCAGCAAGCGGGCCACCAGCCGGTGCCGGCGCGCGCCCTCGCTTTGCGCGTCGGGAAGCAAGGTGAGGTTGAAGCTCCAGAAACCGAGCCGCGCGTATGCGGCAAGCACGCGCACCAGAAAATCGGCAAAAGCCTCCAGCTCGTCATCGCTGCACTCCGTCAGCGTTGCCCGGTCGCGGAACATGCCTTGCGCGTCGCCCAGCATTCCTACGGGACAGTACGGCACCCACCAGTCCACCGGGCCGTGCTCGCCCAGCCAGCGCGAGCCGTCGCGACGCTCGGCTTGCGCAAGCGCCTCGCCGTATGGCTTCCCGTAACGCAACGCAAAGAGTGCCTCGGCCTCCAGTTCGCGGCGCAACGCGTTTCCCGGCGTATCGGTCACGATGACCTGCATGTGCGGATGAACCTGCGACGCTCCCGAAGGCGGCATGTAGTTCCACGTGACGACGCCGTAGACGGCGCGCTCGCCCAGCCCGGGCGCCGCAAGGGAGATGAAATCGCGGGCCAGCTTGAGCGAATCGGCGACCGTGCGCGCCGGCACCCGGTCCATTGGCAGGAAGTGCGCCCGCGACATCACCAAGATCGCGGAAACGTCGTCGTAGGGAAAAAGGTTCGGCACCAGCAGGGCCTCGCCGCGCGCCATGCGTCCGCCGGGCAACAATGCCTCCGGATAGCGGGGCGTAACCCGCTCGATGATCTGCGGGCAGAAGGGGCAATGCGGCTCCGATGCCTCGAGCAGCGGCGTGAGATCGGGAACCTCCCGCTTCGGTACTGCAAAGTGACAGATGCGGGCGGTGTCGCCGGTGAGCGGGTCGTAGCGCACTTCGCTTTCGATCTCGCTCAGCTCGAAATTCCGTCGCGGATCGTGAAGTCGCGCGACCTTCTTCACCGCCCGGTAAGTGATCGGATCAGGCATGCCGCGCACGATGTCTCGAATCGGCGCCCTCGGGTAGCGGTTTCGGCGAAACAGGCCGCCGGGGGGCCTTTGTGCGACACATCAACAGGTTAGGTTGCATTGCACAAGAGCCTTGACTTTTAAGGCGATCGGCCTAGAATTCACATTGCTGCACCGCACCAAACAGCGGTTTGAGGCAGCCCGGATCGAAGCCAGACCAGATTTCTTACTCATCGCCAGTACAGGAGCCACATCATGTATGTAACCCCGGAACAAATCCAAGCGGCCAACAAGGCCAACGTCGAAGCCGTTCTCTCGCTCGCCGCGACCCAGTTTGCAGCGCTCGAGAAACTCGGCAGCCTCCACGCCAACGCAGTCAAGGCAGCGTTCGAAGACTCGCTCGCAAATACGCGCGCGCTGCTGGGCGCGAAGGACGTGCAGGAGTTCGTGAATCTGCAAAGCACCCTCGCCCAGCCCGCAATCGAGAAGGCGATCGCCTACTCGAAGAGCGCGTATGAAGTCGCAACCGAGGCGAACGCCGAATTCTCGAAGATGGCGGAAAAGCGCATCGCCGAGTGGAACGAAAACTTCGTGTCCATGCTCGACAAGGCGACCAAGAACGCCCCCGCCGGCTCGGACGTCGCCGTCGCGGCCGTCAAGTCGATGCTCGCCGCTGCGAACTCGGCGTATGACAATTTCAACAAAGTCGCCAAGCAAGCAACCGAAATCGCCGAAGCCAATGTCACGGCTGCGACCGAGACGGTGAAGGGGCTCAGCAAAGCAAAAAAGGCCGCCTGAGTTCCGCTGCGCGGAGACGCCCGAAAACCGGCGTCCGGCGCGGTAAGGGACCAAGCGCGACGCGGGCTACAAGGCCGGCGAAGCGCAAGTAACACCAGGGCCCGGGAGATCCCCGGGCCTTTTCATTTTCCGGGCTCGCGAAACGGAAATCCCGCCTCGCGCACGCCGGCGCGGATCTGCTCCATCGCCTGCGCGACCTGCGTCGGGTCGCCGCGCACCCCGAGCTCCACGTGGCGCCGGCTGCCGTCTTCGCCCATCGACGGCAGGCTGAAGACTTTCACGCCGGGATAGGTCGCTCCCACCGACTCCATGACCGGGATGAGCTGGCTTTCGCCCGCCTCGAACACGAGGATCGACGCTTCGGACCATCGGTCGCGGTCCGCCAAATGGCGGTAACGGTGGTCCAGCACCCATTCCACCATGGGCCACGCCATCTGCGGAAAACCGGGCACGAAATGATGCTCCCGTATGGAGAAGCCCGGCACCCGGTTGACCGGATTGGGAATGATCTGCGCGCCCTCGGGAAACTCGACCATCTTTAGACGCTGGGGCGTAAGCTCGTCTCCGAAGCGCGCGCGCAATTCCTGCTCGCCCTGCGGATGCACGGCGACCGCAACGCCGAGCGCCGACGCGGCGCATTGGCGAGTGTGGTCGTCGGGAGTGGCGCCGATGCCGCCGAAGCTGAACACGATGTCGCCCGCGGCGAAGGTGCGCCTGAGCGCAGCGGTCAGCCGTGCCGGGTCGTCACCGTGGTACTCGCAGTACGCGAGGCGCAGTCCGCGCTTGGCAAGCGCCGTGACCGCAAACGCGAAGTGCTTGTCCTGGCGCTTGCCGACGAGGATCTCGTCGCCGATCACCAGCGCGCCGATCGCGGCATGGGTCATGGGCGAAGCACCTCACCCTCGATCGGCGCTTGGCGCAGCGCCTCGAGCTCGGCCAGCAGGTAGTGAATGAACGCGAGTCCGAACAGCACCGGTGCGAACAGCCCCAGAATTGGAACGTACGCCACGAGGGCCAGCACCACGCCGAGCAGATACATCGATACGCGTCGCTGCGCGAACACGGTTCGCATCTCATGCGCGTCCGCATGCTCGGCGAGCGCGTCGTAGCGCAGGATCCTCTGGTTGACCCAGCCCAGGATGACGACCGGAATTGCCGGCCACAGCGGCGGAAAGATCCAGAACGGCGCGCTTGCGATACCGAGCAGTACGAGCCCTAGCACCCCCACCGCGCTGTTCCAGACGCTGCCCGCGAAGCTGCCGCCGCGACGTCGCTCGAGAGAGGGGAATGCGCGCCCGGCGACATAGTCGACCATCGCCGGCATGCCGAACACGCCCAGTATCAGCAGCGCGGAGAGCTGAATCAGCGGCACCAGGCCAACGATCACCAGAATCTTCGCCGCAAACAGCGCGGCGCTGCTCGCGTCCCACTGTACGAAGAAAGTCGCGGTCTCCATCCAGTGGCGCAGGACATCGGCGAGCCAAAGCACGAGCCCGGTCCAGGACCAGACAGCCACCAATCCCCAGAATCCTGCCGCGATCAGCACCGGCCACAGCATCAGCCAGAGCATGCGTGGATGCAGAATGTTGCCGAGAGCGAACGAAAGCGAGGGGCCGATACCGCGCATGGTGCTCACTATTGTGCGTGCCTGATACTTTGCCACAACTTCGTCAGGCGCTTGACCGACACCGGGACCGGCGTCCTCAGGCCCTGCGCGAACAGTGACACGCGCAGCTCCTCGAGCAGCCAGCGAAACTGCTCGATCTCCGGCCCCGGCAATCCCTGCTTCTGCCGCGCAACGTACTCGCGCTGCCAGGCGGCCTGCAGCGGCGCGAATTCCGCCATCAGGCGCGCATCGCGTACCGGGTCGGCGCGCAGCTTGTCGAGGCGCAGCGCGGCCGCCTTTAGATAGCGGGGGAATTGCTGCACGCGTTCCCACGGCGTGCGAGAGAGGAAATGCGGCTGCAGCAGTCGGCCGATTGCCGCCTGCACGTCCTCCACGGCCTGCGGGAACGCCTTGCCGGCCGCCGCCAGGCGCTTATGCACCTGTGCGTGCTCGGCGAGGATCGTGGCGATCGTGCGCAGGATTTCCTGCGCGATGAGATTGAGCCGGCTGCGCCCTTCCTCCACGCGTCGCTCGAAATCCGACTGCCGGGTAGGCAGCGATTCTGCGAGGAACGCGCGCTCCAGCGCCGCGCTAACGACTTCGTCCTTCAGCTCCACCTCGCGCGAGAGCTGCGAGAATTGCAGATTGAGCGCGTTGTCCTTGACCACCGATTTCTCGATATCGCGAATGCGCTCCCGAAACGCGATCATCAGCAGGCGCTTCACCCCGGCCCGATGCACCTCGCGGGCACGCTCCGGCGAATCGAATACCTGCAGCGTCACGCCGTCGCCGGCATCAGCCAGGGCCGGATAACCCACCATCGTGCGGCCGCCGCGTTCGATCTCCATGATCTCCGCCAGGTCGCCGAAGGTCCAGGATCCGTAAAGCTCCCCTTCCGCGGCGGGGAGCTGCTCCTGCAGCACCGCTTCGGTCGCGCCGGCGAGCTCGCGCTTGAGCGCGCCGAGATTCCGCCCCAGGGCGAGTTGCCGGCCGTGCTCGTCGATCACGCGAAAGTTCATGTGCAGGTGCGGCGGGGCAGAGTCGGGTCGGAATGCATCAACCGGCACCTCGAGGTTGAGCTCGCCCCTGATATGGCGCGACAGCGCGGTCGCGAGCGGCACGTCTGCGGGTTTCTCCGCCGCAACGAAGGCCTCGGCGAACGCCTCGAGCGGGCCGAGCCTGTGGCGCAGTCGTTGCGGAAGCGACTTGGCGAGCAGCCGCACCTTCTCCTTGAGCAGCCCCGGCACTAGCCACTCGCAGCGCGCCGCCGGCACCTGGTTAAGCAGCGCCACGGCGACGGTCATGGTGATTCCGTCGCGCGGCGAGCCGGGCTCGAAGTGGTACTCGAGCTCGAAGGCGTTCGGCCCGAGCTGCAGTCGCGGCGGGAAGTTCTCCGTGGTGATGCCGGCGGCCTCGTGCCGCATGAGGTCGCCACGCTCGAGATACAGCAGCCTCGGGTTCGCGCGCTCGGCTTCCTTCCTCCATTTCTCGAAATCGGCACCGTTGTGGAGTCCCTCGGGCAGGCGGGCGTCGTAGAACGCGTAGATCAGCCCGTCGTCGACCAGGATGTCGGGCCGGCGAGACTTGTGCTCAAGCTTCTCGATGTCGCGCAACAGCCGCCGGTTGTGTTCGAAGAAGGGAGCGCGCGTGTCGAAGTCTCCTTCGACCAGCGCCGAGCGGATGAATATCTCGCGCGCCAGTTCCGGCTCGAGCGGCCCGTAATGGATGCGCCGGTTGACGTACACCGGCAGCCCGTACAACGTGCCGCGCTCCAGCGCCACGACCTGCGCGCGCGCCTTTTCCCAGTGCGGGCGCTCGCGGTGCCGCTTGATCAGGTGCGCCCCGAGCTCCTCCAGCCACTGCGTCTCGATCGACGCCACGGTGCGCGCGTAAAGGCGGGTCGTTTCGACCAGCTCGGCGGCGACAATCCACTTTCCCGGCTTCTTGGCCCAGGAGCCTGGATGCACCGAGAACTTGATGCCGCGCGCGCCCGTGTAGCCACCGCCCTCCTCGTCCCGCAGGCCGACGTTGCCGAGCAGACCCGCAAGGAGCGCACGGTGGAGCGCACGGTAGCCCTCGGCCCTGGCCGGGTCGGCACTCGAGGCGCGCCAACCCATCTCGGCGACCGTCGCATGCAGCTGACCGTGAACGTCGCGCCACTCGCGCATCCGGGGGATCGAAATGAAATTCTCGCGACAGGCCTTTTCCCATTTTCCCTCGAACAGCTTCCACATCTTCAGGTAAGCGAGGAAATCGGAGCGCTCGTCGGCATAGCGCGCGTGGCGCTCGTCCGCCGCCGCCGGATTTTCCATCGGTCGCAAGCGCGGGTCCTGAGCCGACAGCGCCGCAGCGATCACCAGAACCTGATCGAGGCAGCCTTCGCGCCGCGCCGCGATCAGCATGCGACCAACCCGTGGATCGAGCGGCAGCCTGGCGAGCTCGCGGCCCACGTCGGTCAATTCGTTGGCCTCGTCGACCGCGCCCAGCTCGGCGAGCAGCGCGTAGCCATCGGCGATGGCGCGTGGGACGGGCGGGTCGAGGAAGGGAAATTCCTCGACGTTCCCGAGGCCGAGGCTCTTGGCGCGCAGGATCACGGCGGCGAGCGAGGAGCGCAGGACTTCCGGTTCGCTGTAGGGTGGGCGCCCCTCGTAGTCCGCCTCGGAATAGAGTCGCACGCAGATGCCGTCACGTACACGACCGCAGCGCCCGGCACGCTGCGTGGCGGCTGCCTGCGAGACGTTCTCGACGCGCAGCTGCTCGACCTTGTTGCGGTAGCTATAGCGCTTGACGCGCGCCAGCCCGGTGTCGACGACGTAGCGGATGCGCGGCACCGTGAGCGAGGTTTCCGCCACGTTGGTGGCGAGTACGATGCGGCGCGCCGCACCGGGCCGGAACACGCGGTCCTGCTCCGCCGTCGACAGGCGGGAGTAAAGGGGCAGGATCTCGGTATGAGGCGGATGGTGCTTGCGCAGCACTTCGGCGGCGTCGCGGATTTCCCGTTCTCCGGGAAGAAACACCAGCACGTCGCCCGGCCCCTCGGCGCACAGCTCGTCGACCGCCGCGGCGAGCGCCCGCTCTTCTTCGTCGCGAGTGGTGTCCTCCTTGTCCCCCTCGACCGGGCGATAGCGCATCTCGACCGGATAGAGCCGCCCCGACACCTCGATCACCGGCGCGCCGCCGAAATGCCTGGCGAAGCGCTCGGCATCGATAGTCGCCGAAGTGACCACGAGCTTGAGATCCGGGCGCTGCGGCAACAAGCGCTTGAGGTAGCCGAGCAGGAAGTCGATATTGAGGCTGCGCTCATGCGCCTCGTCGATGATGATCGAGTCGTACTGACGCAGCATGGGGTCGGACTGCGTTTCGGCGAGCAGGATGCCGTCAGTCATCAGCTTGACGATCGAGTCGGCGTGAAGCGTGTCGTGAAAGCGCACCTTGTAGCCGACCACAGACCCGGGCTCGGTGTTCAACTCCTCGGCGATGCGGGCGGCCACGGAGCGCGCGGCAATCCTGCGCGGCTGCGTGTGGCCGATATAGCCCGCGGCACCGCGCCCCATCTCGAGCAGGATCTTCGGTAGCTGGGTGGTCTTGCCCGAGCCGGTCTCGCCGCACACGATTACGACCTGGTGGCGCTCGATCGCCGCCCGGATTTCTTCGCGTCGGGAGCTGACCGGGAGTACAGGATCGAACTTCGGCGGCGGCAGGCGGGCGAGCCGCTCGGTTCGTGACGAAGCGGATTTCAATGCGGGGGCATTGTAGCGCGGCGGCGGGCCGACCCGCCGCGCGGGGCCGATTGCCAGATTCGCGTCGGGCAATGTACCCTTTCGCCCGAGGCCCGCGCTGCGGGGAGGAGGAGTGGAGATGTTCTGCACTTGCCGTTGCGCGGGCGCGTCGGCGCGCGAGCGTTTGTGACCTCGCCGGCCAGCATCCTGCAGGTTCGCGATGTGGCCGTGCACTTCGGCGGCATCGTGGCGCTCGACGGGGTGAGCTTCGATGTCCCGCGCGGCGGCATCCTCGGACTGATCGGCCCCAACGGCGCTGGGAAGACCACGCTCTTCAACTGCCTGAGCTGCCTCTACGTTCCGACCTCGGGCGACATCCTGCTCGACGGGCGCTCCATTCGGGGCGTCGCATCGCACCGCATGGCGGGGATCGGCATCGGCCGCACGTTCCAGAACCTTGCGCTGTTTCACCGGCTGACGGTGCTCGAAAACGTGCTCGTGGGCGCGCAGACACGGGGACGCAGCGATTTCCTCTCGAACGCGCTGCGGCTGCCGTGGGTGCGGCGCGAGGAGAAGCGACTCCAGGACGAGGCCTGGGACCTGCTCGAATATCTCGATCTCACCGCGGTCGCCCATCTCCCGGCCGGCGCCCTTCCGTTCGGCACGCAAAAACGCATCGAGCTCGCGCGCGCGCTTGCAAGCAAGCCGAAGCTGCTTCTGCTCGACGAGCCCGCGGGTGGCCTGAACCACGAGGAAGTCGAAGAACTCGGCAACCTGTTCAAGAAGATCCGTGACGACAATCAGCTCACCGTGCTTCTGGTGGAGCATCACATGAGCCTCGTCATGGCGATATCCGACCACGTCGTGGTCCTCAACTTCGGCCGCAAGATCTTCGAAGGGCTGCCGGCCGAGGTGCAGAAACACCCCGAAGTGATCGAGGCCTACCTGGGGACGGGGCACTGATGGCGCTGCTCGAGGTCGCCAAGCTCGAGGCCTTCTACGGCCAGACCCAGGTGCTGCGCGGCCTGAGCTTCAAGCTCGAGGAAGGCAGCGTCACCGCCATTCTCGGCGCGAACGGCGCCGGAAAGACGACGACGCTGCGCGCGATCTGCGGCATGGTGCGAACGAGCGGCGAGATCCGCTTCGCCGGCGAGCGCATCGGGTCCAGGGCGACCGAGTCGATCGTACGGTATGGCATTGCGCACGTTCCCGAGGGACGCGGTACGTTCGTTCGGCTGAGCGCCGAGCAGAACTTGCGTCTCGGCGCCTATGCGCGCAAGGACAAAACTGGCGTGGTTGAGGATCTCGAGCGCGTGTACCAGTATTTTCCGCGCCTCAAGGAGCGCCGCAACCAGCAGGCCGGCACCCTCTCGGGCGGTGAACAGCAAATGCTCGCGGTCGGCCGGGCGCTGATGATGCGGCCGAAGCTGATGCTGCTCGACGAGCCGTCGTTCGGCCTGGCGCCGCTGCTCACCGAGGAACTGTTCCGCATCCTGGGCGCGATCAGCCGCGAGCGGCAGGTCAGCATGCTGGTCGTGGAGCAGAACGCCTCGCTCGCGCTGGGCATCGCCGACGAAGCCTATCTGCTGGAAACCGGACGCATCGTGATGAGCGGCAAGGCGAGCGACATCGGCCGGGACGAGACCGTGCGCAAGGCCTACCTCGGGTACTAGGGGAGAGCGATGGATCTGTTCCTGCAGCAAACGTTCGCGGGGCTCGCCTTCGGCGGCATTTACGCCTGCGTCGCACTGGCGGTGGTGATGATCTATCAGGCGACCGACGAATTTAACTTCGCCCAGGGCGAGATGGCCATGTTCTCGACCTATATCGCGTACACCCTGCTCCATCACGGCGTGCCGTACTGGTGGGCCTTCCTGCTGACGATGGCGATCTCCTTCGTCGGCGGAGTGCTGGTCGAGCGCCTCATCGTGCGCCCCGTGGAGGGAACCTCGGTGCTAAACGCGGTGATCGTGTTCATCGGCCTGATCGCGATCTTCAACTCGATGGCGGGCTGGATCTGGGAATACACCATCAAGCCCTTCCCCAGCCCGTTCCCGAAGGAGACGCTGATCCCGCTCAAGTTCATCGGCCCGCACGATCTCGGCGTGATCGGAGTGACGCTGCTCGTGCTCGCCGCGGTGTTCCTGTTCTTCCGCTTCACCCCCGTGGGCCTCGCCATGCGCGCCGCGGCGCAGAACCCGGATTCGGCGCGCCTGGTGGGCATCCGCGTCGGCTGGATGCTGGCGCTCGGCTGGGGTCTCGCGGCGGCGATCGGCTCGGTCGCCGGCATGATGGTCGCGCCGATCGTGTTCCTGGAGCCCAACATGATGGCCGGGATCCTGCTCTACGGCTTTGCCGGCGCGCTGCTCGGCGGCATCACCAATCCGGTAGGCGCGGTCGCCGGCGGCTTCATGGTGGGCGTGCTGGAAAACCTGGTCGGTACCTACGTGCCGTTCATAGGCAGCCAGCTCAAGCTCACCGTCGCGCTGGTGCTGATCGTCGCCGTACTGGTGTTCCGGCCGAGCGGGCTGTTCGGCTACGCGGTGGTGAAGAGGGTCTAGCATGAACGCGCGGACGAGACCGGATACGAGGGAGCTCGCGGCGCTGGCGAGCGGTGCGCGGCTGTCGAAGCCGCAGGTGCTCGGGGTGGTCGCCGCGCTGGCCGCCGCCGTGGTGCTTCCCTGGTTCCTCAGCGACTACCGCACCTTCCAGTTCACGCTGGCGATCATTTACGCCATCGCGGTGCTCGGACTCAATATCCTCATCGGTTACAACGGCCAGTTCTCGCTCGGCCACGGTGCGTTCTACGCCATCGGCGCCTACACCGCCGCGATCATGATGACGCAGGGTGGGCTGGCCTACTACTGGACCATTCCGTCCGCCGGGGCAGTGTGCCTGGTCGCGGGCTTCCTGTTCGGGCTTCCGGCATTGCGCCTAGAGGGTCTGTACCTCGCGCTCGCCACCTTCGCGCTCTCGGTGGCGACGCCGCAGTTATTAAAGTACGACGCGATCTCCAAATGGACCGGAGGGGTGCAGGGCGTAACGATCATCAAGCCGGACCCTCCTTTCGGGCTCGGAATCTCCCAGGACCGGTGGCTCTACTATTTTTCGCTCGTAGTGATGCTGCTGCTGTTCGTTTGCGCGTGGAACCTGCTGCGCGGGCGTACCGGGCGAGCCCTCAAGGCGATCCGCGATAACCCGATCGCGGCGAGCGCCATGGGCGTCAACACCGCGCTCTACAAGTCGCTCACCTTCGGCGTCAGCGCGCTCTATACCGGGGTGGCCGGCGCGCTCGGTGCCATTGCGGTGCAGTTCGTGGCGCCTGACAGCTTCAACCTGTTCCTGTCGATAAGCTTTCTGGTCGGCTTGGTCATCGGGGGGCTGGGATCGATTCCCGGCGCGGTATTCGGCGGCGTGGTCATTGTGTTCATCCCCAACTTCGCCGAGCAAGTCTCGAAAGCCGCACCGTGGGCGATCTATGGCACCTTCCTGATCCTGTTCATGTTCTTCATGCCGACGGGAATATGGGGATTTCTCAGGATGCTGTATGCTAGGTTGACAAGAGGGCGTCGGGCAGGTTGACGGGCCCGGCCGCCCCGCGAATCGCTGATCGAATCAGTTGTCACCGCAGAACAAAGGAGGAGGCACATGTTGATCCATAGGAAACTGCTTGTTGCGGCCGCCGTGGCTACGTTCGCGCTTGGCGCGGGCACCGCCGTGGGCGCGGGAAAGTACGGCCCTGGCGTCACCGACACCGAAATAAAAATCGGCCACATCGGCCCGTACAGCGGACCCGCCTCCGCCTACGGCACCATCGGCAAGGCGATTGCCGCCTACTTCAAGATGGTCAACGACAATGGCGGAATCAACGGGCGCAAGATCGACTTCCTGAGCATGGACGACGGCTACAGCCCGCCCAAGGCCGTCGAGCAAGCGCGCAAGCTGGTCGAGCAGGACCAGGTGCTGCTGATCTTCCAGTCGCTCGGCACGCCATCCAACAGCGCGATCCACCAGTACATGAACGCGAAGAAGGTGCCGCAGCTGTTTGTCGCCACCGGCGCCAGCAAGTGGGGCGACCCGAAGCATTTTCCCTGGACCATGGGCTGGCAGCCGTCGTATCCCTCCGAGGCGAAGATCTACGCCCATTACCTTTTGACCGAGAAGCCGAACGCCAAGGTCGCGATCCTGTACCAGAACGACGACTACGGTAAGGACTACCTGAACGGCTTCCTCGAAGGCCTGGGCGACAAGGCGAAGACGATGGTGGTGGCCAAGGAGTCCTACGAGGTGACCGACCCGACGGTCGATTCGCAGATCATCAAGCTGAAGAATTCGGGGGCCGACACCTTCTTCAACATCACGACGCCGAAGTTCGCGGCGCAGGCGATTCGCCAAGCCTACGACATCGGCTGGAAGCCGCTGCATTTCCTCAACAACGTGTCGTCGTCGATCGGCAGCGTGCTCAAGCCCGCTGGACTGGACAAGTCGGTCGGCCTGATCACCACCGCTTACCTGAAGGACGCGACCGACCCGCAATGGAAAGACTCTCCTGACATGAAGGCCTGGAATGCCTGGATGGACAAGTACCTGCCGGGCGCAGACAAGGCCAATAGCTTCTACGTCTACGGCTATGCGGTGGGCTACTCCATGGCGGAGGTGCTAAAGCGCGCCGGCAACGACCTGACGCGCGAAAACGTCATGAAGGTCGCGTCGAACCTGAAAGACGTGGAGTTCCCGCTGGCGCTGCCGGGAGTCAAGCTCGACACCACCGACTACTTCCCGATCGACTGCCAGCAGCTGGCCAGGTTCGACGGCCAGAAGTGGTCGCTGTTCGGCAAGGTGATCTGCCCGAAATAACTCTCACAGCACCATCGACACAAGGCCCGTCGGGATCCGGCGGGCCTTTTTCGTTCTGATGCCTCAGGGCGCCGAGAGCATCCGCTCGACGTAACGCGCAATCAGGTCGATCTCCAGGTTCACGCGGGCGCCGCGCGCCAGCCGTGCGAGCGTGGTCGCTTCGAGCGTATGCGGGATCAGGTTGATGTCGAACACATCGCCCTCGACGCGGTTCACGGTGAGCGAGACACCGTCGACGCAGATCGAGCCCTTGCGCGCGACGTAGCGTGCCAGCCCCTGCGGCGCGCGCAGCCGCAGCAGCATCGACTCGCCGGCCCGCTCGAACGCAAGCACCTCGCCGATGCCGTCGACGTGGCCGGTCACCAGGTGCCCGCCGAGCTTGTCGCCCATGCGCAGTGCCTTCTCAAGGTTGACGTTGCCCGGCCGCTCGAGCCCGACGGTGCACTCCAGCGTCTCGCGCGACACGTCGAACGACAGCCGCTTTGCGGCGATCGCCACGACGGTGAGGCAAGCGCCCTGCACGCAGATCGAATCGCCGAGCCCCACGTCGGTCACGTCGAGGCCGTCGGCCGCCACCGTGAGGCGTACACCGCGTTCCAGCGGCGCCACAGCCTCGATCGTCCCCACCGCCTGCACGATTCCGGTGAACATCAGAGCCTCGCCAGGATTCTCAGGTCTTCACCGATGCGCTCTATCGAACGGATGCTCACCGGCACGCGCTCATCGAGCGAGCCCATGGGGGCGAGATCGACCATGCCCTGCGCCGCGCCACCGAGCAGGCTCGGTGCGAGATAGATCAGCAGCTCGTCCACGCAGCGCTCGCGCATCAACGAGCCGTTTAGCTTGAAGCCGCCCTCGACGTGCAGCTCGTTGACGCCGCGGCGCGCGAGCTCGCCAAGCATCGCCGGAAGGTCGACCTTGCCCCGCTGGTTCGGGAGCGCAATCACATCGATTCCCTTGGGTGGCTTGTTCGAGGTCTCACCGACGAAAATCAGGGTATTGCCGCCTTCCAGGATACGCGCGCCCGGCGGCGTCTCGAGCCGACTGTCGACCAGCACCCGCAGCGGCTGGCGCGGGGTCTCGACCTCGCGCACGGTGAGGCGTGGGTTGTCCGCCCGCACCGTGCCGACGCCGGTAAGCAGCGCGCAGGCGCGCGCGCGCCAGCGATGGCCATCCTTGCGCGCCTCGGATCCTGTGATCCACTGCGAATCTCCATTGGCGAGGGCCGTGCGCCCGTCGAGCGTCGCGGCGATCTTCATGCGGACCCAGGGCCGGCCGCGCGTCATGCGCGAAACGAAGCCGATGTTGAGCTCGCGCGCCTCCTCCGCCAACAGACCGTGCTCGAACCGGATGCCGGCAGCGATCAGCCGCTCCGCGCCGCGCGCTGCCTGCGGGTTCGGGTCGCGCATCGCCGCCACGACCCGCTCGACCCCGGCTGCAACCAGCGCCTCCGCGCACGGCGGCGTGCGGCCATGGTGGTTGCATGGCTCGAGGGTGATGAAAGCCGTGGCACCGCGGGCAGCGACACCCGCGGCGGTTAACGCGATCGCCTCCGCGTGCGGCGCGCCGGCTTTCTCGTGCCAGCCCTCGCCGACGATTCTCTGCTCCCGCGTGATGACGCAACCGACCCGCGGGTTGGGCGTAGCGGTGTACAGACCGCGCTCGGCCAGCGCCAGCGCGCGGCGCATCATGGCGTGGTCGAACGCGGAAAAGGGAGTCACTTCCTGCGGCGCGGCTTGTTGAACTCCTGCACCACCTCGCGGAAGTCTTCCGGCGTTTCGAAGCTGCGGTAGACCGAAGCGAAGCGGATGTAGGCGATCTTGTCGAGCTTCGCGAGCTCACGCATCACAAGATCGCCCACCCGGCTGGTAGGGATCTCGCGCTCGCCCAGCGAACGCAGCTTCTCCTCGATGCGGTCGAGCGCCGCGTCCACGGCCTCCGTCGCGACCGGGCGTTTCCTCAGCGCAAGCATCATGCTGCCGAGCAGCTTGTCGCGATCGAAGTCGGTGCGACTGCCATCCTTCTTGACGAGCCGCGGCATGCGCAGCTCGACGCGCTCGTAGGTCGTGAACCGTTTGTCGCACTTCGGGCAGCGACGCCGGCGTCGGATGACGTTCGCCTCCGGGTTGGAGCGCGTGTCCACGACCTGCGTGTCGTCGTGGTTGCAGAACGGGCAGCGCATGCGCGGCGTCTACCCGTACACCGGAAAGCTGGCGCAAAGTGCCTTGGCCTCGCCCGCGACGTGCCTGATCTGCGCGTCATCGGAGGGATTGTCGAGGACGTCGGCGATGAGGTTCGCCAGGATCTCCGCCTCGCCGCTGCGAAAGCCGCGCGTGGTCATCGCCGCAGTTCCGATACGGATGCCCGAGGTCACGGTGGGCTTTTCCGGATCGTTCGGAATCGCGTTCTTGTTGACGGTGATGTGCGCGCGCCCCAGCGCGGCTTCGGCGTCCTTGCCGGTGATCCGCTTCTTGCGCAGGTCGACGAGGAACATGTGGCAATCGGTCCGACCCGAGACGATGCGCACGCCACGCTCGGTCAGCACGCGCACCATCGCTCGCGCGTTATCGAGCACGTGCTGCTGATATTCGCGGAATTCGGACCGCAGCGCCTCGCCCAGCGCGACCGCCTTGGCGGCGATGACGTGCATCAGCGGGCCGCCCTGGATCCCGGGGAAGATCGCCGAATTGATCGCGCGCTCGTGCTCGGGCTTGCCCAGGATCATGCCGCCGCGCGGCCCTCGCAGCGTCTTATGCGTGGTGGTCGTGACGTAGTCCGCCACTCCGACAGGAGACGGGTAAAGGCCCGTGGCGACCAGCCCCGCGTAGTGCGCCATGTCCGCCATGAGCAGCGAGCCCGACTTGTCGGCGATGGCGCGGAACCGCTTCCAGTCGATCGCCAGCGCATAGGCGGAGGCGCCGGTCACGATCATCTTCGGTCGATGTTCCATCGCCAGAGCCTCGGCCTGCTCGTAGTCGATCTCCTCGTTATCGTCCAGGCCGTAGGACAGCACCTTGTAGAGCTTGCCCGACAGGTTGACGGGCGAGCCGTGGGTCAGGTGTCCGCCGTGCGCGAGCGACATGCCGAGGATGGTGTCCCCGGGCTTGAGCGCCGACGCATACACCGCCTGGTTCGCCTGCGACCCGGAATGAGGCTGTACGTTCGCCCAGTCGGTGCCGAACAGGCGCCGCGCCCGCTCGATGGCGATCGACTCGGCCATGTCGACGTATTCGCAGCCGCCGTAGTAGCGCTTTCCCGGGTAACCCTCCGCGTACTTGTTTGTGAGTTGCGATCCCTGCGCCACCAGCACTGCGGGACTGACGTAGTTCTCCGAAGCGATCAGCTCGATGTGGTCTTCCTGTCGGCGGTGCTCGAGTCGCACCGCGTTCCACACTTCTGGGTCGGATTGCGCGAGCAGGTTGGCGGCGAACATATTAGGAGAAAGCCGTGGCGAAAACGCCCGATTCTACCGTGGGTCGAGTTCCGACCTAGTCGCCCTCGTGTTCCACGCGAAAGCGCAGCGTGTGCTCCCCGTGCTCGTTCGCGCTGTGCCCGAGCCCGATCCAGCCGCGCTCCCCGAGCACCGCCTCCTCCCGGCGCAGCATGATCTCCGCAGCTCCACCGTCGGGCAACAGGAAGGTCCCGTTGGAGGACTGGTCCGCGAGCAGGAAATGCCCGCCGCGCGCCACGATGCGGGCGTGAAAGCGCGAAGCGTAGTTGCTCTTCACCACCAGGTCGTTCGCCTTGTCGCGCCCCAGCCTGAGCGCCGCAGGGCGGTGCAGGACCGCCGTCGCGTCGCCGCCGTACGTCAGCTTCAGGACACGCTCACCCTGGCGCGGCCGCAGGACGTTCGCCAGGGTGAGATCGGGATCCGCGCGCCAAAGCACCTCGTAGGCGGTGACCTCCTCCAGCCTGCCCTTGACCCGGATCGGAAACAGCCTACGGCAGCGCTCCCGCAACGCGGGCTCGAGAGCCCCGCACGTCGGCTCGTTGGTCAGCACTTGCTCCGAATTGGCGAGCGACGCGAGCCGCGCGCAGACGTTTACCGTGTCGCCGAACACGTCGCCATCCGCGAGAACCACCGGCCCGTAGGTAAACGCGATCTTGATGGTCAGCCTGTGCGGGCGATGGCGATCATGCGCCGCCACCGCCTCCTGCATGTCGCAGGCGACCCGCGCTGCGGCGCTGGCGTCGGCGAACATGCAGACGATGCCATCGCCCAGGCTCTTGACCACCGTGCCCGCCTGGCGCACCACGACTTCGCCCAGGCGCCGCAGCAGCGGGTCGATCACCGCCAAGGCCTGCGCGTCGCCGAGCGATTCGTAGATTCTGGTGCTATCGGTAACGTCGGCAAAAAGTATCGCGCGCTCGACCTTCTCCACGCCGCCTTCCCGCTTGTGGCAAAGGCGCGATTTTAGTCCACCCTCCGCGCGCGAGCCTGACTCGGCTATACGGCCAGCGGCGGCACGAGGTCTCCCGGCGCATCGATGTCGCGGATCACGCCGGGGTCGCCACACGGGATCTTGACCAGCAAGTTCTCGTGCTGCACGAGGACTCGGCGCGCGCCCTCGTCACCCGAAAGTGCCTCCAGCTCGGCGCGAAAGCGTCCCGCGATGCCGACGGGATGGCCACGCCTGCGGCGAAAGTACGGCGCCGCGAGCAGCGCGCCCGCTTCGAGAGCTTCTCGAACGGCGGCGATCGAACTGGGGCGCACGAAGGGCATGTCGGCCAATGCGACGATGTAGCCGCGCGCCTCCCCTGCGGCGCGGACCGCACAGGCCAGGCTGGCGCCCATGCCCTCGTCCGCGTTCGCGCACACGACCACGTCGCAGCCTTCCGCCGCGAGGCTGCGCGCGCGTTCCTCGGCGCCCGGGCGCACCACGGCGACCACGCGCGAGACCTGGCTCAGCAGGTGGCGGGCCGCCTGCACCGCCATCGGGACCCCGTGCGGCAGGCGATGTTGCAGCTTGTCCGACCCGAAGCGCGAAGCAGACCCGGCCGCCAGCAGCAGGCCGACGAAGTCCTGGCTCAAGCTTTCTGCGGCGCGACCTCGCAGGCCGACGGCGCGAAGCGGCTCCCTTCCTTCTCGGCCCAATCCGGCGCGGTGACACCGTGGCGCACTGCCGTCATCTCGGCGAGGATAGCCACCGCGATCTCGGGCGGCGTCTTGGAGCCGATGTAGAGTCCGACCGGGCCGCGCAAACGCGCGATCTCCGAGTCGGAAAGGTCGAACTCGCGCAGCCGCCTGCGGCGCGAATCGTTGTTCTTCTTCGAGCCGATGGCGCCGACGTAGAACGCCGCCGACTTGAGCGCCTCGAGCAACGCCATGTCGTCGAGCTTCGGATCGTGCGTCAGCGCCACTACGGCACTGTGGCCGTCAAGATTTAGACCTGCGATAACGTCATCCGGCATGCCACGATCGAGGGCCACGCCGGCCAGGTTCCAGCCTTCTGCGTACTCCTCGCGCGGATCGACCACGGTCACGTGGTAATCGAGCATCCGCGCCATCTCTGCGAGATAGCGCGTCAGCTGCCCTGCGCCGATCAGAACAAGGCGCCAGCGCGGGCCATGCACGGTCGTAAGCGCCTTGCCGTCGTACTCCAGCACGTCCTGCCAGCCGCCTGGCTCGAGCGTAACGCGGCCGGAATCCATCTCCAGGCGCCGGCGCACCAGCTGCTGCTTGCCGATCGTGTCGAGCAGTTGCCCGATCGCGCTGGCGTCACCCACCGGCTCTAGCACGACCTGCAGCGTCCCGCCGCAGGGCAGGCCCCAGCGGGTCGCTTCCTCGTTCGTCACTCCGTAGGTCAGCTCCTGCGGCCGCGTCGCAGCGACCGCCCTGGCTCTCACCTTCTCCACCAGATCGTCCTCGACACAGCCCCCAGACACCGAGCCGGATATCTGGCCGTCGTCCCGCACGGCGACCAGGGCACCCACCGGACGCGGCGCCGAGCCCCAGGTCTTCACGATGGTCCCGAGAGTCACCCCGTGGCCCGCCTTGCGCCAGGCCTCGGCGCTTCGCAACACCTCGATGTCTACGCTGTCCATGCATGCCTCCAATCCGGGGCTATGGCGCTATTTTATTCCCTTATGCGGACAGGACCGGAAAAATCAAGGTCACTCTGCAGCCCTTTCCCGTGGTCGCCGGCTCGCCGATCTCGAGGCTGGCGCCATGCGATGCGGCGATCTCGCCTACGATCGCCAGCCCCAGCCCGCTGCCCGTGCCGAGGGTTCCCGGAACGCGGTAGAACCGCTGCAGCACGTGCGCGCGCTCTTCGGGCGGAATGCCTGGCCCGTCATCCTCGACCTCGAGGATGGCCTGCGGACGACCCTCGGCCGCGCGCGTGCCCGTGCGCACCGTGACGTGGCCCCCGGACGGGGTGTACTCGAGCGCGTTGTGCACCAGGTTCGCGAGCGCCTCGCGCAACAGAAACTCGTTGCCCCGCGCGCGCGCCTCGCCGAGTTCGAAGCCCAGATCGATGTCCCGCGCCAAGGCGCGGTGAACCCACTCGTCGGCTACACCCTCGACGATGCGCCTGATATCGAGCGTCTGCATCCCTGCTTCGGGATTCCCTCCGGGCTCCGCGCGCGCCAGCGCGAGCAGCTGATTCGCAAGCCGCGCGGTCCTTATAGTCGCCAAGTGCACCTGCTCGAGCTCGGTGCGGCACCCCTCTGGTACCGGCTGTGCGAGGGCAAGCTCGGTATGCGCTTGCAGTCCGGCAAGCGGCGTGCGCAACTGGTGCGCCGCGTTGGCCAGGAACCGCTGCTGGTTGTTGTTCGCTTCCGCCACCCGCCCGAAGAGGTCGTTCAGCGCGCCAACGAGCGGTTTCGCTTCCTCGGGTGCGTGTTCGACTTCGATCGGCCGCAGGTCCCGCGGCGAGCGTTCCTTGATCTGCTCGGAGAGCCGGGCGAGCGGCGTCAGCCCGCGCTTTACGCCGAACCACACGATCACCAGTGTGGCGACCGCGATCAGCAAGGTCGGCACCAGGCTGGAAAGCACGATGTCGCGCACGAGGCGCCTGCGCTTGACGGTGGTCTCGGCGACCTGGACGGTGCATACCTTTCCCTCGCAGGGGACGAGCACGCCAACCACCCGCACGGGGCGGTCCATGTAACGGTCGTCATAGGCAATGACGCCTTCCTTGGGCACGGCCTTCGGAGGCGGTGGCGCCAGACCCGGATCCCCCCCTACGGGCGTGCCGTCCGGCGCCAGCACGCGGAAGTAGATCTGGTCGCGGCGGTCGGTGCGCAGCACCCGCTCAGCCGCAACGGGCAAGTCCAGAGCGTAGACACCATTTTCCAGCCGGATGCGCTCGCCGAGCGCCAGGCCGATATCGATCAGGGCTTGGTCATAAGCCGCCCTGGCAGGGCCAATTACCGGGTAGTAAGCGATCACTGCGCCCGCGGCCAAGAGCGCAGAGATCGGCGGCAGCAGCCGCCGCAGCAGTTGAACTCGAAGACTTCGGCCGGTGGTCACGTCAAGGCCCCACGAAATCCTCGAGCATGTAGCCGAACCCGCGGACGGTCCGGACGCGGATCCCGGCGGGCTCGAGCTTCGCGCGCAGGCGCGACAGGTAGACCTCGATCGCGTTGGGCGAGAGCTCCTCGCCCCAGCTTGCGACCGCCTGGATGATCGATTCCTTCGAGACGACGCGCTCGACGTTGGCGAGCAATACCTCGAGTACTGCCCATTCGCGCGCGGCCAGGTCGAGCGGCGCACCCCCGAGGTAGGCGCGGCGCGCTACGGTATCGAGGACCAGCGGCCCGTGCACGACCTTCGGTCCAGCCTGCGACTGGCTGCGGCGAATCAGGGCACGGACGCGTGCTGCAAGCTCGGGCATTGCGAATGGCTTGGCAACGTAGTCGTCGCCACCGATGTCTAGCCCGCGCACCCGGTCGTCGGTCGCGTCGCGCGCCGTGAGCAGCAATACCGGGACGCGGTTGGGCGCGGCGCGAAGACGGCGCAGCGCCTCGAAACCATCGATGCCAGGCAAGCCCACGTCGAGGATGACGAGGTCGAAGCGCTCCTGCTTCGCCGCGAGAACCGCCTGCTCACCGCTCCTCACGGAGTCGACCGCGTAGCCCTCCGACTCAAGGATGCGGGTCAGGCCACTGACGAGAACGGGATCATCCTCGACGATCAGGATGCGCATGGGGCAGGCATGGAACGGGGCGCAGCATCATAGCGCCCGCCCGCCCCGCACGCATCCGCCCCACGCGCTTCAGGCGGCCTTGCGGCTGGGATACTCCAGCAGCATGTAACCGAAGCCGCGAACCGTGCGAATGCGGATGCCGCCCGGTTCGAGCTTGGCCCGCAGGCGCGAAACGTAGACCTCGATCGCGTTCAGCGACAAGTCGTCGCTCACCCCCGCGACCGCCTCGATAATCGCTTCCTTCGATACCGTGCGCTCGATGCGCTCGAGCAGCACCATCAGCACCGACCATTCGCGGGCGGCCATTTCCAGGGGCTGCCCGCTTAGCCACGCTCGCCTCGCGTTGGTGTCGAGCGTCAGCGGCCCGTGCACGATGCGCGGCCCGGTCTGTCCACGGCCGCGCCGTCCTAGTGCACGAACGCGCGCCGCCAGCTCGGGCAAGGCGAACGGCTTGGGCATATAGTCGTCGGCGCCGAGGTCCAGTCCGCGTACCCGGTCATCGACCGCGTCGCGCGCCGTGAGGATCAGCACCGGTTGCGCGTGTCCGGCCGCGCGCATGCGCTTCAGGACCTCGAAGCCGTCGATTCCCGGCAGGCCAATGTCCAGCACCATCAGGTCGAAACGCTCGGCGGAAATGCGGCCGAGAGCCTCCTCACCGTTGCCCGTGGCGGCCACCTCGTAGCCCTGGTTGACGAGCGCGCGCGACAATCCTGCGGCGAGCGACGCGTCATCCTCCACGAGCAGCAGGCGCACTGGCGCGGGACCTTGGGGAGAGGGCGGCACGCCAGACGCTTCAGGGGCATGATTGACCTGCGCATGATTCATTTTCGGCTCCTCGTTAGTTTGCGGTAGGCCGCGGTAGGCGGATTGCGCAAGGCTAGCTTCGGCGCCTTACCCCTTGCTTAAACAAGTCTTGCAGTAACCTTGCGACAGGATTCCCGCGATTTCTTTTCTGCGGTGCAACATTGCCCACGCTTATGGGCTTCGCTACGATAGGCGCGCAAATCACGCGATCGCCAAGCCCGTAGCCACGGTTCCACTTCAAACGGGCGCCGGCGCGGTACATCCAGCCACAAGAACCGTCCCGAAGGAGGCAATATGGCAGTGAAGATTTCCATGAAGGTCAACGGCAAGCCCGTCTCGGCCGAGGTCGAGGCGCGCACGCTGCTGGTGACGTTCATCCGCGAACACCTCAGACTCACCGGCACGCACGTGGGTTGCGACACCGCCCAGTGCGGCGCCTGCACCGTTCACATGAACGGCAAGGCGGTGAAGTCGTGCTCGATGCTGGCGATGCAGGCCGAGGGCGCCGAGATCGTGACCATCGAAGGCGTGGCCAAGGCCGATGGCACATTGCATCCGATGCAGGCCGCGTTCAAGGAGCACCACGGTTTGCAGTGCGGCTTCTGCACGCCGGGCATGGTGATGAA
Source organism: Burkholderiales bacterium (assembly GCA_049582445.1). Taxonomy (GTDB): domain Bacteria; phylum Pseudomonadota; class Gammaproteobacteria; order Burkholderiales; family SG8-39; genus DAHVFK01. Next base: position 49,788 of record JBAUTZ010000310.1, read on the forward strand.
CGCGATCGACTACGCCGGCAAGCACCCGGGCGCGAGCGAGCAGGAAGTGCGCGAGAGCCTCGAGGGCAATCTGTGCCGCTGCACCGGCTACCACAATATCGTCAAGGCGATCATGGCCGGTTCCAAGACCATGGCCGCGTCCAAGTAAGGAGGACATGCCATGGCCACACCCCTGATCGGCGCTCGCGTAGAGCGCAAAGAAGACTACCGCTTCCTCACCGGGGCGGGCCAGTACACGGACGACGTGGCCCTGCCGCGTCAGACTTACGCGGTGTTCGTGCGCTCGCCGCACGCGCACGCGAAGATCAAGTCGATCAAGAAAGACCAAGCGCTCAAGGCACCGGGCGTGCTCGCCGTCTACACCGGCGAGGACCTCGCCGCGGCGAAGGTCGGCGGGCTGCCCTGCGGCTGGCTGATCACCGGCACCGACGGCCAGCCGATGAAGGAACCACCGCACCCGCCGCTCGCTCAGGGCAAGGTGCGCTACGTCGGCGACCACGTCGCGGTGGTGATCGCGGAGAGCCAGAGCGCGGCGCGCGACGCCGCGGACCTCGTGCAAGTCGATTACGAGCCGTTGCCCGCGGTGGTGGATGCGTCCAAGGCAATGCAGAAAGGCGCCCCCGCGCTGCACGACATCGCGCCGGACAACAAGTGCTACACCTGGGCGCTGGGCGACAAGGCCGCGGTCGACGCAGCCTTCGCCAAGGCCGCGCACATAACGAAGCTCGATTTCATCAACAACCGGCTGATACCGAACGCGATCGAGCCGCGCGCGGCGAACGCGACCTATTCGCGCGCCGACGACAGCTACACGCTGTACGTCGCCAGCCAGAACCCGCACGTCGAGCGGCTGCTGATGACCGCGTTCGTACTCGGGCTGCCCGAGCACAAGGTGCGCGTCGTGGCGCCCGACGTCGGCGGCGGCTTCGGTTCCAAGATCTACCTCTACGCCGAGGACGTGGCGGTCACCTGGGCCTCGCGGCAGCTCGGCCGCCCGGTCAAGTGGACCGCGGAGCGAAGCGAGTCGTTCGTCTCCGACGCGCATGGACGCGACCATCACACGGTGGCCGAGATGGCGATGGACAAGGACGGCAAGTTCCTCGCCATGCGCGTGCACACCACGGCGAACCTCGGCGCCTACCTGTCGACCTTCTCCACGTGCATCCCGACGATCCTGTACGCGACGCTGCTCGCTGGGCAATACACCACGCCGGCGATCTACTGTGAGGTCACCGCGGTGTTCACCAACACCGCCCCGGTGGACGCCTACCGCGGCGCCGGGCGACCCGAGGCCACCTACGTCGTCGAACGCTTGGTCGAGACCGCGGCGCGCGACATGAAGCTCGACCCAGCCGAAATCCGCCGGCGCAACTTCATCAGGACGTTCCCCTACCAGACGCCGGTGGCCCTCATGTACGACACCGGCAACTACGACGCGACCCTCGACGCGGCGGTGAAAATGGCCGACGTCGCCGGCTTCCCGAAGAGAAAGGAGGAAGCCGCGAAGCGCGGCAAGCTGAGGGGCCTGGGCTACACCTGCTACATCGAGGCCTGCGGCATCGCGCCGTCAAACATCGCCGGCGCGCTCGGCGCGCGCGCCGGACTGTTCGAAGCGGGCGAAATACGCATGCACCCGACCGGCAGCGTGACGGTGTTCACCGGATCGCACTCGCACGGCCAGGGCCACGAGACCACCTTCGCCCAGGTCGTCGCCGACAAGCTCGGCCTGCCGATCGAGAGCGTCGACATCGTGCACGGCGACACCTCGAAGGTCCTGTTCGGCATGGGTACCTACGGCTCGCGCTCGATTGCGGTCGGTGGCACGGCGATCGTCAAGGCGCTCGACAAGATCGTCGCCAAGGGCAAGAAGATCGCCGCGCACCTAATGGAAGCCGCCGAGACCGACATCGAGTTCGACCGGGGCGTGTTCAAGGTCGCCGGCACCGATAAGCAAAAGACCATCGGCGAGGTCGCCTTCGCAGCCTACGTGCCGCACAACTATCCCCTGGACAAGCTCGAGCCCGGGCTGAACGAGAACGCCTTCTACGATCCGACCAACTTCACCTTCCCGGCCGGCAGCTACGTCTGCGAGGTGGAGATCGACCCGGACACCGGCGTCACGAAGGTGGTCAAGTTCACTGCGGTGGACGATTTCGGCAAGATCATCAATCCGATGATCGTCGAGGGACAGGTGCACGGCGGCCTGACGCAGGGCATCGGCCAGGCGCTCACCGAGAACTGCCGCTACGATCCGGAGACCGGGCAACTGTTGAGCGGTTCGTTTACCGACTACTGCATCCCGCGCGCCGACGACGTGCCCTCGTATCAACTCGACACACGGGAGACCCCCTGCACCCACAACCCGCTCGGAGTGAAGGGTTGCGGCGAAGCGGGTGCCATCGGCGCGCCGTCGGCGGTGATCAACGCGATCACCGACGCCCTCGGCGTCAGGGACCTGCCGATGCCTGCCACCGCGGAAACCGTGTGGAAGGTGATCCGCGCGAACAGAAAAGCAGCCTGAGAAGGAAAAAGGAGAACACCATGCACGCATTCGAATACCATCGCCCCTCGTCGCTCGCCGACGCGTCCAAGCTGGCGACCAAGGGCGCCGACACCAAGCTTCTGGCCGGCGGCCAGAGCCTGGTGCAGACAATGAAGCTGCGCCTGTCCGCGCCGAGCGACCTCGTAGACCTGAACGCGATCGGCGAGCTGCGCGGCATCAAGTCCGACGGCAAGACGGTCACCATTGGTGCGATGACGCGCCACGCCGAGGTCGCGGCCTCCGCGGACGTGAAGAAGGCGATCCCCGCCCTCGCCGCGCTCGCCAGCATGATCGGCGACCGGCAGGTGCGCCACCAGGGAACGATCGGCGGCTCGCTCGCCAACAACGACCCCGCCGCCGACTACCCGGCCGCGGTCCTCGGCCTCGGCGCCACGGTAGTGACCAACAAGCGCAGGATCGAGGCAGACAAGTTCTTCAAGGGCATGTTTGAGACCGCCCTCGAGGGCGGCGAGATCATCACGCAAGTCTCCTTCCCCGTGCCGAAGCGCGCCGCGTACACGAAATTCAAGAACCCGGCCTCGCGCTTTGCCATCGTCGGCGTGTTCGTCGCCGACACCGGCAGCGGCGTGCGGGTGGCCATCACCGGCGCGGGTCCGAGCGTATTCCGCCAGGGCGACATGGAGAAGGCGCTGTCGGCCAAGTTCGACTCCGCATCCGTCGCCAGCGTCAAGCAGAAGGCCGATGGCCTGAACAGCGACCTGCACGCGAGCGCGGAGTATCGGGCTCACCTCGTCACGGTCATGGCGAAGCGCGCGGTGGAGGCGGCACTGAAATAGCCGTGCCGCGAGCCCCTTCCAACGGCCCGCCCCTGGCGGGCCGTTTCTTTTTTACAATGTGAGTTTTGTAGGTCTCCCCGCCATGCCTCGCCCCCTGCCGAAATCGATCGACGAAACCCAGCACCTGCTCACCTCGGCCGATTACGTCGCCGACCGCAGCCTCGCCACCGCTCTGTTCCTGGCGCTCGCCATGCGGCGCCCCCTGTTCCTCGAGGGCGAGGCCGGAGTCGGCAAGACCGAGATCGCCAAGGTTATCGCCGAAGCGCTCGGCCGCGAGCTGATCCGGCTGCAATGCTACGAGGGTTTGGACATCGCGCAGGCGGCCTACGAGTGGAACTACTCGCGCCAGATGATCGAAATCCGCCTGGCGGAGGCGGCAGGCGAAAAGTCCAAGGAAAAGATCTCCCAGGACATCTTCAACGAGCGCTTCCTGGTCAAGCGTCCCCTGGCGCGGGCCCTCGAGGGTAAGCCCGGCAGTGCGCCGGTGCTGCTGATCGACGAGCTCGACCGCACCGACGAGCCCTTCGAGGCGTACCTGCTCGAGGTGCTCTCCGACTGGCAGATCTCGATTCCCGAGATCGGTACCCTGCGTGCCATCGAGCCGCCCATCGTGGTCATCACCTCGAACCGAACGCGCGAGATCCACGATGCGGTAAAGCGGCGCTGCTTCTACCACTGGGTCGATTACCCTGACGCAGCGCGCGAGCTTGAGATCCTCAAGCGCAAGGCACCGAAGGCGGCCGAGGCATTGTCCAGGGAAGTCGTCGCGTTCGTGCAGCGCCTGCGCAGCGTCGAGCTGTTCAAACTGCCGGGCGTCGCCGAGACCATCGACTGGGTCAACTGCCTGGTGGCGCTCGACCGCATCGCGCTCGATCCCGAGACCGTGAACAACACGCTCGGCGTGCTGCTCAAGTACCAGGACGACATCGAAAAGATTGCCGGCGAAGAGGCGACGCGCCTGGTCGCGGACGCGAAGGCGGCGGCCGCCGCCTGATCGAACGATGCGCCTGCCAACCCTGCTCGGGCGGCTGTTCGGCGCGGGGCCCGGGCCAGCCGAGCGCGTCACGCGCAGGACCGAAGCATTGTGCCGTGCATTGCTCTCGGAGCGCGGCGAGGCCGCCGGCACCGCGCTCGCCCGCCAGGCGCTGGATGCCTACCAGTCGCTCGATGAGGAAGGCCGCGCGCGCCTGTTCGATGCTCTCGCACGTGAGTTCTCGCCGGACCCCGAGCGCGCCGCCAAGGCGGCAGAGGCCTACCGCCGCGACCCGTCTGCGGCGAACCAGGTACGCTTGCAGGCCGCCGTCGAGCCGCCGCGCCAGGAGCTGTTCCGGCGCCTGAACATGGCGCCGGGCGGCACCGCCGGGCTGGTCGCCCTGCGCCGGCAGCTGCTGAACGAGCTGCCACGACACCCGGAATGGACTGCGCTCGACGCCGATCTCGCGCACCTGCTGCGTTCCTGGTTCAACCGCGGGTTTCTCGTGCTCGAGCGCATCGACTGGCGAAGCTCTGCGATCGTGCTGGAGAAGCTCATCCAGTACGAGGCGGTGCACGCGATCAAGGGCTGGCCTGACCTTCACCGGCGACTTGAGGCGGACCGGCGCTGCTTTGCGTTCTTTCATCCCGCGCTACCCGACGAGCCGCTGATCTTCATCGAAGTGGCTCTGACGAGCAAGATGGCGAGCCGGGTGGAGCCCCTGCTCGACGTCTCGGCGCCGCTCGGGGATCCGCGCCGGGCGCGCTGCGCGATGTTTTATTCCATCACCAACTGCCAGGACGGATTGCGCGGCATCTCGTTCGGGAGCTTCCTGATCAAGCAGGTCGCGGAGGAGCTTCGGCGCGAGCTCCCCCAGCTGCGCACGTTCGCCACGCTGTCGCCGATCCCGGGATTTCGCCGCTGGCTCAAGGACCGCAAGGTCGCGGGGCTGGACCTGCTGGAGGAGCCCGAGTGGCCGCAGGCGAAGAAACCCGATCCGCTCGAAAAGCTGCTGATGCCGCTGTGCGCGGAATATCTGCTCGGCGCAAAGCGCGGCACGGAGCCGCTTGACCCGGTGGCGCGCTTTCATCTTGGCAACGGCGCGCGCCTGGAGCGCATCAATTGGCTCGCCGACACCTCGCCGTCGGGGATCGAGAGCTCGGCGGGAATGATGGCGAACTACGTCTACCGGCTCGACGAGGTGGAGCACAACCACGAGCTGTTCGTGAACGAACACCGCGTCATCGCGTCGCGCCAGGTGGAACACCTGGCGCGCGAGCGCGCTCCCGCGCAGCGTCCGCGCACCGCGGTGCAGGCCTGAGATGTTTCCGGGACTTGACACCGACACGCGCGGCGCCGGCCGGCTCGCGCAGAACGTCATGCACTTCGCGCGACTGCTGCGCGCAGCGGGACTGCGCATCGGCCCGGACCGTGTGATCGATTGCGTCCGCGCACTGGAGATCGCGGGCGCATCACGGCGCGAAGACTGGTACTGGACCATGTCGAGCGTGCTGCTCTCGCGCGAGGAGCAGCGCCCGATCTTCGACCAGGCGTTCCGCATTTTCTGGCGTGATCCAAAGCTCGTCGAGAAGATGATGCAGATGCTCCTGCCCAAGACGTACGGCCGCGCCGGCAAGGACGAAGAGCAACAGGCGCAGCGGCTCACCGATGCGCTGTTCGGCCAGAAGAAGCCCGAGCCGCGCGAGCAGCAGGAGCAGCGCATCGAGCTCGACGCAAAACTCACGTTCTCCGCGCGCGAAGTGCTGCAGCGCCTGGACTTCGACACCATGTCCGCGGCGGAGCTTGCCGAGGCGAAGAAGATGATCGCGGCGCTTCGGCTGCCGCTTCCCCAGATCCGCACGCGCCGGCTGGCGCGCAGCCAGCGCGGACGCCGAGTCGACCTGCGGGCGACACTGCGCGAGAGCCTGCGCGAGGGAGCGGACGTAATCCCGCTGGTGCGCGCGGCGCCAAAGCAGGTGCATCCGCCTCTCGTGGTGCTGTGCGACATCTCCGGCTCCATGAATCCCTACTCGCGAATGTTCCTGCATTTCCTGCACGCGATCACCAACGACCGTGACCGGGTGTCGGTGTTCGTGTTCGGCACCCGGCTTACCAACATCACGCGCCAGCTTCGACATCGCGACGTCGACGTCGCGATGGCCAAGGTCGCCGACGCGATCAAGGACTGGTCCGGCGGCACGCGGATCGGTGCCTGCTTGCGAGAGTTCAACTGGCGCTGGAGCCGGCGCGTGCTTGGCCAGAACGCGTGCGTGCTTCTGGTCTCCGACGGCCTGGATCGCGAGGCGGGCGAAGGCCTGAACGAGGAAATGGAGCGGCTTGCGAAATCGTGCCGCTATCTCGTTTGGCTCAACCCGCTGCTGCGCTACGAACGCTTCGAGGCGCGACCCGCGGGGGTGCGCGCCATGCTGCCGCACGTCGACTTGTTCCTGCCGGTGCATAATCTCAAAAGCCTGCTGGACCTCGCCCGTACCATAAGCGGCCCAATGACACGTACCAATCAGGAGAACCGCGCATGGAAATGACCGGCGAGCAGCTGATCCCTGCTTCACAGCAGGAGACGTGGAACGCGCTCAATGACCCCGAGATTCTCAAGGCCTGCGTACCCGGCTGCGAATCGATCGAGCCGATCGGCGAGAACGAGTACCAGGTGCTGATGGTCGCGCGGGTCGGACCCGTGAGCGCCAAGTTCAAGGGCAAGCTCTCGCTTTCGGACCTGAACCCGCCCAATTCCTACTCGATCGCCTTCGAAGGTCAGGGCGGCGCTGCGGGCTTCGGCAAGGGCGGCGCGCAGGTGAGCCTCGCGCAGGAGGCCGACGGTACCCGCCTGAGCTATGCGGTCAAGGCGAGCGTCGGCGGGAAGCTGGCACAAATCGGTTCGCGTCTGGTCGACGCGGCGGCGCGCAAGATCTCCGAAGACTTCTTCAAGGCGTTCACCGAGAAGGTCGCAGCCCTGCATGGGGGTCACGGCCACGAGGAGGCGCATGCCGAGCACGGCCCCGAGCCGGTGCCTGTCGACCCCGACATGCCCACCGTATCGGACGCCACCGTCGCCCTCATCGCGGCCGGCGCGCTGATCGCGGTTTTCGTCACGTTGTACGTGCTCTACGGATGAGCGTGCTGCTGTTTCGCGATGATCCCTACCTCAAGGCCTGCGAGGCGACGGTCGTGGCCACGCGCGGCGATGCGCTCGAGCTAGATCGCACGGTGTTCTTTCCCGCCGGTGGAGGCCAGCCGGGTGATCGCGGAGTGCTGCGTTGCGACGACGGCACCGAGTTCGAGGTCATCGATACGCGTAAGGGCGAACTGGCCGATCATGTGCTGCATGTACTCCCGGCGGGCAGCGCGCCACCCGCGGTCGGCTCGAAGCTCCGGGCGGAGCTCGAATGGGACCTGCGCCATCGCCACATGCGATTTCATACCGCGCTTCACCTGCTGTGCGCGGTGGTCAAGGCGCCCGTCACGGGTGGCCGCATCGCCGCAGACAAGGCGCATCTCGACTTCGATATCGACATGGAAAAACTGGATAAAGAAGCTATCGAAGCCGCGCTCAATGGCTTGGTCGGCGCCGCGCACGGTACGAGCGCGCGCTGGGTGAGCGACACCGAGCTAGATGCGCGACCCGATCTCGTCAGAACGATGTCGGTCGCACCGCCGCGCGGCGAAGGGCGCGTGCGTCTGATCGAAATCCCCGGCGTCGACCTGCAGGCCTGTGGCGGAACTCACGTCGCCAACACGAGCGAGATTGGCCGGCTGAAGGTCGCGCGAATTCGCTCGGAAGGAAAGCACAACAAGCGGGTCACTATTGCATTCGCGCAATAGATCGCCCCGACGCGGGTCCGCCCGTCGGCCGGTTTGGACCACCGGTCTGAGGCCCCCTGGGCGCAGGCACTATTTCCTCTCGCGCACATTTTTTCAGTATCTATGATGGCAGCGACGTATCAGGCCAAGGGCGATTCGAAATGGGAGACATGGCAATGTCCGCGTTGAGGAAGCGCGAGCGCGTCGCGACGGAACGGCGCGAGGCGGTCATCCTGTTCGCCGAGCTGCGCAACTTCACTCGCGTGTCCGAAATGCTCCCGCCGGAAAAGGTGCTGGCCCTCGCCAGCCAGTTCTTCGCTCTCGTCGCCACGGCAGTCGAGGAGAACGGGGGCGAGTTGCTCGCCGTGCACAACGACGAGCAGATGGCGATGTTTCGCAGCGGAGACATGGGCGAGGATGCGCGGCGGGCCGTCCTGGCGGCGCAGCGGGTTCAGCGTGAGTTCGGTACGCTCGCCGAGACATGGGAGCAGGAATACGGCCTGCGCGCCGCGGTAGCCATGGGCCTGCACCTAGGCGAAGCGGTGTTCGGAATGGCGGGCCCGACGGGAGCAGAACAATACGTCGCGTTCGGTGACTGCGTCAGCATCGCCGAGAGGCTGGTTCACCGCGCTCGTGCAGGCGAGTTCGTCTTCTCGCAGGCGCTGATGGACGCGCTATCCGCCTCGGGTATGGAGATCGACGCGTCGAAACTTCCCGTCCTCGATCTGGCGCGACGCGAACGAATCGAAATCTACGGCGTCCTGCTCGACACGCGGCTCGATTTCACCTGAGCGGCACTAGCCGCCGGCGTCGGCGGCCGCTTCCCGGATCGCGGTCGCGATCATCTGCGGCGGCTGCGCGCCCGACACCGCGAACTTACGGTCGATGATATACGTGGGCACGCCCGAAATCCCGAGTCTTTTCATTTCCTCCTCGAGTTCCGCCACCCGGCGCACTTCCGATTTATCGGCCCAACGCGCCTCCAGTCTTGCGGCGTCGAGTCCACAGGCCGCTGCGATGTCCTTCAGCACGGAGGCATCGCCGGTATCGCGCGCCTCTTCGAAGTAGGCCCGAAACAGGGCGTCGACCACCACCCCGCCCATCCCGTCCTCCTGGGCCATGTCGATCATCTGATGGGCCGCGAAAGTGTTCGGCGTACGTTGCATGCGATCAAACGCAAATTCGATTCCCTCTCTGCGACCCTCGGCAGCGACGCCCGCGTCGAGCTGCCGGGCGCGCTCCAGGGACCCGAACTTGGCGCGTCGGTATTCCGCGCGCCGCATGCCCTCGCGCGGCATGCCAGGATTGAGCTGGAAAGGCAGCCACGTGATGCGGGGCTCGATCCCCGGCTCCAGGAGCGCAAGCGCCTTCTCCAGCCGCCGCTTGCCGACATAACACCAGGGACAGATGACGTCGGACACGACCTCTATCGTTACGCTTCGCGGTTCAACCATCTGACCTCCTCAAGGCGAAAAACCGGTTGCCCAGCGGCTCGACATGACTGCTTCGTCGATTTCGTGATCGGGAGGCGCCTGCTCTTCGCCCGCACCCTTGTCCGGCCCTGCGGCATCGGGGGTCTCGGCGAAGACTTCCTCGATGTCCTGCGATCCGATGACCGCCAGGCGGACCCACACCAGCAATACGATCGTGATCGCGATTGCGATCAGCCCGACCCAGCCGGCCACCGGATGATCCCGATCACCCGTGCGGTCAAGGTCCAGGTTCCGACGCGGCTTGGCAGCGATCATGGCGGTTGGACCGCGTACGACGTCAGATGTTCGGCGGCGGCGCTCAGTCCCCCGCGATCGTCATGTTGTCGACGAGAATCGAGCCCGACCGGCGGGCGCCGCGCACCACGAGGTCTCCGCCGATCGCGGCAATGCCACGCAGCATCTCCTTGAGATTTCCGGCGATCGTGATTTCCTCGACTGGATAGCGGATCTCTCCGCCCTCGACCCAGTATCCGGCCGCGCCGCGCGAATAGTCTCCGGTAATGAGGTTGACGCCCTGACCCATCAGTTCCGTCACCAGGAGCCCGGTACCCAGCACCTTCAGCATGCCGACGAAGTCCGGCGCCGGTCCGCGGCCAACCTGGCGCACGCTGAGGTTGTGATGCCCGCCCGCGCTACCCGTGCTCTGCAGGCCGAGCTTGCGCGCCGAATAGCAGCCGAGAAAATACCCTTGCAGCACCCCTTCGCGCACGACCAGCCGCGGCCGCGTCGCGACGCCTTCCTCGTCGAACGGCGAGCTGGCGAGCGCCTGGCGCTCGAGCGGCTCCTCCTCGATCGTGACGATCGGCGAAAACACCTGCTTACCGAGGCTGTCGACGAGGAACGACGCCTTGCGGTACAAGTTGCCTCCGCTCGCCGCGGACACGAACGCGCCGATGAGCTGTGTCGCGACCGGTGCCTCGAACAGCACCGGGGCCTTGCGCGTGGTGATCTTGCGTGCGCCAAGTCGGGCCAGCGCACGCTCACCCGCGTAGCGTCCCAGCGCGACGGCGTCCGCGAGCCTGCCCGGCACGCGCGCGGCGCTGTACCAGTCGTCTCGCTGCATGAAGCCCTTGTCTTCCGCGATCACCGAGCACCAGAGTGAATGGCGCGATGTCGGGAATCCGCTCATGAACCCCAGGCTGTTCGCAAGAACGAACTGCGAGTGCTGCGAGCTGAGCGATGCACCCTCGGAATTCTTCAGCTTGGGCGACAGGGCAAACGCCGCTGCCTCGCACCGACGCGCGGTCTCGATGGCCTGCTCCGTCGTCAGGTCCCACGGATGGAACAGGTCCAGATTGGGGAACTCGCGTGCGAGCAAGTTGGGCTCGGGAGGGCCGGCGCAGTCGTCCTCCGCCGTATGGCGCGCGATCGCGAGCGCCGCCGCGACGGTTTGCTCCAGCGCTGCGGCGGAAAAATCCGACGTGCTGGCATGTCCCCTCCGCGCATGCGGGCGTTCGCCGAGGTATACGGTCACGCCGATGCCCTTGTCGCGATTGTGCTCCAGCGTGTCGACGTTTCCCTTGCGCACCGTAACGGAAAGTCCATAGCCCTCCGATACGTCGCATTCGCAGGCGTTCGCTCCCAGACGGACGGCATGCGCCAGCACGACCGAGGCGAAGTCTCGCAACTGTCCGGCCGAGTACGTGAAGCGGTGCGACTTGGACATGGCGCGTTATCATAACAGCGCGATGCAGGACGACCTCGAATTCAGCAAGACGAAGCGCAAGCAGGCGATGCACGAGCTGCAGGCGCTCGGAACCGCTCTTGTCGCGCTCTCCGAAGGGCAGCTCGAGTCGCTGGAGCTGCCTGACGAGCTCGCCAGCGCCGTCGCGGAAGCCCGGCGGATCTCGAGCCGCGAAGGCCGCCGACGCCAGTTGCAGTACATCGGCAGGCTCATGCGGGACCTTGACCCGGCGCCGATCCGTGCGCAGCTCGATCGCCTTGCCGGTCGCTCGGCGGAGGACAGTGCACGGCATCGGCGGGTCGAGCATTGGCGTGCGCGCTTGCTCGAGGACGATGCGGCCCTCACCGAGTTCGCGAGCGAGCACCCCGCCGTGGACCTGCAGGCTCTGCGCGCGCTGATCCGCAACGCGCGTCGAGAACAAAAGGAAGGCCGCCCGCCACGCGCCTTCCGCGAAATCTACCGCGTGTTGCGCGAGGCGAGCGCGTCGCCCGCGGTCGATAGCAACTCGGAAACGTCGGCCTAATGGGTTCGTGCATTGATCGTAGGGGCGAACCTGTCCATGGACGCGGCTAGCGAAGGGGGCACACTCATGCTGCAGCTCGAGCCGCTGTTTCGCGCCGAGATCACGCTTGCACGAGCGCAGGACCTCGGCGAAACGCCGATGGGCCGCAGGCGCATCATTCCGATTACGGGCGGAACCTTTTCCGGGGCGCGGCTCTCGGGCAAGGTGCTGCCCGGCGGCGCAGACTGGCAGGTGATCCGCCCGGACGGAGTGGCGTACCTGGATGCCCGCTACAGCATCGAGACCGCCGACGGCGCGCTGGTCTATGTACGCAATCGCGGCTACCGTCATGGCCCGCCCGAAGTGTTGGCCCGCCTTGCCCGCGGCGAGGCCGTCGACCCTGCGCTGTACTACATGCGCACCACGCCATGGTTCGAGACCGGCGACGCGCGCTACGCCTGGCTCAACCGCACCGTCTGCGTGGGCAGCGGAATGCGGCTCGCATCGGCCGTGCGGATCGATTTCTACGCCGTAAAATGACTTTATGACGGATATGGAACAGCTCGTGGTGGGGCTGGTGTCGATCAGCGACCGAGCCTCGACGGGCGTCTACCAGGACGAGGGTCTGCCCGCGCTCAGGGACTGGCTCGCCGGCGCGATCGCATCGCCCGCCTTGCGCGACGAGACACGGCTGATCGCGGACGAGCAGCCGGTCATCGAGGCGACGCTGAAAGAGCTGGTCGACCGGAAGGGCTGTCACCTCGTGCTAACCACCGGCGGCACCGGGCCCGCGAAGCGCGACGTCACGCCGGAGGCGACGCTCGCGGTAGCGGACAAGGTGATGCCCGGCTTCGGCGAGCAGATGCGTCAGATCAGCCTGCAGTTCGTGCCGACCGCGATCCTTTCCCGGCAGGTCGCGGTGATCCGGAAGCAGGCGTTGATCATCAACTTGCCGGGGCAGCCCAAGTCGATCAAGGAGACGCTCGAAGGACTCAAGGACGACGCGGGAAGGCAGATCGTCCATGGCATCTTCGCGGCGGTGCCCTATTGCATCGACCTGATCGGCGGACCTTATATCGAGACCCGCGAAGCGGTCGTAAAGGCATTTCGCCCAAAGTCCGCCGTCCGCCCCAAGCCCTGATCAGCCGCGCCCGACCTGGCTCTGATCGATGGTTTCCATCGCTCGGCGCCTGAAGTCGAGCGGCGAGTCGATGTTCTGGATCGGGGTCTTGCCACCACCGGTGCCGTTGACGATCAGGGTTCCGAAATCGAAGATCCTGCCGAATATGCCCTGGTCGACGTTGAAGCTCTCCACCTTGCTGTGATTGAGCTCGACGGTGTGGCGCATGATGAGGCCCGTCTTGGCGATGACGCGCTTCGAAGTCACTGCCAGCTCGGTGGCAATCTTGACCACCAGCGCCTTGAGCAGCCACCAGAGCGCGACGAGCAGCGCGATACCGCCGAGAATCGGCCCGATGCCATGCGGCAGCGTCAAGGCGCATAGCACAAGCCCGAGCACGAAGAGCGCTGCGCCTGGAACGAAGATGAACCAGTGAATCTTCGCCTGGTAGACGATCTGCTCGCCCGGCATCAGATTGCCGCTTACGTATCCCATCCGGTTCCCCTTTCGCCCATCCTATCGAAGACCTGGAATCAACGCGTCGTGGCGGTGAGACCACCGTCGACCACGATCTCGGCGCCGGTGACGTACCTGGCCTCGTCGGAGGCGAGGTACAGCGCCGCCCATGCCACGTCCCAGGCATCGCCCATGCGTCCCATCGGAGGGCGCGCATGGCGCCGCGCGACGAGCGCCGCGGCGTCGCCCCCGGCCTGCTGGTGCGCGAGCCGCGCAGCTACCAGCGGCGTGTTCATGAGCCCGGGAATGACGGTGTTCACCCGCACGCCGTGCGGCGCATAGCGAACCGCCGCCACGCGCGAGAAGTGCTGCAGCCCCGCTTTCGATGCAGCGTAGGCGGCGAGTTCGTTGCCGAGGTGACGCAGCCCCGCGATCGACGACAGATTGACGATCGACCCGCCCCCCTGCTTCACCATCAGCGGCGCCACCATGCGGATCGAAAGGTAGACGTAGTGCAGATTGTGATGAAATTGCGCGTGCCAGTCCTCGGGCGCGATCTCCTCGGGTCCCCCGGGGATGCTGCCGCCGACGTTGTTCACCAGTACATCGAGGCGCCCGAATCTCTCGACGGTGGCATCGATCACCCGCCGCAGGTCTTCCTCCTTCGTCACGTCGGCGGCAAGCACCAGCATCGCTTTGCCTTCGGAGGCGACCAGCCGCGCGGTTTCTTCGGCAGCCGCGAGGCTCACGTCGACCCCCGCCAGCTTCGCCCCCTCTCGTGCGAACAACACGCAGATCGCGCGACCGTTGCCCACGCCCTGGCCCACCGAGCCCGCGCCCAACACCAGCGCCACCTTGCCTTTCAGTCTATCTGCCATCTAGCCTAAACCCCGTTATCTGGATCCACGTTCCCAGTGAAACTTGTGCATGAGGCGATGCATCAGCGGCGCGAACAGGATGCCCGCGGCGATCAGGAACACCAGGCCCGCGTAGAGCGCGTAGCAGCCGGCGAACAGCTTGCCAGCGTCGGTGCGCGGCGCATCGACCGGGCCCATGCCGCCGAGCAGCATCGCCGCATTGAGAAATGCGTCACGCCAGGCGAGACGTTCAAAATGCATGTAGCCCGCCATGCCGATCGCGAGCGACCACGCCAGGAGCGCCAGCACAGCGGCGACGTGACGGAATACGCGCCGTGCGAACTGGGGGCCCGGCAGCGGTGGATGCATGCTCGATTCGTACACCTCCCTACTCCTTTAACGCGGATGATACGCGCCCACGCGCCGCCTCATTGCCTAAGGCGATGGCGCTTGGCACAATGCAACTAGGCGCCTCACTTGTCCATGCACTTCCTCATCGTCGACGAGTCTCCCGAGCTCCGCACCGCGCTCGGCATCATGCTGTGCACACGCTGGCTGGACGCGGACATCGACCTGTACGATCCCTCCGAGCGCGACGCACTGCGCGCGTCCCTCGCCAAAGGCGGGATCTCCGCGTTGCTGCTGCAGGCGCCGTTCCCCGGCGAGGACGTGGTGGCGCTGGTCCGCTCGATCTGCAAAGACCCGAAGGCGCCGCCGGTGCTTCTGCTCACCGACAAAGGCAGCGAAGAACTGGCGGTGCGCGGGATGAAGGCGGGAGCGACGGATTTCCTGCCGCGGCAGGGCCTCACCGCCCCGCTGTTGGGCCGCCTGGTCGAGGATGCGCTGCAGGAGCATGACGCTCATATGCGGATCGCGGCGGAAACGACGGTGCACCAGAAGGCCACTACCGTGCCCATGGACACCAACACGCTTCGCGCCGCCGCGCGCGGCGGCGAGCAGCCGGTGGCCGGCTACCGAATTCTCGGCCAGATCGGCGAAGGTGGCATGTCGCGCGTTTACCTCGCCGAGCGCGAACACGATGGGCTCGAGCTGGTGCTCAAGCTGCTCGACCCCGCGTTGTGGGAGGACAAGACCTTCCTGCAGCGCTTCGTGCAGGAGTACAAGATCGTCGCGGGCATGCAGAATGAGTATGTCGCGCGTATCTACGACCAGGGATTCGCGGCCAGGCACCCGTTCATTGCGATGGAGTACTTCCCGGGCGGACACCTCAGGGCCAAAATGCAGGCCGGAATCTCGCCCGTTGAAGCGGCTCGCATCACCTCGCAGATTGCCCGCGCGCTCGATGCAATCCACGGCCACAACATCGTGCACCGTGACCTCAAGCCGCAGAACATCCTGTTCCGCGCGGACGGACGTCCCGCAATCGTCGATTTCGGATTGGCCAAGGACCTTCTGGCGGACGCCGACCTGACGCGCGAAGGCGTGGTGTTCGCCACGGCGCGATACATGAGCCCGGAGCAGTGCCTGAGGCTGCCGGTCGACGCGCGTTCTGATCTTTACAGCCTGGGAGCGGTCTTCTACGAGATGCTGACCGGCAAGAAGCTGTACGAGGAGTACTCCGACGCCGACCTCATGCGGATGCACGTCTCCGGGCCACTGCCCAAGCTTCCTCCCGCGATCGCCGGCTTCCAGCCCGTGCTCGACCGCTTGCTCGCCAAGAGACCCGAGCACCGATACCAGAGCGCGCGGGAGCTGTTCGCCGTCATCGCCGTATGAATTTCAATGCGGGCGAGCAGCAGTATCTCGACCTCCTGGGCGAGTTGCTGGAGCACGGCGCGAGCAAGACCGATCGCACCGGGACCGGGACCTTGTCGGTATTCGGGCGTCAGATGCGCTTCGACCTCGAACGAGGCTTCCCTCTGCTCACCACCAAGAAGCTTCATTTTAAGTCGATCATCTACGAGCTGCTCTGGTTCCTGCGCGGCGACACCAACGTCGGATGGCTGCGAGAACATGGCGTTACCATCTGGGACGAGTGGGCCGACGCCCAAGGCGAGCTGGGTCCGGTGTACGGTTACCAGTGGCGGCACTGGCGCACCCCGGATGGCCGCGAAATCGACCAGATCGCGCAGGTGGTTGAATCGATCCGGAACCGTCCCGATTCCCGGCGCCACATCGTAACCGCGTGGAACCCCGCCGACGTCGGCAGGATGGCGCTGCCACCGTGCCACGCGATGTTCCAGTTCTACGTCGCTCAGGGGCGGCTGTCATGCCAGATGTACCAGCGGAGCGCCGACATGTTTCTCGGCGTGCCGTTCAACATCGCGTCGTATTCGCTGCTGACGCTGATGATCTCCCAAGTAGCGGACCTCGCGCCTGGCGAATTCGTGCTGACGCTGGGCGACGCGCACCTGTATCTCAACCACCTAGACCAGGCGCGCGAGCAACTGGCGCGCGCACCCAGGCCGTTCCCGCGCATGCGGCTTGATCCATCGGTGCGCGAACTGTTCGCGTTCGGCTACCAGCACTTCGCTCTGGAGGGCTACAACCCTCACCCCGCGATCAAGGCGCCGATCGCGGTCTAAGACCAACGAGGAGTCCGCGATGAGCGTCGACAGTCACAAGAAGTCAGAGTGGGTGTTCAACCTGAAGGACGATGCCCGGGGGATCCAGCGCAAGCTCGGAGAAGGCATCGTCACGCGAATCTTCCCGGGAGAGCAGGCGATGCTCTCCGTGGTACGCATCGCACCCCACGCAATTGGCACGGTGCACAGCCATCCGCAGGAGCAATGGGGCGTGCTGCTCGAGGGCCGCTGCGTGCGCATACAGGGCGGCGAGGAAATTGAAATGCAGGCGGGCGACTTCTGGCACACACCGGGAGGCGTCGAACATGGCATCCGCACCGGCGCTGAGGGCGCCGTGGTGCTCGATATTTTCAGCCCGCCGCGCGACGAATATCGCAAGACCGGGGAGGGATTCGGCATTGCGCGATGAGCCCGCGCCGATGAGTGATTCGGAGGACGTCCGCCTCGCCGTTTTCGACTTCGGCGGCACGCTGATCCACGACACGGCCGACGTTTCGGCGATCTTCAAGGCGGCGCTCGCCCAGCATGGCCTGGAGGTGGACGATGGGCGGCTGGTTGCCTTGCGCGGAGCGGCGAAGCGCGAAGCGATCGCCCGGCTCGCCGCCGGATCTGAAGCCGATCCGGAGCGGATCTACGCCACGTTTCGCGAGCTACTGGTTGCCGCCTTCGCCGGACAGGGGGTGCGCACGATCGACGGCGTGGAGCAGGCGCTCGATCGCCTCAGGAAGCGCGGCCTGCGCCTGGCCCTCACCACCGGATTTGATCGAGTGGTCACGGAATGGCTGCTCGCGCGACTTCCCTGGGCTACATTGATCCACGCGGTGGTATGCGCCGACGAGGTCGCCGTCGGGCGGCCGGCGCCCTACATGGTCTTTCGCGCGATGGAAAAAACCCGTGTCGAGGACGTGCGGCAGGTGGCCAACGTCGGCGATACCGACAACGACCTGATGGCCGGACAGCGCGCCGGCATCGGGACGAACGTCGGCGTACTGAGCGGCGCGCACGACCGCGCGCGTCTCGAAAAGGTGCCGCATACCGTGTTGCTCGGGAGCGCCGCCGAGCTGCCGGATTGGCTCGAACGAAATGCGGGCGCCGAAAAAAAGAAGGCCCGCCGTTAGGGGGAAGTGGCGGGCCCAGGGGAGATATTTCAGCAGTGTTCGTGGTCGGCGATCCCTCCAGTCAGTCGATGAATCGGTTCGTTTCTAGAACGTGCCGCCGGTGGCCATTCGCACCATGAAGAGGAGACCTGCCGCGGCGAACGAATAAAGCACCAGGTCGGCGATACGATTCTCCTCTGCAGGCGAGGCCCAATCGCGCGCGAACCAGCCCATGACGCCAATGAACAGCACAGAAGCCATCGCCGCAGCTCCGACCGACGCGTCCGAGCCCAGCGCGCGTGCGATCCATCCATCCGGCGCGGCGATCTTGAAGATCGAGCCGCACACGCCGAGCACCACCAGCGCAAGCAGCCAGAAACCGCCGAGAGTGCGCAGAAGTAAGCTTGTGTCCTTCAACTGCTTGATGTCTTGCAGCATGATCCTCCTCCGGTCGGTGATCGCTCTGACAGTTGCTCACCTTTCTGCAATGACCGTGCCACGAACAAATAGACTTTATTGTTCAGCGAGATGAAGCGACATCGTGAAAAAATTCGCATGCGCAGAAACGCGTCGAAACGTCTGCCAACGGCGACGAAAGAAGTCACAGTCCGGCGATGTAATTGATGCGTCGGGAGTTTCGCTGTCGTGCAGGGGCGACAGAAGCGACGCGCGATAACATCGCAGCATGAAGCTCTCCGTTCTCGATCAGTCACCGATCATCGGCAATCTCGGCGCGCGCCGCGCGCTGGAGGAAACGCTCGCGCTCGCTCAGCGCGCCGATGCGCTCGGCTACGAGCGCTACTGGCTCGCCGAACATCACGCGATCGGCGCCCTGGCCGACCCGTGTCCCGAAGTGCTGCTGGCGCGCCTTGGGGCCGAGACCCGGCGTATGCGCGTCGGGACCGGCGGTGTGCTGCTGCCGTACTACAGCGCATTCAGGACCGCTGAGGCCTTCCGCATGCTCGAGGCCCTGTATCCGGGGCGCATCGATCTCGGAATCGGGCGCGCGCCCGGCGGTGACACGCGCACCGCACAGGCCGTCGGCGGCGGCCAGCCGCCGGATGCGCGCAACTTTCCGGAACAGGTCTGGCAGCTGGTTGGCCATCTCGACGGGACGCTGCCCGATGACCATCCGTTCCGCCACCTGCGCGTACAACCGGAGGTCGACACGTCCCCGCAGGTGTGGCTGCTCGGATCGTCCGACTACAGCGGCGCACTCGCGGCGCAGCTCGGGCTGCGCTTTGCCTTCGCGCATTTCATCAATCCGCACGGCGGTGACGAGGTTACCCGCGCCTACCGGCTGCAGTACCGCACCTCGCAGCGGGAACCGCAGCCGCAAGCAATCGTGTGCACCTTCGCCATCTGCGCCGAATCGGACGAGCGGGCCGAGCAACTCGCCGCGTCGATCGACCTGAGGCGGCTGCACATGGCCCTCAACTTAGACACGCCGGTGCCGACCCTCGAGGAGGCGCAGCGCCACGTGTACAGCGACGAGCAGCGCCGATACGTCATGGCGCAGCGCGCCCGCGCGGTCATCGGCAGCCCCGAAAAATGCCGGCGCGAGATCCAGGCGCTCGCGGAGCGATATGCGGCCGACGAAGTAATGGTGCTGACGATCACGGGCGACTACGCTTCGCGCCTTCGCTCCTACGAGCTGCTCGCCGAGGAATTGCTCTAGTGGGTACTTAGCGGGGGTCGGCGCGGATCGTCGATGTCGAGCGTCTCGAAGTTGCTCTTGGGCTCCTCGGTCACCGGCGCCTCGAGCAACTTGACGATCTCGTCCTGGCCGCGTGCTCTGGCGTAGTCCGCCGCCGTGAGCCCCTTGCGGTTCTTGGCCTGCGGCTGGTCTGTCACTGGCAGCAGTATCTTGACGACGCCCAGAAAGCCACCGTCAGCCGCGCCGTGCAGGGGCAGGTTGCCATGGATGTCCGCGACGTTCGGGTCCGCGCCTGCGGCGAGCAGCGCCTGCACGGTAGCCGCATTGCCGCTCAACGCCGCCCAATAGAGCACCGATTCGCCGTCGTCGTTGCGCGCCTTCGGATCCGCACGCGCAGCGAGCAGCAGCTCGACGAAGCGCGGATCCGATTGCAGCGCCGCGAGATGCAGGGCCGTTTCGCCGTGGTTCGAGCGCGCCTTGACGCTCGCATCCGCCTTGAGCAGCACGCGAATCAGCTCCTTCATTCCCTTCTCGACGGCGTGGTGCAGCGGCGTCTCGCCGTTCGCGTCGCGGGCGTTGACGTCGGCTTTGCCTCGAAGGACGAGTCCCTCGGCATACACTTCCTTGTCCTCGTCGATCGCGGAAAAGAGCGATACGCCGGGCGGCGGGTCGGCCGCCGGCTGCGCCGCCACCGCAGGAAGCGCCACCAGGAGAACGAGCGCCAGCGCCCAGGCTTGCATGGGCTGAATTTTACCGGCCGAGGGCGCGCGCCAGCAGCTGCGCCAAGTGCAGCGTCTCGCGTCCCGAGAGGTCCTCGACCTGCTCGCGGCAGGAGAAGCCATCGGCGACGACGCTCACCCCGGGGCCGGCGGCGCGCAGCGCCGGCAACAGGGCCAGCTCGGCGATGCGGCGCGAAGCATCGTAGTGCTGCGGCTTGAAGCCGAAGGAACCCGACATGCCGCAGCAGCCGCTATCGGGCGCCGCCACCTCCAGCCCCGCCTCGCGCAGGAGGCCCAGCTCGGCCGAGATGCCACCGAGCGACTTCTGGTGGCAATGGCCGTGCAGCAGCGCGCGCCCGCCAATCGCCGGCGGCCGCCAGCCGCGCGAACGCAACAGCTCTGCGAGCGTGACTGCCTGGCGCGCGAGGCGCGCGGCACGGGTGTCGCGCGGCAGGAGCTGCAGCAGCTCGTCACGGAATACCGACATGCAACCGGGCTCCAGCACAACCACCGGCACACCGGACGCGAGCGAAGGAGCGAGCGCCGCGAGAAGCTTCTCGAGCGAGGCTCGCGCGCGATCCAGCATGCCGAAGTCGTAATACGGCCGTCCGCAGCAGATCGGTTCGCGCGGCACTTCGACCGCAAAGCCGGCCGCCTCGAGCACCGAGACCGCGGCGAGCGCGGTATCCGGACGAAAGTGGTTGTTGAACGTGTCCGCGAACAGCACAACCGGCTCACCTATGGGGGACGACGGTGCAAAGCCCGACTTGAAACTGCGCGGCGCGAAACGCGGCAGCCTGCGCCGCGGGGCGACGCCGGCGATGCGCTTGGCAACCGCGCCGAAGCCCGGTGTTTGCGTGAGCAGGTTCACCAGCCACGGCGCGCGCGCGGCAAGCGGCGCCCACTCACCGATGCGCCCCATCGACAGCGCCTGCACTGGCCGTGAACGCTTCTCGTGGTAGTGCGACAGGAACTCCGCCTTGTAACTCGCCATGTCGGTGTGAGTCGGGCACTCGCTCCTGCAGCCTTTGCACGCGAGGCACCAGTCGAGCGCTTCCTTGACCTCCTCGCTCGCCCAGCCGTCGGTGATCACTTCGCCGCGCAGCATCTCGTTGAGCAGCCGCGCGCGGCCACGGGTCGAGTACCGCTCCTCCCCCGTGGCCCGGTAGCTGGGGCACATGGTGCCGCCGGACTTGGCGCGACACTTGCCCATGCCGATGCAATGTTCGGTGGCGCGCGTAAAGCCGTCGCCCACCGCGGAGGCGAAGGCCAAGCGCGTGGTCAGCTTCATTGGCCGGTATGCGGGACCGAGGCGCAGGTCGTCGGTCGCGCGGTTCACCTCCCCGGCGGCGCTCACCAGCTTGCCGGGGTTCATCTGGTTGCCGGGATCCCAGATGGCCTTGAACTCGCGCATCGCGGCCATCAGCTCCGGGCCGAACATCGCGGGCAGAAACTCGGCCTTCGCCTGGCCATCGCCGTGCTCACCGGAAATCGACCCGCCGTACTTCACCACCAGCGCCGCGGCGTCGCCGAGGAAATCCCGCCATCGCGCCAGCCCCGCTGGAGTCCGCAACTCGAAGGTGATGCGTGCATGGATGCAGCCGTCGCCGAAATGCCCGTACAGCGAGGTGTGGTAGCCAAAGCGGTCGATCAGCGCCTGGAACTCGCGCAGGTAGTCGCCCAGTCGCAGCGGATCGACCGCCGCGTCTTCCCAGCCCACCACCGGATCCGGCTCCCGGCCGCCGAGCGCAAGCGCGGTCGCCGACGCCCCGGTCTCTCGTATGGTCCACATGCGCGCGATCATCGCGGGGTCTTCGATCAGCCATGCGGCAACGTCTGCGCGCCCGGCGAACGCCGCCTTCAGCATGCGCGCCTGCGCCACGGCGGCGTCTCGGCGATCTGCGCCGAATTCGCACATCAGCCAGGCCTTGCCGGCGGGCAGCAGCGCGATGTCCTCTGCCTTGAGGCCCCGCTCGCGCAGGCCGCCGATGATCTTTTCGTCGAGACCCTCGCAGGCGATCGGACCTGCGGCGAGGATCTGCGGCACGGCGTCGCCCGCCAGGTAGATGTCGGGAAATCCGAGCAGCAGCAGCACCCGCTCACGCGGGCTATGCACCAGCGCCGCCTCGGCCGCAAGCGTGAAGGCGCAGGTTCCCTCGGAGCCCACCAGGGCGCGCGCCACGTTGAAGCCGTTCTCCGGCAGCAGCTGATCGAGGTTGTAGCCCGAGACACGGCGCTTGATCTTCGGAAAGCCGGCGCGAATCCGGTCGGCGTAGCGGTCGGCAAGCGCCTTGAGGCGGACATAGATCTCGCCCTGGCGTCCGCCTGCCGCGACCACGCGCGCGTACTCCTCGTCGCTCGTCGGGCCGCACCAGAAGCGCGCACCGTCGTAGGTCAGCACCTCGAGGCGCCCGATGTTCTCCACGGTCTTGCCCGCCATCACCGAGTGCGGCCCGCAGGAGTTGTTGGCGATCATGCCGCCGAGCGTGCAGCGCGAGTGCGTCGCGGGGTCCGGCGCGAAGGTCAGGCCGTGGCGCTCGGCGGCGTCGCGCAGCGAGTCGCACACGGCGCCCGGCTCGACCAGCGCGCGGCGTGCCTGCGGGTCCACCGACACGACGCGATTCAGGTACTTGGAGCAATCGATGACGACAGCGACGTTCACGCTCTGGCCGTTCTGCGCCGTGCCGCCGCCGCGTGCGAGCACCGGGGCGCCGTGCGTGCGGCATACCGCCATCGCCGCCACGATGTCCTCGACCGAGCGCGGCAGCACCACGCCGATGGGAACCTGGCGGTAGTTAGAGGCATCCGCCGAATACGCGGCGCGCGCGCCGGCATCGAAGCGCACTTCACCCGACACTGCGCGAGCGAGCTCGGCTTCCAGCGCGCGGCGGTCGGTCATTTCAGCGTTCCCGCGTCGAGCTCCGCCAGTACCGGCGGGACCGGACAGTCGAGGGTCGCAGCCACCATGCGCACCAGCTCCGCCTCGGCGAGCGAGATTACGCCGTCGGCCGATGCCGCGTCGAGGCAGGCCTTGAGCACGCGCGGCTTGGCAAGCGGCGCGAGCAGCCGAAGTCGCTCGAGCGATGCATTCACGCGCGCCCCCGACAGCTCCGCCGTCGACAGCGGCTCGCGCAGGTTGAGGCCGAGGTAGTCGGCCCCCTTGGCGTACGCGGTGCCGGTCTCCGCCCGCGTTGCATGCGCCAGCAGCGAGAGCACCACGCGAGCGTCGTCGGCCACTTCGCCGATGCTGCGGTACTTGCTTGCCACCGGGCGGCCGGCACCTTCGCGCAGCTGCTGCCTGAGTATGGTCGACAGCGCGAATTCGGCCAGCGTCACCCGCCCATCGGCCTGGACGACCCGCGCCACGTCCTCGACCAACGCGTCGCGCTCGCTCTGTTTGAGGGACTGCAATACCGGCATCGCAATGCCAAGCAGCGGCAGCGCGTGCGCGGGCCCGAGACCGGCCGCGCGCGCCTCGTCGGATGCCGCC
>JBAUTZ010000311.1:0-4467 GCA_049582445.1 Burkholderiales bacterium
GCGAACGATCTCGCGCTCGCCGCGCTTTTCGCCGAGGAGCTCGGGGCGCTGGTGCAGATCCGCGCCGAGGACCGCACGCGCGTGATGAATGCGCTGCGCGCGGCCGGCCTGGGCGGTTGCGCGCACCTGGTCGGCCAGCTGAATTCGCGCGACGAGCTGCGCATCACGCGCAACGCGAAGGCGGTATTCGCCGAGAAGCGGGTCGAGCTGCAGCGCGCCTGGAGCGAGGTGAGCTACCGCATGCAGGCGCTGCGCGACAACCCGGAATGCGCCATGGAGGAGCACGAGCGCATTCTCGATACGGGCGATCCGGGGCTCTCGGTGACGACGAGCTTCGATCCGAAGGAGATCTTCGTCGCCTCGGGCGCGCGCCCGCGCGTCGCGGTGCTGCGCGAGCAGGGCGTCAACAGCCAGACGGAGATGGCAGCGGCGTTCACGCGCGCCGGCTTCGAGGCGGCGGACGTGCACATGTCGGACGTGCTCGCCGGACGAGCGCGACTCGCCGGCTACAAGGGATTCGTCGCCTGCGGCGGCTTCTCCTACGGCGACGTGCTCGGCGGCGGGCAGGGATGGGCCAAGTCGATCCTGTTCCACGCCGCGGCGCGGCGCGAGTTCGAGGCGTTCTTCGCGCGCAGCGACAGCTTCGCGCTCGGCGTGTGCAACGGCTGCCAGATGATGGCGGCGCTGAAGGAGCTGATTCCCGGCGCCGGGCACTGGCCGGCGTTCCTGCGCAACCGTTCGGAGCAGTTCGAGGCGCGCTTCGTCATGGTCGAAATCACCGAGAACCCGTCGATCCTGTTCCAGGGTATGGCGGGCAGCCGCATGCCGATCGCGGTGGCGCACGGCGAAGGGCGCGCCGCGTTCTCGGCGCCGGGCGACGCCGGCCGCGCGCTCGTCACCATGCGCTTCGTCGACCACCGCGGCAACGCCACCGAGACCTATCCCTACAATCCGAACGGTTCGCCCGGCGGCATCACCGGCCTGACCACGGTCGACGGCCGATTCAACGTGGTGATGCCGCACCCGGAGCGCGTATTCCGCAGCGTGCAGATGTCCTGGGCCCCCGACGGTGCGGGCGAGGACTCGCCCTGGATGCGCCTGTTCTACAACGCGCGGCGCTGGGTCAGTTGAAGCTCGACGCGCCGTTCTACACCGAGGAAGAGCTCGACGCGCTCGAGCGCGAGAACCCGCGCGCGGCGCTGCGCATCGCGCGCGAGCAGGCCCTGCTGAAGAAGCAGCTCGAGGGGGCCGTTCCGGCCGGAGCCATCCTGCCGAGCGATGAGCAAGTCAGGGAATCTCTGTCAGAGGTGCGGCAGGTGCTGATGCGCGACGGGGGAGACCTCGATTTCGTGTCGCTCGAGCAAGGCGTGCTCACGGTGCGCCTGAAGGGCGCCTGCGCCGGCTGCCCGCGCTCGGCGCTCGACCTGAAGAACGTGGTCGAGGCGTTGCTTCGCAAGCGGTTTCCGGCGCTGCGCGAAGTGCGCAATCTGCGCTGAGCGGCATGGCGCACGACCATAACCACGAGCATCATCACTACCGCCCGCGCGGCGACGCGTCGCGCCGGCTCTGGCTGGCCGTGGCGCTCACGCTCGGCTACGCGCTCGTCGAGGCGGCGGGCGGCTGGTGGGCCGGATCGCTCGCGCTGCTCGCCGACGCAGGCCACATGGTGACCGACGGAGCGTCGCTTGCGCTCGCCGCGCTCGCCGCCTGGGTGGCGCGCCGGCCGGTGTCGGCGCGCCATTCCTTTGGCCTGGGGCGGGCGGAGATGTTCGCGGCGCTCGCCAACAGCCTGGTGATGCTGGCGATCGTCGTGCTGCTCGCGTTCGAGGCTTATGTGCGTCTGGCGAGCCCGCAGCCGGTGCACGGGCTGGAGGTGAGCGTGGTGGCGGCGGCCGGCCTGGCACTCAATCTGTACGTCGCACGGCTGCTCGCGCGCGACGCGCACAACCTCAACACGCGCGCGGCGCTGCTGCACGTCATGGGCGACCTGCTCGGGTCGGTCGCGGCGCTCGCTTCGGGGCTGGTGATCGCGGCGACGGGCTGGACCACGATCGATCCGCTCGCCACCTTCGTCATCTGCGTGCTGCTGATCGCCTCGAGCGTCAAGCTCCTGCGCGAGGCGGTGCACGGGCTGATGGAGGGCGTGCCCCCCGGCATCTCGCTCAAGGAGGTGGGCGAGGCGCTCGCCACGGTGCCGGGCGTCGTGTCGGTGCACGACCTGCACGTGTGGATGCTCTCGGGCGAGCGCCTGTCGCTCTCGGCGCACGTCGTGGTCGCCGACCTCGCCCAGTGGGAGTCGACGCTGCGCGCGCTGCAGCGCGTGGCCGAGGAGCGCTTCCACGTCGACCACGTGACGCTGCAGCCCGAGCCGCAGCAGCGCGTTCTGCGGCGCGTCGACGCGAAGCGCTGACCGCTGCGCGTCAGGCGGCCTTCGCGACCGAAGGCAGGCCGGCGAGCGCCATCGCGAGTTCGGCCTCGTCGTATTGCTGGTCGACCAGCTTGCCCGAGAAATAGTCCATGTAGGCTTGCATGTCGAAATGCCCGTGGCCGCAGAGATTGAACAGGATCGCCTGCGACTTTCCCTCCTGCTTGCAGCGCAGCGCCTCGTCGATCGCGCCCTTCACCGCGTGGTTCGCCTCGGGCGCCGGCAGGATCCCCTCGGCTCGCGCGAACGCGACGCCGGCGGCAAAGACCTCCTTCTGCTGATAGGCGCGGGCCTCGAGCAGGCCGAGCTCCTTGCAGTGCGAGACGAGCGGCGCCATGCCGTGGTAGCGCAGGCCGCCGGCGTGGAATCCGGGCGGGGTGAAGGTCGAGCCGAGCGTGTGCATCTTCACCAGCGGCGTCAGATGCCCGGTGTCGCCGAAGTCGTACGCATACTTGCCGCGCGTCAGGCTCGGGCAGGCCGCGGGCTCGATGGCCACGATGCGGCGCTTCCTGCCGCCGCGCAGCTGCGCGCCGAGGAACGGGAACACCAGGCCGGCGAAATTGGAGCCGCCTCCGGTGCAGCCGACGAGCACGTCCGGGTCGTCTCCCGCCATCTCGAACTGCGCCATCGCCTCCTGGCCAACCACGGTCTGATGCATGAGCACGTGGTTCAGGACGGAGCCCAGCGCGTACTTCGTGTCGTCGTGAGTGGCGGCGACCTCGACCGCCTCCGAGATCGCGATGCCCAGGCTGCCCGGATGGTCCTTCGCCTTCTCCAGGATCGCTCGTCCGGACTGGGTCTCGGCCGAGGGCGAAGCGACGCAGGTCGCGCCATAGGTCTCCATCAGCGCGCGGCGATAGGGTTTCTGGTTGTACGACACTCGCACCATGAACACCTTGATCTCGATGCCGAACAGCGCTCCGGCGAAGGCGAGCGAGGATCCCCACTGGCCCGCTCCGGTCTCGGTGGTGATCTTCTTGATGCCCGCTTGCCTGTTATAGAAGGCCTGCGCCACGGCGGTGTTGGGCTTGTGGCTGCCGGCGGGCGAGACGCCCTCGTACTTGTAGTAGATCCGGGCGGGCGTGCCCAGCACCTTCTCCAGCCGGCGCGCGCGGTAAAGCGGCGAGGGCCGCCACTGCTTGTAGATGTCGCGCACCGGCTCCGGGATTTCGATCTCCCGCTGGGTGCTCACCTCCTGCATGATGAGCTCCATCGGGAAGAGGGGCGCCAGGTCGTCGGGTCCGACCGGCTGCTTGGTTCCAGGGTGCAATACGGGCGGCGGCGGCGAGGGAAGGTCCGCCATGATGTTGTACCAGTGCTTCGGGATGCGCGATTCGTCGAGCAGGTATTTGACGGTGTCGGTCATGGCGTTTCCTCCGTGGTGGCGTTCATGCTAGCTCAAAGAAACAGGTTCAGCACCCCGTCCAGGCCCGAATAATCGAGCGCGAACGCGGCGAACTCGCGCACGATCGGCTTGGCGCGATAGGCGACCGAAAACGCCGCCTCGTCCATCATCGGCAGGTCATTCGCTCCATCGCCGATGGCGATCATCTGTTCGCGCCGCGCGCCGATCGCGCGCCCCGCCGCGCGCACCGCCTCGGCCTTGACGCGCGCATTGACGATCTCGCCAACCACCCTCCCGGTCAGCCGGCCGTCGCGCAGCTCGAGCTCGTTGGAGCGGACGTAGTCGAAGCCCAGGCGCGTGCGCAAGCGCTCGGTGAAAAAGGTGAACCCGCCCGAGACGAGCATCAGCTTGAGGCCGGCGGCCTTGCACGCCTCGATGAGGCGCTCGGCGCCGGGAGACAAGCGCAGCTTTTCGCGGTACACACTCTCGAGGGCCTCGAGCGGTACGCCCTCGAGCAGAGCGACGCGGCGCCGCAGGCTTTCCGTGAACTCGATCTCGCCGCGCATGGCGCGCGCCGTGATGGCGGCGATCTCGGCCTTGCGGCCGACGGCCTCGCCGATCTCGTCGATGCACTCGATGGTGATCAGGGTCGAGTCCATGTCCGTCGCCAGCAGCCGCATGTCGGCGAGCCGCGGGT
>JBAUTZ010000312.1:0-14060 GCA_049582445.1 Burkholderiales bacterium
CGAAGCGCTCAAGGAGCGCATTCTCGGCCGCGTGCTGGCCATCGACCTGACCCACCCGGAAACGCAAGACGTGCTCTTTCCGGCCGGCATGCTGCTCGACGAGGACGCGGTCGACGCCATCGACAACCTCGGCATCGACGAGGTCAAGGTGCGCACGCCGCTTACCTGCGACACGCGCTGGGGCGTGTGCGCGAAGTGCTACGGGCGCGACCTGGGCCGCGGTTCGCTCGTCAATGTCGGCGAGGCGATCGGCGTGATCGCCGCGCAGTCGATCGGCGAGCCGGGCACGCAGCTCACCATGCGGACCTTCCACATCGGCGGCGCCGCGAGCCGTACCGCGGTGCAGAGCCAGGTCGAGGCGAAGTCGGCGGGCACGGTGCGCTTCTCGCCGACCATGCGCTACGTGTCCAACGCCAAGGGCGACAAGGTGGTGATCTCGCGCTCGGGCGAGGTGATCATCGCCGACGACAACGGCCGCGAGCGGGAGCGCCACAAGGTGCCTTACGGCGCCACGCTCCAGGTCGTGGACGGTGATGCGGCGCGTGCCGGCAAGATTCTTGCGAGCTGGGATCCCCACCACCGCCCGATCATCACCGAATACGCCGGAACGGTGAAATTCGAGAACGTCGAGGAAAACGTCACCGTCGCCAAGCAGATCGACGACGTGACCGGACTCTCGACGCTGGTGGTGATCGATTCCAAGCGCCGCGGCAGCCAGACCGCGAAGGGCATGCGCCCGTCGGTCAAGCTGCTAAACGAGGCGGGCGACGAGGTGCGGATCGCCGGCACCGACCATGCGGTGAACATCAGCTTCCCCGTGGGGGCGGTGATCGCGGTGCGCGACGGCCAGCAGGTCCAGGTCGGCGAGGTGCTGGCGCGCATCCCGCAGGAGGTCTCGAAGACGCGCGACATCACGGGCGGTCTGCCGCGCGTGGCCGAGCTGTTCGAGGCGCGTGCGCCGAAGGACAGGGCGACCCTCGCGGAGCACACCGGCACCGTGTCGTTCGGCAAGGACACGAAGGGCAAGCAGCGCCTGGTGATCACCGATCTGGAAGGCGCGCAGCACGAGGAGCTGATCCCGAAAGACAAGCACGTGCTGGTGCACGACGGCCAAGTGGTCAACAAGGGCGAAATGATCGTCGACGGCTCGGTCGACCCGCACGACCTGCTGCGCCTGTTGGGCGTGGAGGCACTCGCGCGCTACATCATCGACGAAGTGCAGGACGTATACCGTCTGCAGGGCGTCAAGATCAACGACAAGCACATCGAGGTGATCGTGCGGCAGATGTTGCGCCGGGTGCAGATCGAGGATCCGGGCGAGACCACCTTCATCCAGGGCGAGCAGGCGGAGCGCGCGGAGGTGCTGGAGGAAAACGAGAAGGCCGAAAAGGAAGGCAAGAAACCGGCGACCTACTCGTACATGCTGCTCGGCATCACCAAGGCCTCGCTGTCGACCGATTCGTTCATCTCGGCGGCTTCGTTCCAGGAGACCACGCGCGTTCTCACCGAGGCGGCGATCATGGGCAAGCGCGACGGTCTGCGCGGCCTGAAGGAGAACGTGATCGTCGGTCGTCTCATCCCGGCGGGCACCGGAATGGCCTATCACATCATGCGCAAGCAGCAGGCTGCGGAGCCCATCCTGCCGGAGATCCCGGCGAGCGCGGAGACGCCCGCGGCGGAGGCCACGGCCGGCGGCAGCTGACGCTAGGGGGCGACCTGGTAGGACCGCGGCCGCTCGCCGCGGGTCCGGGTCGCCCGCATCTTTGCGTCGGGTCGGCTATCTCCCGCGCGGCTTGTCGAAGCTTCGCAGGAGCACCTTGCCGTCCACGAACTGGATGATGATGACCGCGTCGCCGGAGGTCCACTTCGCCGAGGTGGTCGTGACGCCGAGAAAGTCGCGGCTCGATGCCTCACTTGGCTTGCCCAGGATGTCGTAGACCTGCTCCTCGGTCATACCGTTCTCGATCTTCGAGTAGTGTTCCTGGTCGACTTTCGAGCACGCGCTGACGGCGAGCGCGAGCGCAACGGCGAGGATCAAGCGATGCATCGAGCGGGCTCCGTGGGTCATAGCGGCCGGCAGAAACTATAATCGAGCCAGGCACCGGAGAGGAGCGAAAAATGGGCAAGGTACGCGAACTCGGCCAGGTATCGGTCGCAGAACGCCAGGGGCGGATCGACCTCGCCGCGGCGTTCCGGCTCGCGGTGCGGCTCGATCTGCACGAGGGCGTGTGCAACCATTTCAGCCTGATGCTGCCGGACGGCCGTCGCTTCCTGCTGAACCGATACGGCCTGCACTGGAGCGAGGTGAGCGCTTCCAACCTGCTGGCGCTCGACGCCGCGGGCAACGTGCTGGAGGGCGAAGGCGAGGTCGAGAAGACCGCCTTCACCATTCACTCGCGCATTCACCTCGCCAATCCGCGGGCGGCGTGCGTGCTCCACACGCACATGCCCCATGCGACGGCGATCACGCTCACCGAGCCGGGCCGCCTCGAGATGGTCGAGCAAAACGCGCTTCGATTTCATGGCGACATCGCCTACTACGACGACTACAACGGCCTGGTGGTGGACGAGGTCGAGGGCGACCGCCTTGCGCGCGCTCTCGGCTCGAAGCGCGTCATGTTCCTCGCCAACCACGGCGTGATCGTCGTGGGCGGGTCGGTCGCCGAGGCTTTCGATTCGCTCTACTACCTCGAGAGGGCGGCGCGCGTGCAGGTGCTGGCGCGGGCGACCGGCCTGAAGCTGCGGGCGGTGCGCCCGGAGGTCGCCGCCGAGACGTACCGCATGATCCTCGCCGACACCCCGAAGTACTCGGGCGCGCATTTCGAGGCGCTCAAGCGCATCCTCGATCGCGAATCCCCGGACTACAAGAGCTGAGGCATTGGCCGAGGACCGCCTGCAGCTGCGCGCCGCCGGGCCCGGCGACATCGCCGCGATCCAGTCGATCTACGCGCACCACGTCCTGAACGGACTCGCCACGTTCGAGGAGGTCCCGCCCACGGTCGAGGAGATCCGTCGCCGCTACGCGGAGGTGACCGGCGGCGGGCTGCCCTATCTGGTGGCCGACCTCGCCGGCATGCCCGCCGGCTACGGCTACTGCGCGCCGTACCGGACGCGCTCGGCTTACCGTTACACGCTCGAGGATTCGGTCTACGTCCGGCACGACGCCGTGGGCCGCGGGATCGGCAGCCTCCTGCTCGGCGAGCTGATTCGCCGTTGCGAGGCGCTCGACTACCGGCAGCTGGTGGCGGTGATCGGCGACAGCGGCCACGCAGCCTCGATAGCGCTGCACGCTCGACACGGCTTCCTGCCCGTCGGAACGCTGCGCTCGACCGGCTACAAGCTCGGGCGCTGGGTGGACAGCGTGCTGATGCAAAGGCCGCTCGGCGAGGGAGATGCGACGCGCCCGTTCAGCCGCTGAGGCTGTGGATTTCGAGCAGCAGGTCCGACTTCGACACCACCCCGAGCAGCTGCCGATCTTCGGTGCTCCTCACCACTGGAAGGCGCTCGGTGTCCTGTGCCAGGAACGCCTGCAGCGCATCCCCGAGCGCGGTGTCCGGCGTGAGGAGCGTGAACTCGCGCCGCATGATCTCCTCCACCCTGGGCGGCGCGACCTCGCGCGAAACCAGGGACTTCTTGATCTCGTGCAACGACACGACGCCGGCGAAGCGACCCGCCTCGTCGACGACGTAGACGTAGCGCACGGGGTGCTCGAGGAAGGCGCGCTCGACCTCTGCGAACGCCGCCGAGGCGAGCACCGTCGGAGTGGCAGGCTTGATCAGCTCGGAAATCTGCAAGCCCTTCCAGCGCGAGAGCGCACGCTCCTCCTGGTTGCTCCGGATCGTGACCTCGTACATGGATTTCTCGCGCACGGCGCGAGCTGCGAAGTAAGCCGCGACACAGGCGAGCATCAGCGGCAGCACGACCTGGTAGCTCAGGGTCATCTCGAAGATCATCAGGATGGCCATCAGCGGCGCGTGGGTGGCTCCCGCGAGGAACGCTCCCATGCCCACGATCGCGTATGCGAAAGGCACCGAGGTGGCCTGCGGCCACAGCGCGTGCACGCCCTGACCGAATAGCAGTCCGAGCGACGCGCCGACGAACAGCGTCGGGGTGAATACGCCGCCGATCGCTCCCGAGCCGGTCGTCGCCGCGGTCGTGACGATCTTGGAGACGAGGACCAGCAATACCGTGGCCCACAGCCAATCGTGGTGCAGAAGTGAATTCACCACGCTGTAGCCATTGCCCCAGACCTCGGGCACGCGCGCCGAGATCAGGCCCACGATCAGCCCGCCCAGCCCGAGCCGGGCGGGCAGTGGCCAGTCCAGGCGCCCGAACGCTGCCTTGGTGCCGTCGAGCACCCGCATGAACTGTGGGGCGGCGGCGCCGGCGAGCAGACCCAGCGCGACGAACGCCAGCACCTCGGTGCCGAATATCGCCGGGAACGCCGGCATCTGGTAAGGCGGCGCATAGCCGGTGAGCTCGCGCATGGTGATGTTGGCGACGACCGAAGCCACCACTAGGGGGCCGAAGCTCTCCATCGCGATCGAGCCGAGGACGATCTCCGACACGAACAGGGCTCCGGCGATTGGCGCGCTGTAGGCCGAGGTGATGCCCGCGGCCGCGCCGCAGGCGACGAGCAGGCGCAGCCGGGCGGGGCCGAACTTCGCGATGCGCCCTGTGAGGGAGGCGCACATGGCGGCGAGGTGGACCATCGAGCCCTCGCGGCCGATCGAGCCTCCCGAGGCGACCGAGAACAGCGACGAGGCGCTGCGCGTCAGGGCCTGGCGCACCGGAATGCGGCCGTCGCCGATCGCGATCGCCTCCATGTAGTCGGACGACACTCCCTCATAGGCCCACCTGCGGCTGAGCTGCAGCAGCAGCCCGGCGAGCACGCCGCCGATCGCCGGAAAGGCGACGCGCAGGTACCACGGCAGGATCTCCGCGATCTCGACCAGGCCACCGGTGTGACCGGTAGCGAGCCATTCGAGACCGCGGATTCCCTCCCGAAACGCGATCGTTGCGAGCGCGCCGACGAACCCGACCAGCGCCGCCCAGAGCAGCATGGTGTGGGTCTCGGAGGGCCGGAAGCGCTCGGACAGCCGCAGGCGCAACCTGAACAGGCGTGAAAGGATGCTCATACGTGGGATGGATCTGCGTGCGCCGTCACTTTAGCAGCAGCGCGACGCCGCACGCGACGAGCAGCGCCGCGACGATGCGCTTGAACAGGTGCTCGTCGAGCCCGTGATGCACCCGCTCGCCGAGCACCATGCCGAGCACCATCACCGGCACGAGCGCCACGAGCAGCGTGAGCGCCTTGGCGTCGTAGAAGCCGAGGCTGCCGTAGCCGCCCGCGCGCAGCACGGCGAGCAGGAACAGGATGGCGGAGATCGTGGCGCGAAAGCGGGTCTTGTCCAGCCGCAGCGCGTTCAGGTAGACGACGAACATGGGCCCGGCCATGCCGCCGAACAGCGTGCTGACCAGGCCGCCGCTCGCACCGGCGACCGGTGCGAGCCAGACGCGGGGCGCGCGCAGCTCGATTTTCCGCGGCGCGAGGTTCCACAGCGCATAGGCGATGATGAACAGGGCGAGCGCGCTGCGCAGCATCTCCGGATGCAGCCTCTGGAACAGCCACAGGCCGGCCCCAGCCCCGACGAGCGTCGGCAGCAGCAGGCCGCGCACTCCGCGCCAGTCGACGTGCCGGAACTCGCGTATCGTCTGCCCGAAGGAAGCGAGGATGCCGAGCGTGGTGATCACCGGGATCACCACGTGCAGCGGCAGCGCGAGCACCAGCAGCGGGATGGCCACCACCCCGGCACCGAAGCCCGTGGCGCCGCGCAGCGTGTAGGCCGCGACGATCACCAGCGCGCACCAGCCGAGCTGCCAGGGGCTGGCCGTCGCCTGCAGGATCTCGATCACGCCGCGCCGGACTGCGACTCGGCCCGCCCGTGCGTTTCAGGCATTCGTGAGCAGCACCACCTTGCCCATCACACGACGCTCGGCCATGTCCCTGATCGCGCGCGCCGCATCGGCCAGCGGGTAGGTGGCCGAGATGTGCGGCCGCAGCTTGCCCTCCGCGAACCACGCGCCGAGCTGCCTGACCGCGGCGGCGAACTCCCCCGGGGCACGCTTGGTCCACTCGCCCCAGTAAACGCCTACGATCGAGCGCTCCATCAGCAGCGGCAGGTTGAGCGGAATTTTCGGGATGTCCCCAGCGGCGAAGCCGATCACCAGCAGCCGCGCGCGCCAGGCGGAAGACCTAAGCGCGGCCTCGGTGTAGGGCCCGCCGACCGGGTCGTAGATCAGGTCCACGCCCTTGCCGCCGGTGAGCGCCTTGATACGCTCGCGCAGGTCCTCCGCGGAATAATCGATCGCCTCGTCCGCGCCATGCGCCCGGCACACGGCGAGCTTTTCGCGGCTCGAGGCGGCGGCGATGACGCGCAGGCCGAGGATCTTGCCGATCTCGACCGCCGCGAGGCCCACGCCGCCGGCGGCGCCGAGCACCAGCAGGGTCTCGCCGGCGCTCGCATCGGCGCGGTTGCACAGGGCGTGGTGCGAGGTGCCGTAGGTGAGCAGGAACGACGCGGCGGTCGGAAAGTCCATTTCGCGCGGGATGGGTACCAGGCGCGCACCGGCCGGCACCAGGCACTCCTCGGCGAAGCCGCCGAAGGCACCGGCGCCGAGCACGCGGTCCCCCGGCTTGGCGTGCGTGACGCCTTCGCCGACCTCCTTCACCACGCCGGCGAATTCCGAGCCCGGCGTGAATGGCGGCGTCGCTTTGACCTGGTACTTGTTCTGGATGATGAGCACGTCGGGGAAGTTGACGCTCGCCGCCTTCACCGACACCACGACTTCGCCCGGACCGGGTCTGGGCGATGGAACGTCCTCCAGCACCAGGTTTTCGGGCGGACCGAACTGCTTGCAGATCACCGCTTTCATGGCTTCCAGTCGGAAAACGTCAATGCGGACGACTCGTGAGGCCGCCGTCGATCGTCAGTATGCACCCCGAGGTGTAGGCCGCGCGCTCCGAAACGAGGAACGCCACCGCCCAGGCAATCTCCTGTGGCGTCGCGGGCCGGCCGAAGGCCATGCCGGTGAAGAGCTCCTGGTAGCGCGACGCATCGCCGAGCAGCGCCTCGGCGCGCTGCCTGTACAAGCTCACCAGGCGATCGGTCGACACCGGGCCCGGGTTGATGCCGAGCACGCGCAGCCCGTCGGCAGGCGCCGCGCCGCCGAGCGCCCGTGTGAAGGCCATGAGGCCGGCGTTGGCCGTGCTGCCGGCGATATAGGCGGCGTCCATCTTCTCGCCGGCGCTACCGATGATGTTCAGGATCACGCCGCGCCCGCGCCTCTTCATCGTGGCGTAGATCTGGCGCGTCAGGTTGATGTAACCGAACACCTTCAGGTCCCAGGCTCGGCGCCAGGTCTCCTCGTCCACCTTTTGGAGATCGCCGCCCGGAATCGCGCCGGCGTTGTTGACCAGGATATCGATTTCGCCTGCCCAGGCCGCGAGCGCCTCGGGCGCGCCGCGCAGGGAGAGATCGATCGCCTTCGCGCGCGGGCCCGGCGCCGGGTTGCGTGCCGCGATCAGCACCTCGCAGCCTTCACCTTCGAGCACCTCGGCGCAGGCCTTGCCGATGCCCTTGGACGCGCCGGTGACCAGCGCGCGCTTGCCCTTGAGCTTGAGATCCATAAAACGCCACTCCCTTCCACGCGGTTTTTTGGTTAGTCTTGCCCCTTCCCCGGCCGGACACAACCACAACAGCGAAACCGGAATTCGCCAGGACCCCCGATTATGCCGACCCTGACCACCGACGACGGCGTCAAGCTTTACTACGAGGAGACCGGCTCGGGCACGCCGATCGTGTTCGTGCACGAGTTCGCCGGAGACTGCCGCAGCTGGGAGCCTCAGGTGCGGCATTTCTCGCGCCGCTACCGCTGCGTCACCTACAACGCGCGGGGCTACCCGCCCTCCGAGGTGCCGGAGAATTTCGAGC
Organism: Burkholderiales bacterium; assembly: GCA_049582445.1. Classification (GTDB taxonomy): domain Bacteria; phylum Pseudomonadota; class Gammaproteobacteria; order Burkholderiales; family SG8-39; genus DAHVFK01. The sequence continues at coordinate 7,995 of JBAUTZ010000312.1, forward strand.
GCTACTCGCAACAGCGCGAGCGGGACGACGTGCGCTGCGTGCTCGACGCGCTCGGCCTCGCACGTGCGCACGTCGTCGGCCTGTCGATGGGCGCTTTTGCCACCCTGCACTTCGGCATGGCCTATAGCGAACGGGCGCTGTCGCTGGTCACTGCCGGGGTCGGCAGCGGCGCGCACAAGGACGAGTACGCGCGCTTCCAGGCCGATTCGCGCGCCAACGCCAAGCTGATGCTCGAGCGCGGCATGGCGCACTTCGCGGCGACCTACGGAGAGAACGCGACCCGCGTGACGATGAAGGTGAAGGATCCGCGCGGCTTCGCCGAGTTCCAGCGCAACCTCTCAGAGCACTCGGCGCAGGGCTCGGCGAACACCATGCTCGGCTACCAGGCGCGGCGGCCGTCGCTGTACGATCTGACCGCCGAGATGGCGCGCATCAAGGCGCCGCTGCTGGTGATCGCCGGCGACGAGGACCCGTCGACGATCGAGCCTTCTCTGCTCATCAAGCGCACCGTGCCGGGGGCGGCGCTCGCGGTGGTGCCGAAAACCGGACACATGATCAACCTGGAAGAGCCGGCGCTGTTCAACCGCCTGGTCGAGGACTTCTTCCACCAGGCGGAGGCCGGCCGTGCCTTCGGCTGACGCGCTGTCGCACCTGAGGGTGATCGACCTGACGCGCGTGCGCGCCGGGCCAACCTGCGTCAAGCAGTTCGCGGACTGGGGCGCCGACGTGATCAAGATCGAGATGCCGGCGACCGACGGCGAGGACGGCTTCGGGCCGCGCCAGGGCTCCGACTTCCAGAACCTGCACCGCAACAAGCGCTCGCTCACGCTCAACCTCAAGGAAGCGCGCGGCGTCGAGGTGCTCAAGCGCCTGGTGAAGACCGCCGACGTGGTGGTCGAGAATTACCGCCCGGACGTGAAGCATCGCCTCGGCATCGACTACGAGTCGCTCGCGCGCGAGAACCCGCGGCTGGTGTACGCGAGCATCTCCGGCTTCGGCCAGGACGGGCCATACCGCGACCGCGCCGGCTTCGACCAGATTGCCCAAGGCATGGGCGGGCTGATGTGGGTCACGGGGCTGCCAGGGCAGGGACCGGTGCGCGCCGGGATCCCGGTGGCCGACCTGACCGCGGGCCTGTTCGCGGCGCTCGGCATCCTGATCGCGCTCGAGGAGCGCAATCGATCGGGCAGGGGGCAGTGGGTGCAGAGCTCTCTGCTCTCGGCGATGGTGGCGATGATGGATTTCCAGGCGGCGCGCTGGCTGGTCGAGGGGCACGTGCCGGGACAGGCAGGCAACGATCATCCGACCTCGATTCCGACCGGCGTGTATCCGACCTCCGACGGCTACGTGAACATCGCAGCGGCCGGCAAGGTCATCTGGACCCGCCTGTGCGAGGCGCTCGGCGCGCCCGAGCTCGCGACGCAGGCCGAGTACGCCACCGGGGAGCTGCGCTCGAAGAACCGCGCGGCGCTCGCCAAGGTGCTCGCCGAGCTCACGCGGCGGCACAGCTCCGAGCGGCTGATCGCCCTGCTGAACGACGCGGGCGTGCCCTGCGGGCCGATCTACAAGATGGACCAGGTGTTCGCGGATGCGCAGGTCGAGCACCTGCAGATGGCGGTGCCGGTGCCGAGGCCGGAGGGCGGCGAGCTGAAGCTTGTGGGGCCGGCGATCAAGCTGTCGCGCACCCCCGCGCGCATGAAACGCACGATCGGAGCCGCGGGCGAGCACAACGCCGAGATCCTGGGCGAGCTCGGATACGGTGCGGCCGAAATCGACGCGCTGCGCGCGGCAAACGTGATCTGAGGAGGCGAGGTGGAAGAGCCGAGACTGCGCGTCGAGCGTGACGGACCGATCGGCCGCATGCTGTTCGACAACCCCGCGCGGCGCAACGCGATCACGGGCGACATGTGGCGCGCGATTCCGCGGGCGATGGCCGAGTTCGATGCCGATCCGGAGGTGCGCTGCATCGTGCTGCGCGGGGCGGGAACGACGGCGTTCGCCGCCGGGGCCGACATTTCCGAGTTCGAAAAGCGCCGTTCGGGCAGCGGCGCCATAGGAGAGTACGACCGCATCGTCGACGCCGCGCAGCACGCGATCGAGGATTCCGCGAAACCGGTGATCGCGCTGATCCACGGTTTCTGCATCGGCGGCGGGCTCGAGATCGCCCTCGCCTGCGACCTGCGCTACGGCGCGGCGTCGGCAAGCTTCGCCATACCGGCGGCGCGTCTGGGGATCGGCTACGGCGTGCACGGCACGAATCGGCTGGTGGCGAGCGTGGGCCATTCTGCGGCGCGCGAGATCATGCTGAGCGGCAGGCGCTACGACGCCGGGGAAGCGCTCGCCATGGGACTGCTCAACCGGGTTCTGGCCGATGCCGAGCTCGACGGCTACGTCGACGGCATGGCGCGGCAGCTTGCGGGCAACGCGCCGCTGTCGATGGCCGCCTCGAAGACGCTGATCAATGCGTTGATCGCGCCCAGCGGCGACTTTGCGCGTGGGCAGGCGCTCATCGCGCGCTGCATGGAAAGCGAGGATTACGTCGAGGGCCGACGCGCCTTCATGGAAAAGCGCCCTCCGAAGTTCAAGGGGCGATAGGGGGGATCTTGAAAGCGAACAAGCTTGCGCTGCGCGGCGTCCGGGTGCGCGCGGTGGGCGCGCCGATGAAGCGCCCTCTCTCGACCGCGAGCGGCGCGATCAAGGTCGCACCGCTGCTGCTGGTCGACCTTCAAACCGACGGCGGAATCACCGGTCGCTCTTACCTGTTCGGCATCGGGCCGCAGAACCTGGCGCCGCTCGCCAAGCTGGTCGAGGCCATGGGCGAGATGCTGAAGGGTGACGCGCTGGCGCCGTTCGAGATCGAGAAGAAGCTGCGCGCGAAGCACACGCTGCTCGGCGTGCACAACGTCGTGCTGTTCGCGATGTCCGCGATCGACATGGCGGCCTGGGACGCGCTCGGCCAGGCGCTCGGTCAGCCGCTGGTACGCATGCTGGGCGGAGCGCCACGGCCGGTGCGCGCCTACAACTCCAAAGGCCTGGGAATCATGCCGCTGAAGGCACTGGTGCGCGAGGCGGTCGAACTGGTCGGCGAGGGGTTCACCGCGGTGAAGCTGCGCCTCGGCCGTCCGGATGCAGCCGACGACCTGGAAGCGATCCGCGTAGTGAAGAAGGCGATCGGCACCAAGGTTACCCTGATGGTCGATTTCAACCAGGGGCTCACGGTGAACGAGGCTCTGCGGCGGGGGCGCATGATCGACGAGGAGGGGGGCGTCTACTGGATCGAAGAGCCGGTGCGGGCGGACGATTTCGCCGGCAACGCGCGGATCGCGCGCGAGGTTGCCACTCCGATCCAGATCGGCGAGAACTTCATGGGTCCGGAGCAGATGGCGCAGGCCCTCGCCGCCGGCGCCTGCGACTTCGTCATGCCCGACGCGCAGAGGATCGGCGGGGTCACTGGCTGGATGCGCGCCGCGGCGCTCGCGCAAGCCGCGGGCCTGGAGATGTCGAGCCACCTCTTTCCGGAGGTGAGTTGTCATCTCCTGGCGGTGACGCCGACCTGCCACTGGCTCGAGTACGTCGACTGGGCCGACGCGGTGCTCGAGGAGCCCGCCCGCCTGAAGGACGGCCAGGTCCTGATTCCGGAGCGGCCGGGCCTCGGCATGCGCTGGAACGAGAAGGCGGTCGCGAAGTACGCGCTCTGAGACGATGTTTACGCGACACTTCCCCCATTGGCCGCCCGGCTTACCGCGCACCCTGCGCGTGCCGCGCACCACGATTTGCTACAACCTCGAGGTGAGCGCGAGGCGCTACGGCGACAGTGCCGCGATCGATTACTACGGCAGGCGCATCACCTACGGCGAGCTCAAGCGCGATGTCGACGCGATCGCCGGGTTCCTGCAGCAGCGCTGCGGCGTCGCGAAGGGCGACCGCGTGCTGCTCTATTGCCAGAATGGGCCCCATTTCGTCATCGGTTACTACGCCATCCTGCGCGCCGATGCGGTGGTCGTCCCCGTCAACCCGATGAATCGCACCGAGGAGCTGCGCCATTACGTCGAGGACGCCGGGGCGCGGGTCCTCGTCTCCACCCAGGAGCTGTGGGACCGCATCGCGCCGCTCATCGGCACCAGCGCGCTCGAGCACGCGTTGATCGGCGCGCATTCCGAGTATCTCCCCCCGGACGCCGACCTGCCGCTGCCGGATTTCGTGCGCGCGGGCGCAGCGGTGCCGGCATACGGCGGAGTCATCCCGTGGCGCGAAGCGCTCGGGGCGCGGCTCGCACCGGGCGAGCCGCTTGCCGGCCCGGACGATCTCGCGGTGATGCCCTACACCTCGGGCACCACGGGCAAGCCCAAGGGCTGCATGCACACCCATGCGACCGTGCTGTCGACCTCGACCGCGGGCTGCCACTGGCGCGGCGCCACCAGCGGCGCGGTGACGCTGGCGGTGCTGCCGATGTTCCACGTCACCGGCATGCAGGCCGGCATGAACACACCGATCCAGGCTGGCGCCACCAGCGTGGTCATGTCGCGCTGGGACCGCGAATGCGCCGCGATGCAGATCGAGCGCGCGAAGGTGACGAGCTTCACCGCGATTACCACCATGGTGGTGGACTTTCTCGCCAACCCGAACCTCTCGAAGTACGACCTGTCCTCGCTCACCACGCTCGGCGGCGGCGGCGCGGCGATGCCCGAAGGGCTCGCGAAGAAGCTGCACGAGACGCTCGGGCTGGAGTTCATCGAAGGCTACGGGCTCACCGAGACCATGGCGCCGAGCCACAGCAACCCGCCGCAGCGGCCCAAGCGCCAGTGCGCAGGCGTGCCGATCTTCTCTACCGACGCGCGCGTGCTCGATCCGGAGAGCCTGCGCGAATGTGGCCCGAAAGAGGTGGGCGAGATCGTGATCGACGGCCCGCAGGTGTTCAAGGGCTACTGGCGGCAGGAAAAGGCGACCGCAGAGGCGTTCATCGAGCACGACGGCAAGCGGTTCTTCCGCTCCGGCGACCTCGGCTACTACGATGAGGAGGGGTATTTCTTCATCACCGATCGCCTCAAGCGCATGATCAATGCCTCGGGCTTCAAGGTCTGGCCGGCCGAAGTGGAAGCCATGCTCTACGCTCATCCCGACATCCAGGAAGCGTGCATCATCGGCGCGCTCGACCCGTACCGCGGCGAGACGGTGAAGGCCGTGGTGGTGCTCAAGCCCGCCGCGCGCGGCCGGGTCAAGGCGGAGGACATTTCCGGCTGGGCGCACGAGCGCATGGCCGCGTTCAAGGTGCCGCGCATCGTCGAGTTCGTCGAGGAGCTGCCGAAGACGGCCACCGGCAAGATATTCTGGCGTAAGCTTCAGGAGGATGAGAACGCTCGCGCGAAGAAATAGAGCGGCGCTTGCGGTCGCGCTGCTCGCGCTCGCGCCCCCCGCCGCGACCTGAGATTCCTTTCAGTCTTTCCGGCGGAGCGCCGACGCGCTTCGCCGGGACCCTTCATATACGGAGAAAACATGAAACGCATGTATTGGATCGCGCTCAGCGCCGCGCTCGTTGCGGGCACCGCTTGGGCGCAGAAGAAGGACAACCTGGAAATCGACGCACCCTGGACCCGCGCGACGCCACCGGGCGCGAGCGTCGCCGGCGGCTACGCCTCGATCAGGAACCGCGGCGCGGCGCCCGACAAGCTGGTGAGCGCCTCATCGTCCGCAGCCGACCATGTCGAGCTGCACATCATGTCGATGGAAGGCGGCGTGATGCGGATGCAGCAAGTGCCATCGCTCGAGGTGCCGGCCGGAGGTGAGCTCAGCCTCAAGCCGGGCGGCGCTCACCTCATGTTCATCGGCGTCAAGGCACCGTTCAAGACCGGCGAGAAAGTGCCGGTGAAGCTGCGCTTCGAGAAGGCGGGCGATGTGGAAGTGCAGCTCGACGTCGGCACCATGGGCGGCTCGGCGCCGATGAACATGCCGATGCACAAGTAGCGGATCAGTCGGCAGAGAAGCCCAGGCCGAGCGAAGCGAGGCGGGCAATCCCCGCCTCGTCGAAGCCCCAGTCCGCGAGCGCCTCGCGGCCGCCCTGGCCGCGCT
>JBAUTZ010000313.1:0-2372 GCA_049582445.1 Burkholderiales bacterium
GACGTGGAGCCTCTGCGCGAGGCTATTGAAGCTATGGGTGAGAAAGAGGATCCGCATGGCGCCTCAGCAGATGCGCGGCAGCTGCTCGCCGACCAGCCAGTCGACCACCCGCTTGCCGCCGAAGGACGTCTCCATCTGCACGAATCGGTGCGCATCCTCTACCACCGTGCCGACGATCGCCGCCCGGCGGCCGAGCGGGTGCGCGCGCATCGCCTCGAGCACACGCTCGGCGTCGCCCGGCGTGCAGATCGCAACCAGCTTGCCTTCGTTCGCCACGTACAGGGGATCGAGGCCGAGCAGCTCGCAGGCGCCCGCCACTTCGGAGCGGATCGGTAGTGCTTGCTCCTGGATCACCATCCCGACGCCCGACTGGCTCGCCAGCTCGTTCAGCGTCGTCGCGAGGCCGCCACGCGTCGGGTCGCGCAGGCAATGCAGATCCGGCGCGACCGCGAGCATCGCCTCGACCAGGCCGTGCAGGGCCGCGCTATCGGACTTGATCGCGGTGGCGAAGCCCAGGTTCTCGCGCTGCGACATGATCGCCACGCCGTGATCGCCGAGGGTTCCCGAGACGATGACCCGGTCGCCCGGCTGCGCGCGATCGCCGCTCGGGTTGACCCCGGGCGGGACCACGCCGACTCCGGTGGTCGTGATGAATACGCCGTCGCCGCTACCCTGCTCCACAACCTTCGTGTCGCCGGCGACGATCGACACGCCCGCCTCGCGCGCCGCGCGCCCCATCGACTCGACGATACGGCGCAGATCGGCGAGCGCCAGGCCCTCCTCGAGGATGAACCCCGCGGCGAGGTACAACGGCCGGGCGCCCATCATCGCCACGTCGTTTACGGTGCCGTGGACCGCGAGGCAGCCGATGTCGCCGCCCGGGAAGAAGAGCGGCGAAACGACGTGGCTGTCGATCGCCATCACCATGCGCCCGGCGGGCACCGCGAAGCAGGCGCCGTCGTTTGCGCTCGCCAGCCAGGCGTTGTCGAACTGCGCCCGGAACAGCTCCTCCACGAGCTGCGCGCTCGCGCGGCCTCCCGCGCCGTGCGTCATGTCGATGCGTCCGCGCTTGAAGTCGAGCCGTTTCATGCCGCCCGGCTCCGGAAGCGCCCATAGGTGTAGTGCGCCGCGCAGGCGCCCTCGCTCGAGACCATGCAGGAGCCCATCGGGTTCTCGGGCGAGCACGCGGTGGCGAACAGCTTGCAGTCCTGTGGTCGCTTCACGCCGCGCAGGATCGCGCCGCACTCGCAGGCCTTATGGTCGGGCACGGAGCGATAGTCCATGTCGAAGCGCGCCTCCGCGTCGAATTTTCGGTAGTGCTCCTTGATGCGCAGCGCGCTGTAGGGGACCTCGCCCAGCCCGCGCCACTCGAAGCTCCGCCGCAGCTCGAATACCTCGGCGACCAGGCGCTTCGCCTTCTCGTTGCCCCCGCGAGTCACCGCGCGGCTGAACTCGTTTTCGACCTCGGCACGGCCCTCGTTGAGTTGCCGCACGATCATGCGGATCGCCTGCAGCACATCGAGCGGCTCGAAGCCGGCGATCACCACCGGCTTCTCGTATTCCTCGGCGAAGAACTCGTAGGGCTGGCTGCCGATGATCGTCGACACGTGCGCCGGGCCGATAAACGCATCCAGCGGCACCGTGCCCATGCCCCGCACTTCGGGCGATTCGAGAATGTGGTTGATCGCCGAGGGCGTCAGCACGTGATTGCAGAACACGGAGAAATTCGGCGCGCCGGCACGCGCGGCTTCCAGAATCACGACCGCGGTCGGCGGCGTGGTCGTCTCGAAGCCGATGGCGAAGAACACCACCTCGCGTCCGGGGTTGTCGGCGGCGATCCGCAGGCAGTCGCTCGCAGCGTAGATCATGCGGATGTCCGCACCGCGCGCCTTCGCCTTCATGAGCGAGAGCTGCTCGGAGGCCGGCACGCGCATGGTATCGCCGTAGGTGCACAGGATCGCGCGCCGCTCGAGCGCCAGGGCGATCGCGGCGTCGATGCGTCCGATCGGCAGCACGCACACCGGGCAGCCCGGGCCGTGGATCAGCCGCACGTTCGGGGGCAGCAGGTCGGCGATGCCGTAGCGCGCGATGGCGTGCGTGTGCCCGCCGCAGAACTCCATGATGCGATAGCTGCGGCGCGGGTCGGCCTCGCGCGCGATCGCCTCGGCCAGCTTGCGCGCCGTCGCGCCGTCGCGGAACTCGTCGATGTACTTCATGCGACGAGCCCGGCTTCGGCAAACAGTGCCAGGGTGCGCTCGGCCTCGGCCGCGTCCAGGCGCTGAATGGCATAGCCGACGTGCAGCACGACGAAATCTCCGACCGTGATGCCGTCGACCAGCGCGAGCGAGCAGTCCTTGCGCACGCCACCGACC
>JBAUTZ010000314.1:0-3735 GCA_049582445.1 Burkholderiales bacterium
GCGCCAAGGTCTACTCCAGCCAGTGGTGCCGCTGCCTCGAGACCGCGCGGCTGCTCAAGCTCGGATCGGTGAGCGAGCTGCCCGCGCTCAACTCGTTCTACGATCAGCCGCAGGAGGGCGATGCGAGAATTTCGGCGCTGCGCGGCTTCCTCGCCGGGCTGCCGGTGAACGGGCCGCCGGTCGTGCTCGTCACGCACGAAGTCACCATCCGCGCGCTCACCGGCGGCCGCCCCGCCGTGGGCGGCGGCGCGATCCTCAGGCTCGACGGCTCGCGCGTGCCGCGCATCGTCGCCGAGATCAAGGAAAAATAGGAAAAATAGGGTCAGATCCTATTTTCGCTGCAACGCCTCGCAGCTCGCCGAGTTGGCCTCGCATTTCTTCTGGCAGGCCTGCTCGGACTCGTTGTCAGTGCTGACGCGGCGGCAGTTCTTCATGCAGCTCTGGAACGTGCTGGCGCAACTTGGCGGCGTGTCTTCGCCCATGGCGGACTGGTAGATGTAGTAGCCCGCGGCCGCGGCGATCGCGATCACCACGAGCGCGCCAAATGCGCTCAGTCCGCGTTGCGTAGCACTTGTCGTTCGCGTCAGCATATATGGCTCCCTTGCCTCGCGGGCACGGCATGGTATCAGCCCCCCAGTTGCGCCGCAGCATTGCCGGGTCCGCGGGGAGGGGCGACAATGCCGCGGCAAGGCGATTTTTCGACACTCGTCACTCAGGGAGGAAGGCGCATGGATGCAATGACCCGGAAACTCACCCGCGCACTTTGGATCGGCGCAGCGGGCGCGGCTCTGCTGCTCGCCGGATGCAGCTACGTCCCCACGGTAATACCTGGCGGCGAGCGAGTAGGGGTGAAACTGAGCGGCAGCGAGGAAGTGCCGCCGGTTGAAGTCGTCGGCACCGGCAGCGGCCACATCGCCGTCTCGAAGGACGGCGAGGTGAGCGGCAGCATCACCACCACCGACGTGGCCGGCGTCGCGGCCCACATCCACATCGGCGCCAAGGGCAAGAATGGCCCGGTGATCATTCCCCTCAAGAAGACCGACCCGAACACCTGGGTCGTACCCGAGGGCGCGAAGCTGACCGAGTCGCAGCTCGCCGCCTACAAGAAGGGCGACCTGTACGTGAACGTCCACACCGCGCGCCACAAGGGTGGCGAGGTGCGCGCCCAGATCGTCCCCTAGCCGCACCTGGAGGCTCGGGCCGTGGCCGCTACAATGCGGCCATGGCCAAGCTTCCCGAAACGGTCGAGGTCGAGACCGGCGCCAAGCCCGACGCCGCGGTGATCTGGCTGCACGGCCTGGGGGCCGACGGCCACGACTTCGAGCCGATGGTCCCCATGCTCGGGCTGCCGCGGCGCCTCGCCGCGCGCTTCGTGTTCCCGCACGCGCCCGAGCGCCCCGTGACCATCAACATGGGCATGAGCATGCGCGCCTGGTACGACATCGCCGAGCTGGGCGGAACGTCGGAGGACGGCGAGGGGATCCGTGCCTCGCAGGGGCTCCTGGAAGGCCTGATCGCCCGCGAGCGCTCGCGCGGCATCGACGCGCGGCGGATCGTGCTGGCGGGCTTCTCGCAGGGCGGCGCGATCGCGCTCCAGACGGGGCTGCGCCACGCCGAGCGGCTGGCGGGCGTGATGGCGCTATCCACCTGGCTGCCGCTCGCCGCGACGCTGGAGGTCGAGCGCACGGCGGACAACGTGGACGTGCCGCTTTTCATGGCGCACGGACTGCACGACGAGATGGTCGGCATCGAGCGCGCGCTGCGCTCGCGCGACTTGCTGGAGGCGCTAGGCTACGCCCTGGAATTCCACGAGTACCCGATGGGCCACGCGGTGTGCCCCGAGGAGCTGATGGCGATCACCGCCTGGCTCACCCGGGTGCTCTGACCCGTTACTGCTGGTTACGGTAGAAGCGCTCGAGCAGCGCCGCGCGGTCGTCGGCGTCCTCGACCGCGGCTTGGGCCGGGGCGGCGGGCGCATCGCGCTCGGGCAGCGGCGGCACCCAGCCGGAGAGCAGCGCCTCGGAATACGCCTCGGGGTTCGGCTGGCTGCGGGGGCCGATCGCTTTGCGCGGCTTCTTGAAGTTGAAGAACCGGAACAAGGCGGTCATCCTCAGCGATGGCGCGGAGCAATGTGGAGCACCAGTTCCCAGTAGCCGTCCGGGCGCTTGCGCCACTCGCCTGCGTTGATGCCGCGCCCATGCTCGTCCTCGACGTCGATCAGCGTCGGCATATCGCGGCCGGGCGGGCGGTCGCACACGACATGGATCTCGCGCGCTTGCTGCATGGGTTCCTCTACGGCTGCACGGGACACGCAATGATTGGACTCCGAATTCGCTGCGCCCGCTGTCAAGCTTTGCAAGGCCCCGGTAAACTGCTCGCCGCGAAATAATCCGGGTCAGATCCGATTTTCTTTCACCAACCAAGGACCTTCATGAAGAAAGCCGCACTGATCGTCGCGTTGGCGCTCGCCGCAGGCCGCGCCCTCGCCGCCGACATGACCGAAGACCAGAAGACCCTCTACGCGGTGGGCCAGGCGCTCGCGCGGCAGGCGGGCGTATTCCACCTCACGCCCTCCGAGATCGACCCGGTGCAGCAGGGCTTTCGCGACGGGGTGCTCGGCAAGAAGAGCGCGGTCGACATGGAGGTCTACGGGCCCAAGATCCAGGACCTGGCCAAGGCTCGCCAGGCGGCCGCGGCGCAGAAGGCCGAGGCCGAGGGGCGCGACGTGCTCGCCAAGGCGGCCGCCGAGAAGGGCGCGGTGAAGGGCTACGGCGGGCTCATCTACAAGTCGCTGCGCGAGGGCAAGGGCGCCTCGCCCAAGCCCACCGACACCGTCACCGTCAACTACCGCGGCACGCTGCCCGACGGCAAGGAGTTCGACAGCTCCTACGCGCGCAACAAGCCCGCCGAGTTCCCGCTCGACGGCGTGATCAAGTGCTGGACCGAGGGCGTGCAGATGATGAAGGTCGGCGGCAAGGCGAAGCTCGTCTGCCCGCCGGAGACCGCCTACGGCGAGCGCGGGGCCGGCGGCGTCATCCCGCCCAACGCCACCCTCACGTTCGAGGTCGAGCTGCTCTCGGTCAAAGCCGCCGCCAAATAGGGCCGATCCCTATTTTCCTGACGCGCCGCCGGCTGGTCGAAGGGCTCGCCGCCCGGCTGCCGTTCTACTACGGCTGGGTGATCCTCGCCTGCGTGTGCGCGGCGGGGTTCTCCCGCCAGGGTTCCGCGGTCGCGACGCTGTCGATCTTCGTCGAACCGATGACCGGCGAGTTCGGCTGGTCGCGCACCGGGATCTCCGCCGCGGTTTCGATCGGCGGCGTGCTCGGGGCGCTCGTCTCGCCGACGATCGGCACCTTCCTCGACCGCAACGGCGCGCGCGCGGTGCTCGTCTTCGCGGTGCTGGCGACCGGCATCCCGGTGCTCATGCTGTCGTTCACCCATTCGCTTGCCTACTTCTACCTCTTTTACTGCACCGCGCGCATGAGCTTCGCCGGGCCCTACGACCTCGGCATCTACGGCTCGATCGTCAACTGGTTCGTGCGGGGCCGTGCCTTCGTCACCGCGGTCGCGACCCTGGTGCAGATGGCAGGACTCGTGGCGATGCCGCTCATCGCGCACTTCGCCATGCAGGGCGGCGACTGGCGCGGCGCCTGGCTGGCGGTCGGCGCCACCGTGCTGGTGGTCGGCTTCGTGCCGACCTGGCTCTTGCACGTGCGCCGACCGGAAGACCTCGGC
>JBAUTZ010000315.1:0-4220 GCA_049582445.1 Burkholderiales bacterium
GCCAAGCCCCCTCGTTCGACGCCTGGAGCTACTACTGGTTCACCGGCGAGGTCGGATCGAGCACGTAGGCCGTGAGGTCCTTGATCTGCTGCTCCGTCAGGGTGCCCGAATATCCCATGCGCGGCATCTGCGAGCACAGGTTGAACGCCTTGGCGTTGTAGATCTTGCTGTACACATATTTTTGCGCGTCCGGGCCGTGGCCGCGCTTCTTGCCGAAGCCGGTCAGGCTGGGCCCGATGGTGCCGTACGAAGGCTGGGCAGGGGAGAGCTGGTGGCAGTTGTAGCAGCTGCCGCCGTTCACGGCATCAGGCTTGTCCTTCCAGGTCATGCCCGTGCCGCTCGCGGCGATTTTCTCGCCGCGCTTCCAGTCCCCCATCAGCTGGTTGTCCGCCGGGAGCACGATGGTCTTCAACTGGTCCGCTTCCAGTGCCTTTTCCAGTCCAACCGGTGGCTTCTCATGCGTTTCGGTGCACACCCGCTGCACGGGGTCCTGATCGACGCGGTCCATTTTCGCCTGTCCCTTCGCGTGGAAGTCGCGGTGCAGGACGGTCTGCAGCTCCTTTGGCGTGGGTTCGGCAATCGATAACTGCGCCGCGGCCAGCGTTACCGCGATCGCGCCGAGCGATAGGCAAATCGTTTTCTTGGCCATGTTCTCCCCCCTTAGCGCTTCGTGCCAGGGCCGTTATAGGTCGCCCCGTTTGCATTGACCGCCATGAACATCGTCAGGGCGACAGTAGCTTCCGAGCCGTAGGCCGGCTCCGGGAACCGTTGTTGCCTGAAGCAGTCGTTGATGCGCCATTGCATGGTCTTCAGCTGCGACACGGACACTCGGTACCCGGGCCAGGTCGTGTACGTTCCGCGCGCGCCAGCCGGCTCGGAAAGCACCGGCAATTCCTGCATGCGGATTCGCTTGCCCTCCGTGCCGTGGCAGGACGCGCACGAAAAGTCCCACGATCCGGCGCGATAGAAAAACAGCTTCTTGCCGAGCTCGTAGGTCTCTTTTTCCTGGGGCAGCTTCGTGCTCACCTGCATCTTCGTGCCGCGCGACTGACCCGCGACGTAGGCGGCGAGGTACTCCATGTCCGAGGGATTGTCGGCGTTTCCGAACACCCGCTTGGTTGCCTCGGCCTCCGTGAAGCCCTGCAGCGTCATCATGCAGGTAACAAGGCGGGACTCGAGATCCTGTACGCGTCCCGTGTCCTTGAAGTAGCGCGGAAGGTGGGCATACGCTCCCTTCACCACTCCGGGCCCCATTCCGAGATTGCAACGCTCGAGCGACGCGTTCTTGGGACCTCTCTTTGCCTTCCACAGATCGGCGCCCTGCAGCTCCCACAATTCCACAGGGCTGCTCTCGCTGGTCATGCGCTGATACTTCTGGATCTCCTGCCTGGTCGTGTCATCGGCGCGGACCAGGGTTGCTGCGGTGGCCAAGGCGCCAGCCACGAGCAGCACACTGCCTCGAAGTGCACGCATCGCTTTCCTCCTCCTTTTCGGTGTGGTAGCGGCGCGCCGTTACCGCGATTGGCACGGACGCCTTTGTGACTGCTCAGGCCACTGCGGTCTCGGTCTGGTTGCTTTCTCCCTTGTTGTCGGTCCAGCCGATATGGATCTTGTCGCCCTTGTTGCCCCCTTTGACGCGGAAGGAAAACACGGGGTTGCGGGAAATCGCCTGGCTGATCTGTCCTTCGACCACCGTTTTGCCGTTGACCTTCACGGTCACGTTCTGGATGAAGTGCGCCGGCACGGGCTTGCCGTCGACCTTGCGCTGTCCGGTTTCCATCGGGTGGTTCATCAGTACGCGGATGTCGGTGTAGCCGTCGTGCATCGTGGCACGAATTTTCATGGGTCCTGGCATGTTCGTTCTCCTCTTATCAGCCGCCGCAGCCGCCGATCGTGACCTTCACCTCTTTGGCGGTGCTGTAGTGCTTACCGCCTGCTTCCGCGACCACGCGAATGCGAGATGACTGGCCGACCTTTACGTTCAGCTTGACGTAGGGCAGCGCACCCTCCATGAAGGTGAACTGCCCGGCCAGCGGAAAGGGGTTCTTTTCGATCAGCACCGCGATCGACGTGGTGCCGGGTACCTTGCTGGAGACTTCGATGGGCACGACCGCGCCGTTTTCCGCGATCTCCGGCAGGTCGAGCGTGACGTCGCTGCTGTCGACCGCATCGGAGGCGCCGATACTCTTGAGCGCGTCGGCCGGATCTTTCGCGGCGAACGCAGCCTTGTTCCACGTCGCGGCAAGCACCCGCTCGGGTCTGAGCAGGCCCGCCGCCAGGGCCGCCGCCAGCGCGCTGGTCGCGCCCGCGCCCCTCAGCACGAATCTACGTCCTTCGTCCATGCACTCCTCCTAGGAATTGCCCGGATCTGGCGTCCGGGGCTTCGGCAGAAATAAACCTGTAACAGATCTTATGCTACGCAAAACGAGGGACGTTAGGGAAGCCTTGACAAATCGAATCTGCTTATCCAGTCATCCTTTTCGCGAAGCGGGGCGGCGATAGTGGCCCGATTTGCCTCCCCGCTTCTCTTCGAGACGCAGGTCCTGCAACGTCATCCCGCGCTCGACGGCCTTCAGCATGTCGTAGACCGTAAGCAGGCCGATTGCCGCCGCGGTAAGCGCTTCCATCTCGACGCCGGTGGGGCCGCGGCATTCCACCGTGGCGACCAGTTGGATCGACGAGCGCTTCGCCTCGGGCTGAAATTCGATTGCAACGCGCGATATGGCGAGCGGGTGCGCCAGCGGGATCAGGTCCGGCGTGCGTTTCGCTGCTTGGATCGCTGCCACCCGCGCCACCCCGAGGACATCGCCTTTCTTGGCGCCACCTTCGAGCACCAGGCGAAAGGTCGCCGGACTCATCGTGATGCGTCCCGAGGCGACCGCCACGCGGTGCGTGCGCGCCTTCGCGCCGACGTCCACCATGTGCGCCCGCCCGCGGGTGTCGAAATGCGTCAGCTTGCGCGCTCGCTTGGCTGCCAAGGCCTTCTCCTGCAAGGGACTTTGCGGAACTTGCCCGCCCAGCCGCTATCATAATCGCATGCGGATCCTGGTCTCGCTGGTGCTCGCCTCAGCCCTCCTCGTGGAGCCCGTTCTGCGCGCATCGGCCCAGAACCTGCCCGATCTCGGCGGGACGGCCGACGCGACGCTTTCGCCGCAGATGGAACGCCGTATCGGCGAGAACATCGTGCGCGAGATTCGCTACCAGGACCCGAGCTACGTCGACGATCCCGAAGTGACCGCCTATCTCGACACGATCGGCGAGAAACTGGCGTCCGCGCCCCCGGGCGCGAGCCAGCACTTCGAGTTCTTCGGGGTGCGTGACAACACCATCAACGCCTTCGCCCTGCCGGGCGGCTTCGTCGGCGTGAACACCGGATTGCTCGAAGCCTGCGACGACGAGTCGGAGCTCGCCTCGGTGCTCGCGCACGAGATTACACACGTCACGCAACGGCACATCGCGCGCCAGTTGAGCCAGCAGCAGCAAATGCAGCTGCCGACCATGATGGCGCTCGCGGCCGCGATTCTTCTCGGCCGCTCGCGCCCGGACCTCGCGATGGGCGCGATAACTGCGGTGCAGGGCGTGAACGTGCAGTCACAGATTACCTATACGCGCGAGTTCGAGCAGGAGGCGGACCGCATCGGATTCCAGCGGCTGGTCGCGGCGGGATTCGATCCGCACGCCATGGCAGAGTTCTTCGAGAAGATGCAGCGCTACACGCGAATAAGCGACGACTCCAGCTTCCCGACTTACCTGCGCGATCACCCGATTACGAGCGAGCGTATTGCCGAGGCGGAGAATCGTGCCGCGAAGCTGCCGTACCGGCAGCATGTGGACAGCCTCGAGTTTTACCTGGTCAAGGCCAAGCTGCGCGCGGAACGCGGCGACGCGCGTGACGAAGTGGCGTATTTCCGCGACGTGGTCCGCGACGGGCGCTATGCGAACGAGGCCGCCGCGCGCTATGGTCTGGTGGCGGCGTTGCTGCGCAACAACCAGCCGCGCGACGCCGAGGCGCAGCTCGCGGCGCTGCGCGGGCTGCACGCACAGGACCCCATGCTCGCAACCCTCGATGCCCGCGTCAGGCAGGCGCTCGGCGACCGCGACGGCGCGCTCGCGATCCTGAAGGCCGCGCTTGCCCGCTATCCGAATCGGCGGCCGATCGTGTATGCCTACGTCAACGCCCTGCACGATGCGGGACGTTACAAGGAGGCGCTGGCCGCGCT
>JBAUTZ010000316.1:0-2060 GCA_049582445.1 Burkholderiales bacterium
CGGGATGGCCAAGCAGGCGCGCAGCGAGAAGTTCGAGGAGATCGCGGACTGGTTCGAGACGCTGGCCAAGGCCGAGCGCTCCCACGCCAACCGCTTCCAGAAGGCCCTCGACGCACTGCAGGACTGAAGCCATGACGCAGCGCGAAGGCAGCCTCGAGGCGCCGACCCGGCACCCGCTCGACTGGAAGAGCGCGTCCTTCTACGACGAAGGCGCGCTCGACAAGGAGCTCGAGCGTGTGTACGAGATCTGCCATGGCTGCCGCAGGTGCGTGAACCTGTGCACCGCGTTCCCGACGCTGTTCGACCTCATCGACGAGAGCAAGACGATGGAGATCGACGGCGTCGACAAGCGGGACTTCTGGAAGGTCGTCGACCAGTGCTACCTGTGCGACATGTGCTACATGACGAAGTGCCCGTACGTGCCGCCGCATCCCTGGAACGTCGACTTCCCGCACCTGATGCTGCGCGCCAAGGCGGTCAAGTTCAAGCAGGCCGGTGCGAGCTTTCGCGACCGGCTGCTGTCCTCCACCGACGCGCTCGGCAAGCTCGCCACGATCCCGGTGGTGGTGCAGACCGTAAACGCGCTCAACCGCAACGGCGCCGCGCGCGGGCTGATGGAAAAAGCGCTCGGCGTGGCGAAGGAACGCGAGCTGCCGCCGTATGCCGCGCGCAAGTTCCGCCCGAATGCCACGCGCTCGAAGGACTTCCCGGTGAAGGACGGCAAGAACGCGCCGGGCAAGGTGGCGATCTACTCGACCTGCTACGTCAACTACAACGAGCCCGGAATCGGCCACGACCTGCTGGCGATCCTCGAGCACAACGAGATTCCCTACGTGATCGTCGAGAAGGAGGCCTGCTGCGGCATGCCCAAGCTCGAACTGGGCGACCTGGAAACGGTGGCGGAGCACAAGGCGACCAACATCCCGGTGCTGGCGAAGCTGGCGCGCGAAGGCTACGCCATCCTCACGCCGGTGCCGTCGTGCACCCTGATGTTCAAGCAGGAGCTGCCGCTCATGTTTCCCGACGACGCCGAAGTCAAGGCGGTGCAAGAGGCGATGTTCGATCCGTTCGAGTACCTGGTGATGCGCAGGCGCGACGGGCTTCTCAAGACGGACTTCAGCGGGAAGCTCGGCAAGGTCTCGTACCACATCCCCTGCCACTCGCGGGTGCAGAACATGGGGCAGAAGACGCGCGAGGTGCTCGAAATGGTGCCGGGCACCGAGGTCAACACCGTCGAGCGCTGCGCCGGCCACGACGGCACCTGGGGCGTGAAGACCGAGTACTACGCCAACTCGATGAAGATCGGCCGGCCGGTGTTCCGCCAGATGGCGGGTGCCGAGCCCGATTACGTGAGCTCGGACTGCCCGATCGCGGGCCGCCACATCATGCAGGGCATGCGCGAAGGCGACGCAGCGGGCAAGGCCCAGAAGGCGCACCCGATTACGCTCGTCCGGAAGGCCTACGGCATCTAGGCTCGCCGCGGCGCTGGTCCTCCTGCTCGCCGGCGGCGCGGCCGCGCCGCCGGCCGGCGGCCTCGCGTTCGGCCTGATGGGCGACACCCCCTACTCCCAGGCGCAGGCCAACCTGCTCGACGCGATGATCGAGCGGCTGAACGCCGAGCCGCTGGCGTTCGTGGTCCACGTCGGCGACATCACCTCGGGCGCGGGCCCCTGCAGCGACGCGTGGCTCGAGGCGCGCCAGCGCCAGTTCGCGCACATCGCGCATCCTTTCGTGCTGCTCCCGGGTGACAACGAGTGGACCGACTGCCACCGCGGCGGCGACGACCCGCTCGAGCGCCTGGCGAAATGGCGCAGCCTCTTCTGCCGCGACGTTCCGGGCATCGGCCTCGAGCGCCAGCCGGGCGAGTACTGCGAGAACGTGCGCTGGCAGGTCGACGGCGCGATGTTCATCGGCCTCAACGTGCCGGGCAGCCGCAACAACCTCGGGCGCGACGCCGCCGAGCATGCGCGGCGCATGGCGGCGGTGTTCGGCTGGCTCGACGACAGCCTCGCGCTCGCCGAGTCGCGCGGCGCGCGCAAGGTCTTCGTGCTGATGCAGGC
>JBAUTZ010000317.1:0-9181 GCA_049582445.1 Burkholderiales bacterium
CATGGTGGACAAGCTGGTGCGCAAGCCCGACGACCTCAAGGGCCTGAAGATGCGCATCCCGACGCGCACCGGCGCCTGGGTGATCGAGGCGCTCGGCGCGGCGCCGGTCGGCATGCCGGTGCCCGACCTGCCGCAAGCGCTGTCGAAGAAGGTGATCGACGGCGCGTTCATTCCCTGGGAGATCATTCCGGCGCTCAAGCTGCACCATTTCCTCGGGCCCAAGTCGCCCGCCCAGGTGAAGTTGCTCGAGCCTTGGGCGCAGAACGTCGAAAAAGCCTCGGGCGGCAAGGTCAAGATCGAGATCTACCCCTCGATGTCGCTCGGCGGCAAGCCACCGCAGCTGATCAACCAGGTGCGCGACGGCGTGGTCGACATCGTCTGGACCGTGAACGGCTACACCGCGGGCCTGTTCCCGCGCAGCGAGGTGTTCGAGCTGCCGTTCGTGCACACCAACAACCCGGCCGCGACCAACCTCGCGATGCGCGCGATGTTCGACCAGTACCTCAAGCCGGATTACAAGGGCGTGCATGTCCTGTTCCTGCACGTGCACGCCGGCCAGGCGATCCACATGGTGGACAAGCTGGTGCGCAAGCCCGACGACCTCAAGGGCCTGAAGATGCGCATCCCGACGCGCACCGGCGCCTGGGTGATCGAGGCGCTCGGCGCCTCGCCGGTCGGCATGCCGGTTCCCGACCTGCCGCAGGCGCTCTCGAAGAAGGTGATCGACGGCGCATTCATCCCCTGGGAGATCATCCCGGCGCTCAAGCTGCAGGACATGATCAAGTACTTCATCGAAGGCCCCAACAAGACCCGTTTCGGCAATACCACCTTCCAGGTGTCGATGAACGAGGCGCGCTGGAACTCGCTGCCGCCCGACGTGCAGAAGGCTTTCACTGAGAGCTCTGGCGAGGCGTGGGTGCGCAAGGTCGGCGAGATCTGGGCCGAGAACGACGACGCCGGCATCGCAGTCGCTGTCAAGGCGGGTGGCCAGCACATCCAGCTGACGAACGCGGAGCTCGCGGCGTTCAAAACCAAGCTCGAGCCGGTGGTTCAGCGCTGGGAGAAAGACGTCGCCGGCCAGGGTATCGACGGCAAGGCGCTGGTCGCCGAGGCACGCAAGGAAATCGCCAAGTACTCGAAGTAACTCGGTGGAGACGGTACCGACGCACGCGCCAGCGGGGCCGACCGGCATCGTTGGCCGCGTGATCGAGACCTGGGCGCTGCTGGGCGGGGTGCTCCTGCTCGGCGTCGCCCTGATGACGAGCTGGAGCGCATTCAGCAGCTACGTGTTCGACAAGCCGCTGCAGGGCGACGTCGAAATGGTGGAAATGTGGACCGCGGTCTCGGTGTTCATGTTCCTGCCCTACTGCCAGCTCACCGGCGCCAACGTCACCGCCGACATCTTCACTTCCGGCGCCGGGCCGCGCACCGTGGCGCTGCTGACGCTGCTGTCGGCGGTGATCGCCCTCGGCTTCAGCGCGCTGTTGCTCTGGCGCATGTATCTCGGCCTGCTCGACTACCGCAGGTACGTCGAGACCACCACCATCCTGCACGTGCCCATCTGGTACGCCTACATTCCGGCACTCATTTCGCTCGTCCTGCTCACCGCGGCGTCTCTGATCTCGGTCAGGGATTCGTGGCGCGAGTGGAAGACCGCAGCCTGAAGGGAGAACTGTCTTGGAAACCGGTCTCCTGATCGGGGTGGCGGGGCTCGTTGCCCTGGTGGCGCTGATCGCGATCCGCATACCCATCGCCTACACCATGATCCTGGTGGGCGCGGTCGGCTCGATGATTCTGAACGACCCGCGGATCGTCCTCGCGCAGCTGAAGAACCTCGCCTATTCGCAGTTCTCGATCTACGACCTCTCCGTGCTGCCGATGTTCGTGCTGATGGGCAACATCGCGACCCGCGCGGGCTTGAGCCGCGACCTGTTCCGCGCCGCCAACGCCTGGCTCGGCTGGCTGCGCGGCGGCGTGGCGATGTCGGCGATCGCAGCCTGCGCCGGCTTCGGCGCGGTGTGCGGATCTTCGCTCGCGACCGCCTCGACCCTCGGCCAGGTGGCGCTGCCCGAGCTTCGCCGCTACCGCTACAGCCCCACGCTCGCCACCGGGACGCTCGCCGCGGGCGGCGTGCTCGGCATTCTCATTCCGCCTTCTGTCGTACTGGTGGTGTACGCGATCGTGGTCGAGGCAAGCATCGTCAAGATGTTCATCGCCGCCTTCATCCCCGGCCTCATCGCCGTGGTGTTCTTTCTCATCACCATCGCGATCTACGTGCGCGTGAAGCCCGACGCCGGCCCTCCGGGCGACCGCGTTTCGCGCAAGGAATTCATCGAGGCGACGATCAGCGTCGCCCCGGTCGCGGTGATCTTCGGCGCGGTGATGGGTGGCATTTATTTCGGCTTCTTCAACCCCACGCCTGCGGCCGCGGTCGGCGTGTTCCTGGTGGCCGCCTTCGGCGTGCTGCGCGGCACGATGCCCCTTCGCGAAATGAAGGCCGCGCTGCTCGACACGGCGAAGACGAGCGGCATGATCTATCTCATCCTGCTCGGTGCGGCGATTCTCAACATCTTCATGGCGCGCGGCGGAGTGCCGCAGGCGGCCGCCGACCTGATGATCCACTCCGGCCTGGCGCCGATGACGATCCTGATCCTCTTGCTCATCGCACTGATCTTCCTCGGCTGCCTGATGGACAGCCTGTCGATGATCCTGCTGACGATCCCGTTCTTCTGGCCGGTGATTTCTGGGCTGGACTTCGGCATGAGCCAGGAGAACCTCAAGATCTGGTTCGGCATCCTCGCCTTGATCGTGGTTGAGCTCGGGCTCATTACCCCTCCGGTGGGCATGAACGTGTTCGTGATCAACGCGCTCGCGAAGGACGTGCCGATGAGTGAGACCTTCAAGGGGGTGATGCCGTTCTTCGTCGCCGAGCTGTTCCGCGTCGCGCTGATCGTCGCCTTCCCCGCGCTGTCGCTCTGGCTGCCCAAGGTGCTCGCCGGCTAGGCCCCATCGTTGTACGATTTCCCCCGTCCTGCGGACCTTGGGAGGGGGAGCATGGCCGAGACCGTCGTCGACGCCGTCAAACGACATGCGCGCGCGCAGCCGGATGCGGTCGCATACTGGACGCCGGCGCGCACCTGGAGCTTCGCGCAGCTCGAGCAGGAGTCGAACCGCGTCGCGCAGGGGTTGCTCGCGCTCGGCATCGGCAAGGGCGAGCGCGTCGCCTGCCTTACCAAGCACACCGTCGAATGCGTCCTGCTCACGCTCGCCGCCAACAAGGTGGGCGCCGTGTGCATGCCCGTCAACTGGCGCCTCGCCCCGGCCGAGCTTGAGTACGTGCTGAACAACGGCAAAGCGCGCCTGCTGATGGTCGACGCCGCGTTCGCTCCTGCCGCGCAGAAGGTGCCGGTGCAGGGCCTTAGGCTCGCGCTCGCCACCGACCAGGCGGCCGCCGGCCTCCCCGCCTTTGCCGACTGGCGTGCGGGCTTCGCGCCGCGCGACCCCGGGCTGCCGATCGACGAAAGCGACACCGCGCTGCAGCTCTATTCATCCGGAACCACCGGCTTGCCCAAGGGCGTCGAGCTCACGCATCGCAACATCGCCGCCAGCATGATCGAGGCCACGCCACAGGCGATCGCCTACCGCGGCCCGCCGGACGTGTTCCTGAACGTGCTGCCGACCTATCACATCGCCGGCACCGGCGTGGCGCTTCTCACCGTCTCGACTGGCGGCTACAGCGTGATGTATCCGGACTTCGACCCGGTCAAGGTGCTGGCGTCGATCCGCGAGCATCGCGTGACGCACACCTTCCTCGTGCCGGCGATGATCCAGTTCATGCTGCAGGTGCCCGGCGTCGAGAAAGGCGACTATGCGTCGCTCAAGACGATTTCCTACGGCGCTTCGCCGATCACGGAAAAGGTACTGACCGGCGCCATGCGCGCCTTCGGCTGCGACTTCGTCCAGGTGTACGGCCTGACCGAGACCACCGGCGCCGTCACCTTCCTGCCGCCCGAAGACCACGATCCCGACGGACCGAAGAGGCAGTTGCTGCGTTCGGCCGGGCGGCCGATGCTGAACGTCGAGATCCGCGTCGTCGACCGGGCGAGCGGCAAGGACGCGGCCGACGGCGCGATCGGCGAGGTGTGGATTCGCTCGCCGCAGAACATGAAGGGCTACTGGGAAAACGCCAGGGCAACGCGCGACGCCTTCGTCGGTCGCGGGCCGGACGGCATGGGCTGGTTCCGCTCCGGTGACGCCGGCTACCTGCGCGAAGGGTACCTGTTCCTGCACGACCGCATGAAGGACATGATCGTCTCGGGCGGGGAGAACATCTACCCGGCGGAAGTCGAGAACGTGCTCATGCAGCACCCGGCGATCGCCGACGGGGCCGTGATCGGCGTGCCCGACGAGCAATGGGGCGAGGCGGTCAAGGCCTGCGTCGTGCTCAAGCCCGGTGTGCGGGCGACGCAGGGCGAGATCATCGATTTCATGCGCGCGCGCATCGCGCACTACAAGTGCCCGCGCTCGGTCGACTTCCTCGACGCGATCCCGCGCAACCCCACGGGAAAGATCCTGAAGCGCGTGCTGCGCGAGCCCTATTGGCAGGGACGCGAGCGGCGCATCGCCTAGCGACCCTTGAATTCCGCCTTGCGTCCCTCCGCCCAGGCCTTGGCCGCCTGAGCGAAGTCCTGCGAGCGGGCGCTGTCAGCCATGGTGCCCGCCTCGAAGCGCAACGCCTCGCGCGCGCTCGCGCCGGCGGAGAAGTTGAAGGCCGCCTTGATGTTGCCATATGCATGGGTCGGCCCGGCCGCGAGGCGCGCGCAGTATTCCAGGCCGCGCGCCATCAGCGCGTCGTGCGGCACCACGTGATTGGCGATGCCGAGCTCGAGGGCGCCTGCCGCGTCGATCGGCTCGGCGAGCAGATAGAGCTCCAGCGCCCTGCCGTAGCCGATCAGCCGCTGCAGGAAATAGCTGCCGCCGTAATCGCCCGAAAGGCCGATCTTGGCGAAAGCGGTGACGAAGCGCGCCTGCTCGGAGCAAAACCGCAGGTCGCAGGCGAGCGCGATAGACATGCCGGCGCCCGCGGCGGGCCCGTTCACCAGCGCCACGGTCGGCTTGGGCATGGTATGCAGCCTCAGGCTGACGGCGAGCGCGCCCTGCGCCAGCGCCTCGCTCGAGATACCGGCATCGCTGCCGCGCGCGGCGAATCCCTTGACGTCGCCGCCGGCGCAGAACCCGCGCCCCGCGCCGGTGATCGCCACGCAGCGCACCTCGGCATCGTGCTCGCAGCGCTCTAGGTGCGCGCGGAGCTGCGCCAGCAGCTCGCCCCCCATCGCATTCAGACTATCCGGACGATTGAAGGTGATAAGGCCGACCCCGTCGGCGCGCTTCTCGAACAGGCAATCCTGGATCATGGCAATTCCTTCGCGAATTTCACGCGCGCCCTCGCCTGCGCCGGCGTCTCCAGCCGCGCGCCTTCGGCGAGCGCCGCCTTGCGGTCGACCGGCACCGGACCTCGCGCATCCGGTGGCGGCATCATGCGGGCCGGATAAATTGCGACCTTGTGCTTCGCTGCATCGACCTTGCGCGCCGGGTCGATGTCGCGCCGGTTGACGCCCTTGGGCTCGACCACGATGTCGCCGACCACTTCGTGGTCGAACCACCATTTCTTCGCCGCGTTGCGCCTGCCGTTGCCGATCCAGTCGTCGAACCAGGTCGCGAGCGGCACCATGAGCGGCTTCGCCCACGGCGCGTTCACGCCCATCCAGCTCGCCGCGCGCGCGAGCAGCGGGCCGTCGGCGTCGACCACCTTGTTTAGCGGGCAGGTCTTCATGCAGCGCCCGCAGGCCGAGCCGTGCGGATTGGTGACGCGGTAGCGCGTGCAGCGCTCCACATCCGGCTTCCACGTCTCGTAGCCGTTGAACATCACCTTGTCGCCGAACGGAATGGCGTCGCAGGGGCATTCGCGCGCGCACTTCAGGCAGTGGCTGCAGAAATACTGCAGGCCGAAGTCGATCGGCTGGTCGACCGCGAGCGGAAAGTCGGTCGTGAGCACCACCGACTTGAAGCGGGGACCGACGAACGGGTTGAGCACCAGCTCGCCGATTCGGGAGAGCTCGCCCAGCCCCGCCCACAGGATCAGCGGGATCTGCAGCACGTCGCTGTCGGCGTTCGTCTGCGCGCGAGCCGGAAACCCGAGCCGGCGCAGGGTCTCGCTCATGACCCCGGCGATTTCGGCGCCCCGGATGTAGCCGCGCATCGACTGCGCGCCCGAGATCCAGTCATCGCCGCTCGCCCCCTCCATGGTGTCGAATTCCTGGTCGATCAGCATCACCACCGCGTAGCGATGGTAGGGCTCGATCGGCGTGCCGTCGTCCTTGTGCGAGAACCAGGCGTAGCGCGGCACCTCGCAGATGCCGGTCAGGTCCGCCCCCAGGAAGTACGACAGCGACTTGATCGCCCTGGCGTTCTTCAGCGGATCTGCGTAGCGCGCCGTATCGACATCGCGTGCCACATCCCCATCCTGCATCGGCACCATGCCACGAATGCCCGCCAACATGGCGCGCGACAGCGGGTGCTTGGTGGCGAAGCGCGGGCGCTCGCGCAGCGCCTTCTCGCCCAGGTCGCCCCTGAGCGCGCGCTCGAAGAACGCCGCCCGCTTGGGCACCCGCGGCACTTCGTCGTCCAGGATCAGCGTGGTCGGCCGTGCGACGCGCCTGACCGTTTCCATCGGATACGCGCTCGCGTAGGACGGGCGTGCGGCGCGCCGGTTACGCTCGCGTCCGGAGCGCGCGTCGTTGATGCCCCACCAGTAGCGCCATCCCTTCGCCTTGCGCGCCTGCGGCGCCAGCGGCCGGTCGAGCGCCAGCGGATAGTCGGTCGACACCACCGCGAGCGAGAACGCGTCGACGAACGGATTGACCAGGCGCTCGCCCTCGCGCAGCGCGAGCCCCGCGAGCACCGCGAGGCGCTCGGCATCGAGCTTGCGATGGCCGGCGACGTCGGCGCGGGCGGCAAAACCCATCTGCCGGACATGGCGCGCGATCACCGTGGCGATCTCCGCCAGGCGCGTGTCGGCCGCCTCGGCCACGGCCGGCCCGATCCACTGCGCCGACAGCGGCTCGTCCGCGGGCGCGCGCCCGTGCTCGAGCAGCATCACGATCGCGAAATCGTGTGCGTCCGGCACGGCGCCTTCCAGCCAGGCGTTGTGCGGGATGCGGCAGATTCCGACCTGGCTCACGTTCATGAACGTGCAGGCGCCCTTCACGTCGACCGCGCGCCGCCCCAGGTCCTCGGGCAGCGGCGCGCGCTGCGGCGCGTGCGGCTGCTCGGCGAACGTCGCGAACAGTTCGCGGTAGCGGCGCAAGGCTTCGCCCAGGACGCCCAGCGGCGCCGGCTCATGCACCGCAGCCCGCGGCGGGCGCAGCGCCTCGATTTCGAGGGCCGCGTCGTCGCGCGGAAGCACCTCGAGCGGGAACGCCCCGAGGTGGTAAGGTCGACTGTTGCTCCTCAAGACCTGCATGCAATCGATGTTACACAAGCTGGTCGCGCTGCGGGACCGCGATATTCACTACGTCGTCGACAGTCGTCCCGCCGCCTACTACATCGCCGATCGCGAGGCGGGCGGCGTGCTGGTCAATGCGCCGCCATTCGACGAGGTGCTCGCCGCGGCGCTGCGCGCGCTGGCGCCCCTCGCCTACCTCTACCTGCCGAGCCGGCGCGGGGCGGCCGACGTAGAGCGCTGGCGCGCGGCCGGTGCCGAGACCATCGCCTTCGAGGCCGAGGCGCCGCACATTGCCGGCCGTATCGACCTCGCCGTCGGCGGCGGCCGCAAGCTCACGCGCAGCATCGACTTCCTGCCGATGTCGGGGGTCACCGAAGGAAGCTGCGCGCTGCGCATCAAGACCAACGGCGGAGTGCTGTTCTTCGGCCCGATCCTGGAGCCGGGCGACGACGGCTGGCCGGCATTGATCTCGCACGCAGACGACTATTCCGCCGAGAACAGGTTGATCGGCGCGCTCGGCCTGCAGGACCAGCGTTTCGAGTACGCCTTCACGGATGTCTTCGAGCCGGGGCGCACGCGCTTCGGGCCCGGCGCGGGCGAGGCCGTGCGCGAGCGCCTGCGGCGGCTGCTGGAGGGCTAGCGGCGGGCGAAGTACTGCCGCCCGACGACGCGGCACACGACTTCGCTCGATTGGTTGAGCGCCTCCCAGCTGAACTTCACGCTGCCGCGCTTGGGATCTTTCTGCGAGGCGGTCTGCTCGAGCGCGGTCGCGCGCAGCCGCAGGGCATCTCCCGGGCGCACCGGCTTGAGCCACGTCACCTCGTCCAGTCCGGGCGATCCCATGCATGCCGACTCGAGCAGGTAGCCGTCGCACATGAGGCGCATGATCACGCCGCAGGTCTGCCAGCCACTCGCGATCAGGCCGCCGAACGGCGTCGCCTTCGCCGCTTCCGGGTCGGTGTGATAGACCTGCGGATCGTACTCGCGCGCGAAGCGCACGATGTCCGCGGCGCTCAGCGTGCGCGGCGCGCTCTCGTAGATCCAGCCCGGAGTAAAGTCGTCCCAGTAGTACTTGATCATTCCGGCGCGCGGAACGATCAGAGCACCTTGCCGCTCTCGTCGTCGATCAGGTGCACGTTGTTCAGGTCGGCGACCAGCTTCATGCGCCCGCCGTCTTGCGCGCCCGCATTCGGATTGACGCGGCCGCACACCTCGGTGCCGTTCACCGTGAAGTACACGAGCGTTTCCATGCCCATCGGCTCGGTCACCTCGAGCGCGACTTCGAAGGGATGCTGGTTCGGCTCCAGGTGCGGGCGCTGCTCCATGATGTGCTCGGGGCGCAACCCGAACAGCAGCTTGCCGCGGCCGATGTGCGGCTTGTAGCGGGCCGTGCGCTCCTGCGGCACCGGAAAGGAAAGTTGGCCGTTCAGCCTCACCTTCAGGCCACCGGCGGCCTCCTCCAGGTTGCAGGGGATAAAATTCATCGCCGGCGAGCCGATGAATCCGGCGACGAACTTGGTCGCCGGGCTGTGGTAGAGCTCGTTCGGTTCGCCCACCTGCTCGATGTTGCCGCCGTTCATCACCACCACGCGGTCGGCGAGCGTCATCGCCTCGACCTGGTCGTGCGTGACGTAGACCGTGGTGGTGCGCACCTTCTGGTGCACCTTCTTGATCTCG
>JBAUTZ010000318.1:0-51434 GCA_049582445.1 Burkholderiales bacterium
TCCAAGACCGAGGACGTGGGAAGCGAATTTCCGGCCGAGGCGCGGCGCATTCATTACGAAGAGGCTCCGGCACGCGCCATTCGCGGCAAGGCTAGCGCAGAGGAGCATGACGCCCTGGTTGACGAGGACATCCCCGTTGCGCGGCTGCCGTTACCACCGGGTCAGCCGAACTAATGTGCGCATATGTGCATTATGTTAAATCAGCTTCCACTGGGGAAACCGGCTCGAGCTGATTACCGAGCCGCACCGGCGCGGCGCAGCAAGGCCACCAGGTTCTTCTCGCCCTTCTCCGTCGCAATACTGAGCGCAGTCTCGCCGCGCGGCCCCTGGACCTCCAAGTCAGGGTCCCGGTAAAGCAACGCACGCACGGCCGGCTCCTGGCCGTTGCGCACCGCGAGCATCAGAGCCGTGTATCCGTTCGGCGCGAGAGCATCCTTGTTCGCACCCCGGTCCAATAGATAGTCGACGAGGTCGGGCGCTCCCGCAAAAGCCGCGTAGTGCAGCGGTGTCCATCCCGGGCCATTCAACGGGGAGCCTGCCGAAACGAGCAACTTGGCAACCGCCAAGTGCCCCTCCAGACATGCTTCCATGAGCGCCGTGTCGCCATAGGGATTACGCTTGCGCGGATCCGCTTTGCGGCCAAGCAGTAGCTTCACCAGGTCTTCGGATCCGAGCCTTGCCGCCAATATCAGGACAGTGTTGCCCTCCGCGTCGGTGATGTCCGGATCGAGGCCGCGGTCCAGGTACTCCGAGATGGCCGTGGCGTCGTTCCGCTGCACCGCTTCAAGGACATCGTCAAGCGACTGCGCATAAGCTGACGCACTCACGCTTAATAGCGCAAAAACAATTGGATAGAAGTGATACTTAAGTCGCATTGTTCTAAGATGCCGTCGCCCGACTTAACGCTTCTCCGAAGGCATCGCAGCCAGCATTTCCGCGCCGAACAATCTGGCATTCAAGGGATGCGTCGCAAGCATCCGATTGCGTCCCATCAGCCGCGCGTAGGTAAGCCATTGCCGCGCCAAGTCCCTGGTGCCCCCGGTGCTCTCGCAAGTGCCGTAGCGCGCTGCCGCCCCCATGGCACTCATCGCCTTGTCGATGGCGACCTTCTGCAGCACCTCGGCGAGTATTCCCAGTTCCTCACTGGATGACAGGCCGCCAACCAGTGCCTCGCGGTCGTCCGCCGCCAAAGCCCGCAACATCCGGGATATGGCATCTCCCTGCCCGCCTTTGGCAATTTGAAGTGCCCTCAGGGGCGCGCCGCCCGCAAAGTCAAGCCAGCGCCGCGCGTTCTTCGCGCCCTGCGCCTCGAGCCATGCCAGCGCCGTCGGCCCTGCCGGGAGCGGCGCCGGAAGCGCGACACAGCGGCTCCGGATGGTCGGCAGGATCCTCGCTGGCTGATGTGAAACCAGCACGAAGATCGCCCCGGGCGGAGGTTCCTCCAGGCTCTTCAGGAACGAATTCCCCGCGTGTACGTTCATGCTTTCAGCAGGATGAACCAAGGCCACGCGCAGGCGGCCGCGATGCGAGCCGATATACAGAAAATCCGCCAATTCGCGCACCTGGTCGACTTTGATCTCGATGCTTGGCTTTGCGTTGCGCGACCCCGCCCGTGATTCGTCGTTCTCCTGCCCGTCCGGAGTTCTCGCGATCGCCTCGGGCTCAATGCGCCGGAAATCCGGATGGTTGCCCGCACGGAACCAGCGGCAGGCCTCGCATCGCCCGCAGGCATCGCCGCTCGCAGCGCGCTGTTCGCACAGCAGAAGCTGCACGAAGGCCTCCGCGAGTTCGAGCTTGCCAATTCCCGGCACGCCATGGATCAGCAAGGCATGCGGGGTTCGGTCCGCCATGCGGCGGATCGAAATCCACGTATCCTCTAGCCATTGATATACCATTGAATCAGTTAAATATCATGTTATCTTCAAGTTCTTTCTGTATCTCGCCGATGGACTTTGAAGCATCGATGATGCGCATGCGTCCCGGCTCCATCTCGGCACGCGAACGGTACGCCTGACGTACCCTATCGAAGAAGCTGCGGCCCTCGGTTTCAAAGCGGTCCAAGGGCCGCCCGCTCGCATCCAGGCGTTCCCGGGCGATTTCATAGGGACAGTCGAACACGAGAGTCCGATCAGGGCGCAGGCCCGGATGCGCGGCCTCCGCGAGCCGCTGGATCAACTCGTGGGGCACCCCCTTGCCGGCCCCTTGATACGCGACCGTGGCGTCGGTGAACCGGTCGCAAAGGACCCACGTGCCCGCATCGAGCGCCGGACGAATGGTGTGCGCCACATGATCGGCGCGCGCCGCGAACACGATCATCGTTTCGACGATCGCATCCATAGGCTCGGCGAGCACAAGCTCGCGCAGTTTCTCCGCCAACGGTGTGCCTCCGGGCTCCCTTGTGGTCAGGAGGTCGTGTCCCTGCGCACGCAATCGATCCGCGATGAACCCGAGGTGGGTCGATTTGCCAGCTCCATCGACGCCCTCGAGTGTGATCAGCCTGCCACGTTCGCTCATCGATCACCCTTGTCTGCGCGCCCGGCGCTGCGCCGCGCCCCCGCACGCTGGTACTTGTTCACCGCCAGGTTGTGATCCGCGAGGCTACGGGAGAATTCGCTTGTGCCGTCTCCGCGCGAGACGTAGTACAGCGCATCCGTCTTTGCCGGGCGCAGTGCGGCACGCAACGATTCCAGCCCAGGCATCGCGATCGGACTCGGCGGCAACCCGTCCCGCGTATACGTATTGTAAGGGCCGTCGGCAAGCAGGTGCGCCTTCGTCAGGTTGCCGTCGAAGCTCTCCCCCAGCCCGTAAATGACGGTCGGGTCGGCCTGTAGGCGCATCCCGATTCGCAGGCGGTTGACGAGCACCCCGGCGATGAGGCCCCGCTCGGAAGGCGATCCTGTCTCCTTTTCGACAATCGAAGCCATGATCAATGCGTCGTAGGGCGTTCGGAAAGGGACTGCGGGATCCCGGTTTCGCCACTCGGTATCCAGGTGCTTTTGCATCGACCGATACGCGCGTCGCAGCACCGCAACGTCGCTTGACCCTTTGGCGAACATGTAGGTGTCCGGGAAAAACAAGCCTTCGGCATTCGTTTCCTGCGCGCCGATCCGAACCAGGATGCCGCCTTCGTCGAGGCCGGCCGTGTCGTGCCGTAAGTAGGGGTCGGCGTCCAGCGCTGCGCGCATCTGCCGGAAGGTCCAGCCCTCGATCAGCTTCACCTCCGCCTGGGTGACGTCGCCGCGGGTCAGTTTTTCGAGGAGTTGCAGGGGTGTAGGCGATTGCGTCAGTTCATAGCTTCCGGCCTTTATTTGCGGCGCCCATCCGAGCGCTCGCGCAAGCAGCTCGAACTGCCAGCGCCCGACCTTGACCCCCGACTGCTCGATGAGCGCGACCGCGCGTCGAAACTGCGTGCCCGGCGGAAGGTCAAATTCGGCGGGCAGCTTGCCGATGACGACCGGCGTCGTCACGTACCACGCGATGTATCCGGCCGCCGCACAGGCGGCCACGAACACCAGCAGGAGAAAACGCTTCAGGAACGATAGCAACCGAGTGGGGCCGGCGCAGCGGGCCCTGCGGTTAAAATGAACATTTTACGATGGATCATTGCGTGACACCGTCTTTCGGCACCGCAAAGGCAGATCGGCCGTCAGCATCCGTTTGCTCGCGACTCCAAGGGCTTGGTGCGCTCTTGGTGAGCGGCAGCGATGCGCGTGCATTTCTGCACGCGCAGCTCACCAACGACGTTGAACACTTGCCGGAGAACCGAGCCCGGTTGGCTGGGTGGTGCACGGCAAAGGGCCGCTTGCTGGCCAGTTTTCTCGTCATCCCTTCGGAGGAAGGTTACCTGTTGCAGCTTGCGCGAGACCTTGCGCCATTCGTGGCGAAAAAGCTCTCGATGTTTGTGCTGCGTTCGAAGGTGACCATCTCGGACGTGTCCCAGGACTACCTCCAGCTCGGCATATGGGGCGAGGAGTCCGAGGCCCGGCTCGTGGCGCTCGGCCTGGAGGTGGCCCCGGGCGAGCTGGCTCTAAGCAATGCCGGTGGCATAGCCGCGATCAGGATGGGCGAAGAACGCTTTCTGCTGCTCGGACCCGCGCAGGAAGCCGCGCAGGCCGAGGCGCGGCTCGCCTTGCCCGCAGCGCCCGAAAGCGACTGGACGCTTGCCGAGATACGCGCGGGACGTCCGCTGATCGTTCATGCCACTCAGGATCTTTTCGTCCCGCAGATGGTCAATCTCGAAGCCGTCGGCGGAGTCGATTTCAAGAAGGGCTGTTATCCGGGCCAGGAGATCGTTGCTCGTGCACAGTACCGCGGCCAAGTGAAGCGCCGCATGGTGCGTGCCCGCGCCGGATCAGGCGTGACCCTTGCGCCGGCTCAGGATCTCTATAGCGACGATCTTCCGGGGCAGGCGAGCGG
The DNA here is from genome assembly GCA_049582445.1 of Burkholderiales bacterium. Lineage (GTDB taxonomy): Bacteria > Pseudomonadota > Gammaproteobacteria > Burkholderiales > SG8-39 > DAHVFK01. The sequence continues at coordinate 4,417 of JBAUTZ010000318.1, forward strand.
TACCGTGGTGAGCGTCGCGCCGACGGATGGCACGACAGAAATCCTCGCGGTCGTGCCGGTTACGGCGACCACGGAGCGCACGCCGATTCGCGTCGCACCGGGCGGGCCGACGCTCGAAATTCTCGAACTGCCCTACTCCACATGAGTGTGGCGAGCTATTACGTCTATTACAAGGTCGACCCCGGGAGGCTGGAGGCCTTGCGCCACGCGGTCAGCTCGCTGTTTCGGTCGCTCGAGGACGAATGCGGTGTCCACGGACGATGGCTACGACGACGCGATGATGCGGCGACCTACATGGAGGTTTACGAAGGCGTGACCGATACGAGACGCTTTGAGACGCTGCTCGCGCGCGAGAGCGAGCGGCACGGCGTATCCGCGTGCCTTGTCTCCGGCACCAACCGGCGCGCGGAAATTTTCGTCGCCGCGGAGTAGCCCATGTGCCTGATCCTGGTTGCCTGGAAGTCGCATGCCGACTTCCCGCTAGTCGTGGCTGCGAATCGCGACGAGTTCCATGCGCGTCCGACCGCCGGCGCGGGATTCTGGGAGGACAATCCGTCTATCCTGGCCGGACGCGACCTGGAATGCATGGGGACCTGGCTCGGCGTGACACGCAGCGGCAAGTTTGCGGCGGTTTCGAATTTCCGCGATGCCTCCGATTCCTCGGCCGGCACCCATTCACGGGGATTGTTGGCAAGCTCCTTCCTGGGCAATGGTGCGCTCGCGCAAGATTTCGTCACCCAAGTCGCAGGCGCCGGCGCGAATTACCGCGGTTTCAATTTTCTCGCCGGCGACAGGGAAGATCTCTGGTGGATCTCGAACCGCGCGCCAGCGCCTCGGCGCCTGGCACCTGGGTTGTACGGCGTTTCGAATCACCTGCTGGACACTCCGTGGTCCAAGGTCGTGCGCGGCAAGCTCGGCTTGGCGCAGGCGCTTGAGTCCACGCCGGCGGTCGAGACTCTGCTCGATTTGCTGGCCGACACCTCGCTCGCGCCGGACGAAACACTTCCAGATACCGGCGTCGGCCGCGAGCGAGAACGGATGCTGTCTGCGCTTCGCGTCGTGTCGACCGCTTACGGCACGCGCTGCTCCACCGCGGTGGTCGTCGGGCGTGGAGGGAGGGTCCAGTTCGCGGAACGCTCCTACGGCGCGCAAGGAGAGGAACGCGACACTCTGCGTTATGAGTTCGACCTGAGTGGGTGAAGTACTCGGCGCATTGCCTGGTGCGGAATTCCCGCCTCGAGGTATTCGCCGCCCTCGACCACGAATCCATGGGCCCGGTAAAAGCCGATAGCGTGGGATTGCGCCGATAGCGCGACCTCCGAGTCTCCCCGTTCGGCGGCCGCGGCCACGAGACGCTCGAGCAACGCGCCACCGACTCCCCTTCCGCGCCATGAGGCGATCACGGCCATGCGTCCTATATGGCCTATCGCATGCCGGTCCATCCATTCGACCGGAAGAAGTCTGCCGGTTCCGATCGCGCGCCCTGTCTCGCTGCGCGCCAGGGCATGGACGCTCAATGCGTCCTGCTGGTCGAGTTCCAATTCCTCCGGAACGCCCTGCTCGTCGACGAACACGGCCTTTCGGATCGCACCCGCCTCTGCGCGCGCCCGGTCCCAATCAAGCAACTCGATCCGGATCATCCCGAAAGTATAATTTCACGTTTCCCCCCAGGCCACCCATGAAGAGTCTCTGGAGCGACGCCGAAGCGGCGAAATTCGAAGGCCCCCTCGGGCCGCGCGTGTACAGCTCGCGCCTTCTTGGACGCGATAAGTCGCTCGTGTTGCACGGCGGTGGCAACACGTCGGTCAAGCTGCGCGAGAAGGACCTGTTCGGCGCCGAGCGGGACGTACTGTACGTGAAGGGAAGCGGCTGGGACCTCGAGACGATCGAGTCGGCGGGCTTTTCGCCGGTGGCGCTCGATTACGTGCGGCGCTTGGCGGAGCTGCCGGCGCTGCCTGATCCGCAGATGGTGAACGAGCTCAACACGCACATGCTGCGTGCCGGAGCGCCCTCGCCGTCCGTCGAAACCATCCTGCACGCCATCCTGCCGCACCGCTATGTCGACCACACTCACGCCGACGCGGTGCTTTCGATTTCCAATGCTCCGCAGGGCGAGGAGCGAATTCGCGGGATATTCGGCGACCTGGTCGTCGTCATCCCGTACATCATGGCGGGATTTGATCTTGCCGCTTACTGTGCGCGCGAATTTGCCGCCCGGTCGAAATCCGGCACGATGGGCATGGTGCTGCTGTCCCACGGCATTTTCACCTTCGGCGAAGATGCGCGCGAGTCTTACGAGCGGATGATCAGCCTGGTGACAAAGGCCGAGGACTACCTGGCATCGAAGAATGCCTGGTTCCTGCCGCCGGTCGCCCCAACCATTAAGGAGTCGACCCGAGAAGACATTGCGGGCCTGAGGCGGGACATCTCTGCCGCCGCAGGGCTTCCGTTCATCTTGAAGGTAAACGATTCGCCCAAGTTTCTAGCGTTCGCCCAGCGTCCCGACGTCGCACGCATCTCGCAGAGCGGGCCGGCGACGCCGGACCACGTGGTTCGCACCAAGCCGCTGCCGCTGCTGGGTCGCGACGTCGCGGCTTTCGGGCAGACCTATCGGGCCTACTTCGAGCGCCACGCGCCGCAGGCGAAGGAGAAAAAGTCCATGCTCGATCCCGCGCCGCGCATGGCGCTGGATTCCGCACTCGGATTTGTGGCCGCGGGTCGAACCGCGAGAGACGCGGCGATCGTCGAGGATCTCTACGACCACACGATCGACGTCATCCTGCGTGCCGAGGCTCTCGGAGGGTGGCGCGCCGTGACCGAGCGGGACATCTTCGACATAGAGTACTGGGACCTGGAGCAGGCCAAGTTGCGCAAGGCCGGGGCCCCGCCGGTCTTCACCGGTGAGATCACCGTCGTGACCGGTGCGGCATCAGGTATCGGCAGGGCCTGCGTCGATGCTTTTCTCAAACGGGGCGCAGCCGTAGTCGGCCTTGACCGCAACCCGGTCATCGCCGAGATGTGGAAGCGGCCGGACTTCCTGGGCCTGGTGTGCGACGTCACCGACGGCAGGTCCATCGAGGTGGCGCTAAACGCGGCGATCAGAAGTTTCGGCGGAGTCGACATGCTCGTGCTGAACGCCGGCGTCTTCCCCTCTAGCCAGCCGATCCAGGAAATCCCCTCCGACACCTGGAAGGCGACGATGTCGGTCAACGTCGAGGCGAACCTGCGAATGATGCAGACCTGCCATTCGCTTCTGCGGCTCGCGCCGCGCGGCGGGCGCATTGTCGTGATCGGCTCCAAGAACGTTCCAGCGCCGGGCCCGGGGGCCGCCGCCTACTCGGCCTCCAAGGCAGCCCTCAACCAGCTTGCTCGCGTCGCTGCGCTGGAATGGGGCAAGGACGGCATCCGGATCAACTCGGTGCACCCAAATGCGGTCTACGACACCGCCTTGTGGACCGACGAAGTACTCACCTCACGCGCCAAGGCATACAACCTGACCGTCGAGCAGTATCGCCGCAACAACCTGCTGCGAACCGAAGTGACGTCGCGCGACGTCGCCGAGCTTGCGGCCGAAATGTGCGGACCGCTGTTTGCCAAGACCACCGCGGCGCAGGTGCCGGTGGACGGCGGCAACGAGCGCGTCGTCTGATGGCGGTCGAAACGATGCGATGGAGGGGCGACGCGCTCGAGCTCCTCGATCAGCGGTTGCTGCCGCAACGCATCGAATACGTCGCATGCCATAGTGCGGCCGAGGTGGCGCAGGCGATTCGCGACATGGTGGTGCGGGGAGCGCCGGCGATCGGCTGCGCAGCCGCGTTCGGTGTTGCGCTCGAGAACGACCACGATGATGAGCTGGACCGGTCGTTCGAAGTTCTTGCGCGCAGCCGGCCAACCGCGGTGAATCTCTTCTGGGCGCTCGAGCGCATGCGAGCGACACTACGCTCGCGCGGGCCGAGCGCGCTTGAGGGCGAGGCCCTCGCCATCTACGAAGAGGATCTTGCGGTCAACCGCTCGATCGGTGCGCACGGCGCCGCGTTGGTTCCGGAAGGCGCGCGGATCATGACCCATTGCAATGCGGGCGCGCTCGCCACCGCCGGTCACGGCACGGCGCTCGGCGTGATCCGCTCCGCCCGCGATTCCGGGAAGACCCTGTCGGTGGTCGCGAACGAAACCAGGCCTTACCTGCAGGGGGCGCGACTCACGGCCTGGGAGATGGTGCAGGAGCGCATCCCGGTCACTTTGGTCACGGACAGCATGGCCGGGTTTCTGATGAGCCGCGGTGAGATCGATGTGGTGATCGTCGGCGCGGATCGCATTGCCGCCAACGGCGACTTCGCCAACAAAATCGGCACGTATACGCTGGCGGTGCTGGCGCAGCGGCACCGCCTGCCCTTCTACGTCGCCGCGCCGCGCTCGACCTTCGACACGAGCCTTGCCGTCGGCCGCGCGATCCCCATCGAGGAACGCGCCGCGAGCGAAGTGCTCGGTTACGGAACGACGCGTTGGGCGCCGGAGGGCGTCAAGGTGCGGAATCCGGCGTTCGACATCACGCCCGCCGAGCTCGTCGCCGCATTGATCACCGAGCGCGGAATCGTGCGACCACCGTTCGGGCCTGGCATCGCACAGCTGTTCCCCGAGCGCTAGTTTCGTAGCGATACGTGGTCCCTCAGCTGGCTGTCAGGTTTGCCTGGGTTGAACGCTTCGTTTAAGGTTGCAGGGTAGTCAGTTCGTCAAGGCCTGCCCTAGACAGGACATCACAATTCTCAAGGAGGAGTGCATGAAGAAGTTTGTCATCGATTCGGCGCGACTCGGCGCCGCCGTCGCCGCCGCACTGGCGTTTGCCGGGTCCGCGGCTGGAGCGGACGACACCATTACGCTCGGCTCGGCGATCTCGGTCACCGGGAAATACTCGCAGGAAGGTAAGAATGCGAGGGACGGCTACGACCTTACGGTCAAGATGATCAATGAGCGCGGTGGCGTCAAGATCAACGGCAAAAGCTACAAACTGGCGATCAAGTACTACGACGACGAGTCAACGCCGGCGCGCACCGCCCAGCTGCTCGAGCGCCTGATCAACCAGGATGGCATCAAGTACATGCTCGGGCCATACGCTTCCGGCCCCACCAAGGCGGCCGCGCCGGTGATCGAGAAGTACAAGATCCCGATGGTCGAAGCCGAGGGTGCTTCGCGCTCGCTCTTCACGCAGGGCTATCGCTACCTGTTCGCCGCCCTGTCGACCTCCGAGCAGTACCTCGCGCCGGCGATTCATCTTGCTTCCGAGCTCGCGCAGAAGGAAGGCAAAAAGCCGAGCGACCTGAAAATCGCCATGGCGTTCGAGAACGATCCGTTTTCGCAGGATATCCGTGCCGGCGTCGAGGAGGACTCGAAAAAGCTCGGCATGAAGATCGTGATCGACGACAAGCTGCCGCGCGACTTGAGCGACATGTCGGCAACGCTCACGAAAGTGAAGGCCCTCAAGCCGGATATCATTTTTGTCTCCGGCCACACCAAGGGAGCCGCCACCGCGACGCGCCAGATGAAAGAGATGGGCGTCAATGCGCCGATGGTCGCCATGACGCACTGCGAGTCGGCCAACCTGACCGGAAAGTTCCCGGGTGCGTCGGAGGGCATTCTTTGCCCGACGCAGTGGGCCGAAACCCTGAAGTACAAGGACGACTTGTACGGCACCGCGATGGACTTCAATACGCTGTTCAAGAAGACCTATCCCGAGTACAACATCGTGCCCTACCAGGCGGCGCAGGGCGCGGCCTCGGTGGAGATCTGGGCCGACGCGTTCCGCCGCGCTCAGAGCCTCGACCCGGAGAAACTGCGCGATGCGCTTGCGGCGACCGACATGGAAACGTTCTACGGCCACATCAAGTTCGGCCCCGCCGGCAACAACATCGCCAAGCCGATGGTGCTGAGGCAGATCCAGGGCGGGAAGTACGTCGTCGTGGCCCCGACCAAGTACGCGTCCGACCCGGTCGTCTTCCCACGCAAGCCGGTCGAATAACGCTGCGATTTGGAGCCTAGGACCGCGCCGGCCGATTTGCCGGCGCGGTCATATTTATATGTGGGAAAACCTGCAGATCCTGATCGCGGCGCCGGTCTTCAACGTCCAGCTGATTCTCAACGGACTGACCGTCGGAGCCGTATTCGCCCTTGCCGGCTACGGTCTGGCGCTCGTATGGGGCGTAACCAATGTCAAGAACTTGGCCCAGGGCGACTTCGTGATGATGGGCGGCTACGTCGCCTACGAGTTTGGCAAGCACGGCTTCAACCCGATGCTCGCGCTGGTCCCCGCGGCGGTACTGATGTTCGCGTTCGGCTGGCTTGCTTACCGCCTGGTGATCCGGCGCGTGATCCAGCTCGATCTGTTCACCTCGCTGCTTGCCACGTTCGGCATGGCCATCGTGATCCAGCAGGCGCTCAATCTGGTGTTCGGGCCGGACGTTCGCACGGCGAGGTCGGGACTAGGCGAAATCAAGATGTTCGGCGGCATGGTCGAAATCACCGAGATCCGGCTGATCGCGTTCGCCCTGTGCATACTGCTCGCGGCCGGGATGGTGCTCTTCATGAAGAAAAGCCGCATGGGCCAGGCGATCCGGGCGACCGCTCAGGATGCGCGGGCGGCAAGAGTGCTCGGCGTCAACACGGATCGCGTCTACGCCCTCACCTACTCGATCAATGCGGCCATTTGCGGGGCTGCGGGCGTGCTCATCGCCATGATCTGGGTGATCCAGCCGTTCTACGGCATCGCCTATTCGGTGCGCGCGTTCGTGATCGTCACCGCGGCGGGACTCGGTAACCTTGCAGCGGTGATCATGACTGCGCTAGGCCTGGGCGTCATCGAGCAATACAGCGGCTTCGTGCTCGGCGCGCAGTTCCAGCAGGCAACCATTGTCGGACTGCTGCTGGCGATCCTCATCTGGCGGCAGCTTGCCCTGAAGCGGCAGCGCAAAGCTCTCCAATGACGCGCCGCTCACTCCTGCTGCATCTGGCGATCCTGGCGGCGGGGATCGCAGCGCCGTGGCTGTTTCCCGGGCACACGATCCAGTTCGCCGTTCTCTGGCTCATGATCCTGTTCGCGCAGACCTGGGACACGATGGGCGGCCAGATGGGATACAACTCGCTCGGCAACATCCTGTTCTTCGGCTTGGGGATGTATGCCTGCGCGATGACGCAGATCGGCCTGTATTACGACCTGGCGGCCTATACCGCATCGAGCGGCGCGATCAAGATCGATTTCACCGATCAGCAGTACTACACCGGCCTGACGCTCGGCGTCGTACTGGCCGCGCTCGTTCCCGTGGCGGCGGCCGCAATCCTCAGCTGGATCCTGTTCGGCTTGCGAGGCCCGTACTTCGCGATCGGCACGCTCGGCGTGGCGATCGCCGCCGCAGAGCTCACCAGCGCATGGAATTACGTCGGCGGGGGCAGCGGCATCGCGATGCCGGTTTTTCCCGGCGGCCCGGGATCCCGGGAGCGCTTCTTCTACTTCGCCTGCATGGTCGCAGCCATGCTCTGCTACCTGTTCCTGCGCTGGCTCTACGGGACGCGGTTCCGGCTCGCGATCAATGCGATTCGCGACGACGAGGACAAGGCAGAAGCCCTCGGGCTGCACACGCGGCGCTACAAGATGGCCGCCTGGTCGGTATCGGCGTTCTTCCTCGGCATCGCCGGCGCGCTGTTCGGCAACATGACGGGATTCATCGAACCGCTGGAGGTCGCGTACCCGACGCTGACCTTCGGCATATTCATGGTCGCCATGACGCTGCTCGGCGGCAAGGGCACCCTGTGGGGGCCGGTTCTCGGCGCCGTACTGTTCTATACGCTTAAGGAAGTCACATGGACCTACCTTCTCGGATGGCAGTGGATCGCGCTCGGCTTGCTGATCATCGTGAACGTGGTCTATTTCCAGCAGGGCATTATGGGCTGGCTGCAGCAGCGCAAGCCCGAGTGGTTCGGCGTGCGCGTCGACCCGGAGGTCACGAGTGACCCCGCAGCAGCGAAGCGCGGATGAGCACGCCGATCATCGAGGTGCGGGGTGTCACCAAAGCCTTCGGCGGCGTGAGCGCCAACCGCGGGGTGTCCCTCAAGGTCGAACCCGGCAGCATCACCGGCCTGATCGGGCCGAACGGCTCCGGCAAGACCACGCTGTTCAACTCCATCGCCGGCCATCATCCGATCGACTCCGGGTCCATTCTCTTCGAAGGCCAGGAGATTACGCGCCTCGGCGTACAGCAGATCGCGCGTCTCGGCCTGGTACGCACCTACCAGCAGACGCGGATCTTCCCCAAGATGGACTGCATCCATAACCTGCTGATCGCCGCTCCGCACCGCGACAGCGAGTGGCGCGACATGTTCCGCCGCTATCCGCCAGTGATGGCGGAAAAAGCGGAGAGGTTGCTCGAGTTCGTCGGCCTCTACCAGAAACGCAGGCTGATCGCCGGGACCCTGTCGTTCGGCCAACAGAAGCTGCTCGAGTTTGCGATGGCCCTGATGAACGAGCCGAAGGTGCTGCTGCTCGACGAGCCCACGGCCGGCATCAACCCCACTTTGATCAACGGACTGATCGAGCGCCTCAAGCGCGCCAACCGGGAGTTCGGTATCACCCTGTTCGTGATCGAACACAACATGCGCGTCATTATGAACCTCGCCCAGCACATCTACTGCCTGTCGCGCGGCGAGCTGCTGGCCGAGGGCCCCCCCGAGAAGATCCAGGACGATCAGAGCGTCATCGACGCCTACCTCGGAGCGCACTGATGGCGGACGCACACGGCAAAACCAGCGGCTATCACCTCGGCTCGGTCGACACGGTCCTGTCAGTCGACGAGGTTGCCCGCCAGGCCGAGCGCCTGCGCGAAGAGGTTCCCGAGGAGCGGCTGCTAAAGCTGGCGGGCGGAGAGCCGTTCCTTTCGATCGCGGGTCTGCGCGCCGGCTACGGCAACATGGAGATCCTGCACGACTTCACGCTGCACCTCGGCCGCGGCCAGTCGTTGTGCCTGATCGGGCCGAACGGGGCGGGAAAATCCACGGTGCTGCACTCCGTGTTCGGCTTCACGCGGATTTTCGGCGGCCGGATCTCGATCGGACCGCGCGGCGCGCAGCGCGATATCACGGCGCTGACCTCCGACCGCAAGCTCAAGGAAGCCCGCGTCGCCTACATCGTGCAGGACAAGTCTGTTTTTCCGGACATGACCGTCGAGGAAAACCTGCTCATGGGAGGCTTCCTGCTCCATTCGCACAAGGCCGCCAAAGCCGCAGCCGAGCGCGTGTTCGACAAATACGAGCGCCTCGCACTGCGGCGCAACCACCCGGCCCGCGTGCTTTCCGGCGGCGAAAGGCGATTGCTGGAGATCTCCCGGGCATTGGTAATGGATCCTGAAGTGCTTCTGGTCGACGAGCCTTCGATCGGCCTCGAGCCGCGCTTCATCGACATGGTGTTCGCAATCCTGCAGGATCTTCAGCACCGCGAGGGCAAGACCATCCTGATGGTCGAGCAAAACGCCAAGAAGGGCCTAGAGTTCGCCGACCTCGGCTACGTGCTGGTCTCGGGGCAGCTGGCGCTGGCCGGAAAGGGCAGCGAGCTGCTGCAAAACCCGGAGGTCGGGCGGCTGTTCCTCGGCGGCTGACGTCCCCGCCCCGTCAGGGCCCGATCTCCACCGCGATACCGGCAGGAACGAGGTCGAACAGCTCGACGATATCTGCATTGCGCATGCGGATGCACCCGATCGAGCCGGGCTTGCCCATCTGTACGCTGTCGGGTGAGCCGTGGATATAGATGTAGCGCCGCATGGTGTCGACCTCGCCCAGGCGATTGAATCCCCTTTCGCAGCCCGATAGCCACAGGATTCGCGTGAGGATCCAGTCGCGGCCCGGGTAGCGGACGTGAAGCTCAGGCGTCCACAGTTCGCCGGTCGGACGGCGACGCACAAACACCGTGTTGGGCGGCAGGCCGGTGCCAATTTTGGCCCGCACGATATGCTGCCCCCGTGGCGTGCAATAGCTGCCGTACTTTTGGCCGACGCCGTTTTTCGAGGTGGACACCGAGTAGCGCCGCACCGCCCGGCCATCGTCGCCAAGCAGCATGAGCGTCTGTGTCGTGATATCTACGTCGATCTTCATCATTTGCGGCGCTTCGCGAAGAAATCGCTCAGCAGGGCGCCACACTCCTCGGCAAGTACTCGCCCTTCCACGGTCGCGTGGTGATTTAGCCGGCTTTCGGCAAACAGGTTCATGATGCTACCCGCCGCTCCCGTTTTCGGATCGGGAGCACCAAACATCACGCGCGCGATGCGCGCGTGGAAAATGGCACCAATGCACATTGCACAGGGCTCAAGGGTCACGTACAGAGATGCTCCCGTAAGGCGGTAGTTTCCGACCGCCTTGCAGGCGGCACGAATCGCCTCCATCTCGGCGTGGGATGTGGCATCGGCCGAGGAAATCGGACGGTTCCAGCCCTCCCCGATCACCTTGCCACCCAGCACCACTACCGCGCCAACCGGGACCTCCCCTTCGCCTTCCGCACGCCGCGCGAGCTCAATGGCGCGGCGCATGAAAAGGCTGTCGCCCGGTTCCACTCAATCCGACCCTTGTTCCCGGTGTCCGCCGAACTCGTATCGCATGGCAGAAAGCAGCTTGTCCGCGAACTCCGCCTCGCCACGCGAGCTGAAACGTTGGTACAGGGCGGCAGTGAGAACATGCGCCGGCACCGCCTGGTCGAGGGCGACCTTGGCGGCCCAGCGGCCCTCTCCCGAATCCGAAACCCTCCCGCTGAAGCGCGAGAGCTCGGGGTCTTTGAGCAAGGCGAGCGCCTGCAGATCCAGCAACCACGAGCCGATCACACTCCCGCGCCGCCATACTTCCGCGACGTCCGGCAAGTTGAAGTCATATTGATAGTGCTCCGGATTTCGCAACGGCGCGGTCTCGGCATCGGCGGCGCGAGGCCGCTTGCCCACGTTGGCCGCGCGCAGAATCGCGAACCCCTCGGCGTAGGCGGCCATGAGTCCGTATTCGATGCCGTTGTGCACCATCTTGACGAAGTGACCAGCGCCGTTTGGGCCGCAGTGGAGGTAACCCCGCTCGGCGGTGCCGCCGGCGTGCTCGCGTCCGGGCGTTCGCGATATCGTGCCCATACCCGGCGCGAGCGTGGCGAAGATCGGATCGAGATGCTCGACCACCGCGCTCTCGCCACCGATCATCATGCAATACCCGCGCTCCAAGCCCCGGATCCCGCCGCTGGTGCCCACGTCCACGTAATGGATCTGCCTTGGCGCGAGTTCCTTGGCGCGCCGGATGTCGTCGACATAATGTGAGTTCCCACCGTCGATGACGATATCCCCTGACTCCAGGTACGGTAGAAGACCGGCGATGGCCGCGTCCACCGCGGCTGCCGGAACCATCAGCCATACGACTCGCGGTTTGTTCAGCTTGCCTGCCAGATCCCCGTGCGAGGCCGATGCCGTGACCTTGTTATGAGCCAAGTCCTGTACGGCGCGCGGAGAGGTGTCGAATACCACGCAATCGTGCCCGCAATTGAGAAGGCGGCGCACCATGTTGGCCCCCATGCGACCCAGCCCGATCATTCCCAGCTGCATGACAGCCTCCTTGACGGTCGGCTCGTTGGATCGAAGTTCATGTCTGCCGCCCGAGCTTCCGATAGCGCCGGATCAAGGCTCGAGTGGAGCTATCGTGACCGGCCATCGGCGCCTCTGTCCGGCCCAGCGCGGGGATGATGCGGTCGGCCAGCACTTTACCGAGCTCGACACCCCATTGGTCGAACGAATCGATATCCCAGATCGCGCCCTGCGTAAACACGCTGTGCTCGTACAGGGCCACCAACTTCCCGAGCGCGGTTGGGGTCAGGCGCTCGAGAAGGAGCGTATTGGAGGGGCGGTTACCCTCGAAGCTGCGGTGCATCACAAGCCGCTCGGGCGATCCCTCCGCCCTCACCTCCTCCGGCGTCTTGCCGAACGCGAGCGCCTCGCCTTGCGCAAAGACGTTTGCCAGCAGCAAGTCGTGGTGACGGCCGAGCGGATTGAGCGGCTGACAAAAGGCAATGAAGTCGATCGGAACCAGCCGGGTTCCCTGGTGAATCAGCTGATAGAAAGAATGCTGTCCGTTCGTCCCCGGCTCGCCCCAGTAAATGGGCCCGGTGTCGTAGCTCACGGGCTTTCCGTCGAGCGTCACGCTTTTGCCGTTGCTTTCCATGGCCAGCTGCTGGAGGTAGGCCGGAAATCGCTTCAGGTATTGGTCGTAGGGGAGAACCGCCGCAGTCTGGGCTCCGAAGAAATCGTTATACCAAACGGCTAGCAGCCCCATGAGCGCCGGCAGATTGCGCGCGAACGGCGCGGTTCTAAAGTGCTCGTCCATCTGGTGGAAGCCATCCAGCATCGCGCGGAAGTTCTCCGGTCCGATGGCCACCATGGTCGAAAGACCGATGGCTGAGGTCATGGAGTAACGTCCGCCCACCCAGTCCCAGAAGCTGAACATGTTGCCGACGTCGATGCCGAATTTCGCCACTTCGGCCGCATTCGACGAGACGGCGACGAAATGCCTTGCCACTGCCTTCTCGTCGCTTCCCAGGCCGTCTAGCAGCCAGGCGCGCGCCGTGCGGGCGTTCGTCATCGTTTCGAGGGTAGTAAACGTCTTCGACGCCACGATGAACAGCGTTTCCGCCCGGTCGAGGTCACGCACGGCCTCTGCGAAGTCCGTGCCGTCGACATTCGACACGAACCTGTACGTCATCGCGCGCTCGCTGTAGTGCTTGAGTGCCTCATAGGCCATCACGGGCCCGAGGTCCGAGCCGCCAATTCCGATATTGACGATGTTGCGGATTCGCTTGCCCGTGTGTCCTGTCCAGGCACCGCTGCGTACGCGGCCTGAAAATTCAGTCATCCGGTCGAGCACTGCGTGGACGTGCGGAACGACGTTTTCGCCATCGACGACGATCGACGCGCTCCGCCGAGCACGCAGCGCCACGTGCAGCGCGGCGCGCTGCTCGGAGACGTTGATCCTGTCGCCGCGGAACATGGCGTCGATGCGTGCGCGGAGACCGGACTCCTCCGCGAGCTGCAGAAGGAGCGCGAGGGTCTCGTCCGTGACGCGATTCTTCGAATAGTCGAGATAGACGCCGACCGCTTCAGTGGCCAATCGCTCGCCGCGTGTCGCGTCGCTCGCGAAGAGATCGCGCAGGTGCAGCTTCCGGACCCGTTTGTAATGCGCGCCGAGCGCTTTCCATGCGGGTCGTCTGCTGAGTGATCTGGCATGTGCCGCCATCTCGGTGCTCCTCTCCTTCGCGGGCATCGCTTATCCCCCCTCAGCCAATGCGCGTGCCACGATCCGCTGCGCCTCGGCGACGATCGCTGCGAGGTGTTTCTCGTCCCGGAAGCTCTCCGCGTAGAGTTTGTAGACGCTTTCGGTCCCGGAGGGCCGGGCCGCGAACCAGCCATTCGTGGCCACGACTTTGAGGCCACCGATGGGGCCGTTGTTGCCTGGGGCGTTTGTCAGCTTCATGGAAATCGGCTCCCCGGCCAGCTCCGACTCCTTGACGGCCTCCGGTGAAAGTTTCGCGAGCTTCGCCTTCTGCTCGGGGGTCGCGGCCGCATCGATGCGCGTGTAGTAAGGCGTCCCGAACTCGGCGGTGAGTTCCCGGTAGTGCTCGCCGGGATCCTTTCCCGTGCGCGCGGTGATCTCCGCGGCGAGCAGGTTCATGATCAGGCCATCCTTGTCCGTCGTCCAGGCCGTCCCATCGCGGCGCAAAAAGCTCGCCCCCGCGCTTTCTTCGCCGCCGAAGCACAATGAACCGTCCAGCAATCCCGGCGCGAACCACTTGAAGCCCACCGGTACTTCGCAAAGCCTGCGGCCGAGCCCATGCACAACCCGGTCGATCATACTGCTGCTGACGAGCGTCTTCCCCACCAGTGCCTGCGCGGACCAGCTCGCGCGGTGCAAAAGCAGGTATCGGATTGCGACCGCAAGGTAGTGGTTCGGGTTCATCAACCCTGCCGAGGGCGTAACGATGCCGTGGCGGTCGGCGTCGGGATCGTTTGCGAAAGCGAGGCGATATCGGTCCTTCAGGCCGACGAGACCAGCCATCGCATATGGACTGGAGCAGTCCATGCGAATCTTGCCGTCGTGGTCGACCGTCATGAACGAGAAGGTCGGATCGACGCGCGGATTCACCACCGTGATGTCCAGCTTGTAAACGGCGTTGATTGGATCCCAATAGCGCACCGCCGCCCCGCCGAGCGGATCGACGGCAAGCTTCAGGCCAGCGGCACGAATGGCATCCATGTCGACCACGCTGCGCAGGTCCTCCACGTAGGGCATCACCAGGTCCACCTCGCGGGTTGTCGCGGCCTTCATCGCCGCCGCCAGAGGAATGCGCTTCACTGCCCTATTTCCGCCGCGCAGCAGCTCGTTGGCCCGCTCCTGGATCAATTGCGTCACACCCGTGTCGGCCGGTCCGCCATCGGGTGGGTTGTACTTGAAGCCACCGTCCTCCGGCGGATTGTGTGATGGCGTGACGACGATCCCATCGGCGAGTTGATGGCCGCGGCCGCGATTGTGGACGAGTATCGCGCGCGAGATCACCGGAGTAGGCGTGAAACCGGCGTCGCGCTGGATCACGGTCGTTACGCCGTTCGCGGCGAGGACCTCGAGCGCCGTGCGCTGGGCAAAGGAAGATAGCGCGTGCGTGTCCATACCCATGTACAGCGGCCCACGGTTACCTCGGCCCGCGCGGTAATCGCAGATGGCCTGAGTGATCGCGAGGATGTGGGCCTCGGTGAAGGACCCGTGCAGCGGCGAACCCCGGTGCCCGCTGGTGCCGAAGGCCACCCGCTGAGCCGGATCGTCGAGCTCAGGTTGCCTACCGTAGTACGCGCGCTCGAGCCTGGCCAGATCGACCAGAATTTCCCTTGGCGCGGGTTTGCCGGCGAGGGGTGAGACGGCCATCCGATCGGCCTCCAGTTCCGGCGACACAAACCCGACCTATTCCCACTCGATCGTGGCCGGCGGCTTGGAGGATATATCGTAGGTGACGCGATTGATGCCACGCACCTCATTGATGATCCGGTTCGACACGCGTGCCAGCAGCGAGTGCGGCAGCGGTGCCCAGTCGGCGG
The DNA here is from genome assembly GCA_049582445.1 of Burkholderiales bacterium. GTDB lineage: Bacteria > Pseudomonadota > Gammaproteobacteria > Burkholderiales > SG8-39 > DAHVFK01. The sequence continues at coordinate 19,548 of JBAUTZ010000318.1, forward strand.
TCATGAAGTCGGTGGTCTGCACGGCGCGCAGCGCCACTACGTAATCGTAGGTTCGCCCGTCCCCCATGACACCCACGGACTTGACCGGAAGGAACACGGCAAATGCCTGTGCCGTCTTGTCGTACCAGCCTGCGGCGCGCAGTTCCTCGATGAAGATCGCGTCGGCGCGCCGCAGCAACTCGGCGTATTGCGCCTTCACCTCCCCGAGGATGCGCACGCCCAGCCCCGGCCCGGGAAAGGGATGCCGGAACACCATTTCGCGCGGCAGGTCGAGAGCCAGACCGAGCTCCCGAACCTCGTCCTTGAACAGCTCGCGCAACGGTTCCAGCAGCTTCAGATGCAGCGTCTCGGGAAGTCCACCCACGTTGTGGTGCGACTTGATGGTGGTCGCCTTCTTGGTCTTGGCGCCCGCCGACTCGATGACGTCGGGATAGATTGTCCCCTGGGCGAGCCACTTGGCGTTCCTGATCTTTGCCGCCTCGCGCTGGAAAAGTTCCACGAACTGCCTGCCTATGACGCGGCGCTTCTGCTCCGGATCGGAAACGCCCTGGAGCGCCGAAAAGAACTCGTCCGTGGCATCCACATGGAGCACCTTCACTTGCATGTGTTTGGCAAAGGTGTCCATGACTTGCTCGCCTTCGTTCAGGCGCAGCAGACCGTGATCGACGAACACGCAGGTGAGCTGCGGGCCAATAGCCCTGTGAATCAAGGCCGCAGCGACCGACGAGTCGACTCCGCCCGACAGTCCGAGGATCACCTCCTCGGCGCCCACCTGTTCGCGGATTCTGGCCACCGCCTCGCTGACGTAGTCGGGCATGTTCCAGTCGCCACCGCAGCCGCAGATGGCACGGACGAAGCGCTCCAGGATCTTTTTTCCCTGCCGGGTGTGAGTCACCTCCGGGTGGAACTGCACGCCGTAGAACGCGCGCGCCTCGTCGGCCATGCCGGCGATCGGGCAGGCCTCGGTAGAGGCCATGAGCTTGAACCCGGGCGGCATGTCGACCACCTTGTCGCCGTGGCTCATCCACACGTTGAGCATGCCGTGGCCCTCGGCAGTTCGATGGTCCTCGACGCCCTCCAGCAGCTTGCTGTGACCACGGGCGCGCACCTCCGCATGGCCAAACTCGCGCACCTTGCCCGCTTCGACCCTTCCGCCGAGCTGTTGCGCCATCGTTTGCATGCCGTAGCAGATCCCCAGCACCGGCACGCCGAGCTCGAACACGGCCTTGGGTGCCTGCTCGTGCGACTCCTCGTAGGCCGACATATGGCTGCCGGAGAGGATGACGCCCTTCGCCCCGAATTCGCGCACGAACGCGTCCGGCACGTCGCAAGGGTGGATCTCGCAGTAGACCTTCGCTTCGCGCACTCGGCGCGCGATGAGCTGCGTGTACTGCGCGCCGAAGTCGAGAATCAGGATCTTGTCGTGCATCCTGATCTCATTCAACGCGGTAATTCGGAGCTTCCTTGACGATCTGCACGTCGTGCACGTGGGACTCACGCACGCCGGCCGTGGTGATCTCGACGAATCGTGATTTGGTGCGAAGCTCGTCTATCGTCGAGCAACCCGTGTAGCCCATGCTCGCCCGAACTCCGCCCAGAAGTTGCTGGACTACGCTCAGCGCCGGTCCCTTGTACGGCACGCGCCCCTCGACTCCCTCCGGGACCAGCTTGTCGACATTCATCTCGGAATCCTGGAAGTAGCGGTCCGCGGCGCCTTTTTGCATCGCGCCGAGAGAGCCCATGCCGCGGTAGGACTTGTACGAGCGCCCCTGAAAGAGCTCGATCTCGCCCGGCGCTTCCTCGGTGCCGGCGAAGAGCGACCCCAGCATCACGGCATGCGCGCCGGAGGCCAGCGCTTTGGCAATGTCCCCCGAATAGCGAACGCCGCCGTCCGCAACCAAGGGGACATCGGTGCTCTGAAGGGCCTCGGCGACGTTCTGGATCGCCGTGATTTGCGGTACGCCGACGCCCGCGACGATGCGCGTGGTGCAGATCGAACCGGGGCCGATGCCCACCTTCACGCCGTCGGCCCCGTGGTCGACGAGTGCCCGCGCACCGTCGCCAGTACCGACGTTGCCGCCGATCACCTGCATCTTAGGGTAGTTCTTCTTGACCCATTGCACGCGATCCAGCACGCCCTGCGCGTGGCCGTGCGCGGTGTCCACGACCAGGACATCGACGCCCGCCTCGACCAGCGCCGCGACGCGCTCCTCGGTGCCTTCGCCGACGCCCACCGCGGCGCCCACCCTGAGCTTTCCCTGCGGATCCTTGCACGCGTTCGGGTGCGCGCTCTCCTTGAGGATGTCCTTGACGGTGACCAGTCCCTTGAGGCTGAACTCGTCGTCCACTACCAGCACGCGCTCGAGGCGGTGCTTGTGCATGAGCTGCATCGCCTCCTCCCGTGTCGCGCCCTCGCGCACAGTCACCAGCTTGCGCTGCGGCGTCATCACGGCCTTCACCGGCTGGTCACGGTTGGTCTCGAAGCGCAGGTCCCGGTTGGTGACGATGCCAACCACCTTCCCGCCCTTGACCACCGGGAAACCCGAAATCTTGTATTGCTGCTGCAAAGCCATCACGTCGCGCACCGTCATGTCCGGCGTCACGGTCATCGGATCCCGCAGCACACCCGACTCGAAACGCTTCACCTTCGCCACTTCTGCCGCTTGCGCCTGCGGCGTAAGGTTCTTGTGCACTATTCCTATGCCGCCCTCTTGGGCGAGGGCTATCGCCAGGCGCGCCTCCGTAACGGTGTCCATGGCAGCGGACACGAGCGGAATGTGGAGCTCGAGCGTTCGGGTGAGGCGGGTCTTCAGCGAGACCTCGCGCGGCAGGACGCGCGAGTGGGCGGGAAGGAGGAGAACGTCGTCGAAGGTCAGCGCCTTCTGAATGACGCGCATTGAGGGTTCCTTTCTCGCAAAAACGCATTATACGCGAGCGATGCATTCCCACCGACGCGCGTCCCCGGCCGGGCAGCGGTGCATGTGTTCGGGAGAACCGTGAAAAGTAGGCGTTTGACGCGTATCGGGAAAGCCGCTACCGTCACCGTGTCACCCGGGCAGCGGCTGCGCGCAATGGCCCGGTATCGATGTGCAAGGAGGAAGCATGAGGCTGTCGCGGTGGATCGGGCTGTTGCTTTGCGGTCTCCTAGCGGCCACGGCGCACGCGCAAGGCTACAAGTGGGTCGACAAGAACGGGCACACGCAATACGGCGACACACCGCCGCCGGGCGTCAACGCGACACCACTGGGCCCACCTCCACCGCCGATCAGTTCCACCCCGAGCCCCGCGCCGACCGGCGACGTCAAAGAAGGCGCGCCAGCTGCGAAAAAAGGCCCCCTTACCCCGGCCGAGCAGGAGCTCGAGTTCCGTCGCCGCATCAAGGAAGCGCAGGAAGCTGCGGCCAAGGCGGACAAGGAGCAGCAGCAGGCGCGGGAAAAGGAGGAGAACTGCAAACACGCCCAGGCGGCCCTCCGCACGCTGGAGAGCGGCGAGCGAGTCATGACCGTGGATCAAAAAGGCGAGCGCTACTACATCAGCGACCAACAACGCGCCGCGGAGACGGCGCGGGCTCAGGAGCAGGTGAGACAGTGGTGCAACTAGCGGGCTAACTACGGCGTCGGCCGGCGCGCGCGCGCCGCGCCGCCTTCGGGTCCGCACGCAAGCGCCGGTACAGCTCGATCCGGTCGCCGTCGGTTAGCGAGTCTCCGGGCAGAACCCGGCGGCCATGGATTCCGAGAGGCTGGCTCAGTACGTCGATTTCGGGATGGCGCAGAGGCATTCCGGATGCCTCGATCGCCTGGCCAACGGTCGCGCCTTCGTCGAGCACGACCTGGACGGCATCGAGCAAACCCGGTACAGCGTAGACGACCTCAATGCGCAGACGTCGTGCCATGGACTGTGTCCGCTCGCCGGGCGAAGGAAGTCACCATCGTGTCCGCAATGTGGTCGAACAGCGGCTCAAGCATCCTCGCCAGCAGACGGCTCGCGAACTGATACTCCAGCGTGAACCCTATACGCGCGGCTTTCGCGTCAAGCGGCGCGAAGTGCCACACGGCTGAGAAGCGCTTGAACGGTCCTTCGACGAGGCGCATGTCGATGCGCTCGCCGGGGCGGTTGGTGTTCTCCGTGGTGAAGGACTGGCGGATCCCCTTGATCCCGACGGTGAGCGTGGCTACCGTCCGGTTTTCGGTACGTTCGTGAACCTGCGCCGCGAGACACCACGGCAGGAATTGCGGATATGCCTCGATATCCTCGACCAGCGCATACAGCGCATTGGCAGGATGCTCGACGATGGCCGACCGCGTGATGCGCTTCAAGCGGTCCCTTTCTTCGCTGCTACAATCACGGCCCTCCCCGGCCTTCATTCATGTCTATCGCGCTAAATCGGAAGGCATTCCACGACTATTTCGTCGAGGAGCGCTATGAGGCGGGCCTGGTGCTGGAGGGCTGGGAAGTCAAGGCGATCCGAGCCGGCCGCGTGCAGCTCGCCGACGCATACGTGGTAGTAAAGAACCGCGCGCTGTGGTTGATCGGGGCACACCTCAGTCCTCTGCCTACGGTATCGACGCATTTCACGCCCGACCCCACGCGCAGCAGGAAGCTGCTGATGCATGCGGAAGAGATCAAGCGGCTCATCGGCAAGGTCGAGCAGCGCGGCTACACGCTCATACCGCTGGACATGCATTACCGAAAGGGCCGCATCAAGCTAGAGATCGCCCTAGCGCGGGGCAAACTCAAGCACGACAAGCGGGCCTCGGAGCGCGAGCGCGAGTGGCAGCGGGACAAGCAGCGGTTGCTGCGCGCCCGCGGCTGAGCCAGCACGACTCAGGCGACCGCGGAACGACGCTGTCTCGCGTCGTCGGGCGCCGCCGGCTTTTCTGCGAGAGAAAGCCAAGTCGAGACCACTGTATCTGGATTCAGCGAAAGACTCTCGATCCCCTGCTCCATGAGCCAGCGCGCCAAGTCGGGATGATCGGATGGCCCCTGGCCGCAAATGCCCACGTACTTGCCATGCTTGCGGCATGCTTGGATCGCCATGGCGAGCATCGCCTTTACCGCCGGGTCGCGCTCGTCGAAAATCTCCGCAACCAACCCTGAATCGCGGTCCAGGCCCAACGTCAGCTGCGTCATGTCGTTCGAGCCGATCGAGAAGCCGTCGAAGTGCTCTAGAAACTCCTCGGCCAGCACCGCATTCGACGGCAGCTCGCACATCATCACGATGCGCAGGCCGTTGGCGCCGCGCCTAAGCCCCTTTTCGGCAAGCAGACGGACCACCTCCCGGGCTTCGGTGACCGTCCGGACGAAAGGCACCATGAGTTCGACGTTGGTCAGTCCGAGCTCGTCGCGCACCTTCTTCATGGCGGCGCACTCGAGGTAGAAGCAATCCCTGAAGCTGCCCGCAATGTAGCGGGACGCGCCGCGAAAGCCCAGCATCGGGTTTTCCTCGTCCGGCTCGTAGCGCTCGCCACCGAGCAGCTTGCGGTACTCGTTCGACTTGAAATCGGAAAGCCGCACGATGACGGGCCGGGGCCAGAACGCCGCGGCGATGGTAGCCACCCCTTCGACCAGTTTCTCCCGGAAGAAAGTCTTGGGATCGGAATAGCCGCGCGCGGCCTTTTCCACCTTTTCCTTCAGTTCCGCCGGCAGATCCGGGTACTCGAGGCAGGCTCGCGGATGGACCCCAATCTCGTTATTGATGATGAACTCGAGTCTGGCCAGACCAACCCCCGCGCTTGGCAATTGGGCGAAGTCGAACGCGAGCTGAGGATTGCCGACGTTCATGGCGATCTTTACCGGAATCTTCGGCATTTCCCCTAGTTCGCTCGCGGTGACCTCGAACGGCAGGGCGCCGTCGTAAACGTTGCCGGTATCGCCCTCGGCGCAGCATACGGTCACCGGCTTGTCGCCGACGAGGCGCTCGGTCGCGTCTCCGCAGCCCACCACCGCCGGTATACCGAGCTCACGGGCAATGATGGCGGCATGGCAGGTGCGACCGCCGCGATTGGTGACGATCGCGGCGGCAAGTTTCATAACGGGCTCCCAGTTTGGGTCCGTCATGTCCGTGACCAGCACGTCGCCCTTCTTCACCACGGACATTTGCGAGGCGTTCTTGACGAGACGCACCTTCCCGGCCCCGATCTTGTGGCCGATCGCACGACCACTGGCCAGTACCTTGGAGCTCGCCTTGAGGGTATAGCGTTCGCTGGCGCCCTGTTTGCGCGATCGCACCGTCTCCGGGCGCGCCTGCAACACATACAAACCGCCGTCAATCCCGTCCTTGGCCCATTCGATGTCCATCGGGCGACCATAGTGCCGCTCGATCTCCACCGCGTAGCGTGCGAGCTCGAGCACATCGCCGTCGCTCAGCGAAAACCGGTTGCGCTCGCCGTCCGCGACGTCGATCACGTGCGTCGAACGCCCCGCGGACTCACTGTCCGCGAACACCATTTTCTGCAGCTTTGATCCAAGTCCGCGCCGAATCACGGCCGGCCGACCGGCCGCCAGCATCGGCTTATGAACGTAGAACTCATCCGGATTGACCGCGCCCTGAACCACCATCTCGCCCAGCCCCCAGGAAGCCGTGATGAAGACGACCTCGCGAAATCCAGATTCGGTGTCGAGCGTGAACATCACGCCACTGGCACCCAGATCGCTTCGCACCATCTGCTGGACCGCAGCCGAAAGAGCGACCGAGGCATGGTCGAATCCATGGTGAACGCGGTAGGAGATCGCCCGATCGTTGTACAGCGACGCAAAGACTTGTCGAATCGCCTCCAGTACGTTGTCGATGCCGCGGATGTTGAGGAACGTTTCCTGCTGTCCGGCGAACGAAGCATCGGGCAGGTCCTCGGCGGTCGCGGAGGATCGCACCGCAAACGATATTTCACTTGAGAGAGTGTCTTTAAGAGACTGATAATATTGTCTTATCGAAGCTTCGATCTCTTCCGGAAAAGGCTCCGCTTCGATCCATGATCGAATCTCCTTGCCGCATTTCGCCAGCTCGGTGACGTCGCTCGGATCAAGCCGCGTCAAGCGCTCGCCGATGCGTCGGTCGAGTCCTCCGGTCGACAGGAACTTCCGATAGGCGTCTGCGGTGGTAGCAAAGCCGCCGGGAACGCGAATTCCGGATTGCGCCAAATGCCCCAGCATCTCGCCGAGTGATGCGTTTTTGCCACCGACCTGATCGAGGTCGGTCATGCGGAGATCCTTCAACCAGGATACGAACATCGCGGGTTGCTCCCTGCTGTTGCCCCAATCCGGGCACAATAATTATTTTATCGGCTCCCCACCCGGCGCGCAGCACGCTTCTTTCGAGGGCTTTGCCTTTTTTCAACCATGCGTCGCACAGTCTTCTTCCTTTCCGACGGTACCGGGATCACCTCGCAGATGCTGGGCCACAGCCTGCTGACACAGTTCGAGGGGGTAGAGTTTGACCAGGTCACGCTGTCGTCTATCGATTCGCTTCAAAAAGCCGAGGAATGCCGTGTCCGCATCGAACAGGAGGCGGCCCGTGGAAACGGCCAGCCGGTCGTGTTTTCGACGCTGGTCAACACCGACGTCCGCGCCGTCGTACGCAGAACAAGCGCCCTGTTCCTCGATTTCTTCGAGACCTTCATCGGACCCCTGGAGGCCGGGCTCGGTATTCCGTCGACTCACACCATCGGCCGCTCGCACAGCGCCATGGACAAGAAGGAGTACCACAACAGGATCGAAGCGATCAATTTTGCGATGTCGCACGATGATGGCGCCTCCGACGTCGACCTCGATGCGTCCGACGTGATCCTGGTGGGGGTCTCGCGCAGCGGAAAGACTCCGACCTGCCTGTACCTCGCGCTGCAATTCGGCGTGAGGGCTGCGAACTACCCCTTGATCCCGGAAGATCTGGAACGCAGGCAGTTGCCCCGCGCGCTGCGGTCAAAAAAGGCCAAGCTCTACGGCTTGAGCATCGCACCCGAGCGTCTTACCGAGATCCGGCAGTCGAGGCGTCCGCACAGCCGGTACGCCGATCTGGAGAACTGCCGATTTGAAGTCGAGCAGGCCCAGCAATTGATGCGCCGCGAGGGGATTCGCTGGCTAGACTCGACGGCCAAGTCGATCGAGGAAATCGCGACGACCATCATGCGAGAACTCAGAATCGAGAAGCACCTGTTCTGAGCTGCCTTTGCCTTTCGTAAAGGCAGATCGCGACCGCGGCGGCCACGTTGATCGATTCAACGCCCGCGCCCATGGGGATCGTTGCGATGACGTCCGTACGGGCCGCGACCGCATCGCTCACGCCACCGCCCTCCGCACCGACGACCAGGCCGATGCGGCCTGCGAGGTCAACCGAGAAAAGCGGCGTGCCCCCGTGCGGCATGGTGCAAACTACGCGCCCCCCGAATTCTTCGATTGCCACCGCGAGCTGATCGGTCTGCGACAAGCGCATGGCGAAGTGCGCGCCCATGCCCGCGCGCAGGGTCTTCGGGGCCCAGGGGTCCCCGCATCCGCGCCCGAGCACGACGTCGCGTACCCCGAAAGCCGCAGCGCTGCGAAGGATCGCGCCGACGTTGCCCATGTCCTGAACCCCGTCGAGAAACAGGCAACTTTCCGACTGCCGGAGGTCGACCGCCATGTCGGGAATGGCGATCTCTGCCGCGATTCCGGTCGGCGATTCGCTGTCCGCGATCGCATTGAACAACGAGTCCGACAGCACAACCGGAGTAAGTTCGGAACGGGTCACGAGCCGCGCGATCTCGTCCCGCGCGCTTCCTCGCTCGCTTACAAGGATCGATATCGGCACCCCGCGCTGTTCGATGTACGCCTGCACCAGGTGTGGGCCCTCGATGAGCGCACGCCGCTCGCTCCTTCGCATTCGTCGATCCTGTGCCAGCCGCTGCCAGCGCCGCACGCGGGGGTTGTCACGGGATCGAAGTGCTTTCACCCGAGCAGCCTGCGTACCGGCGCAAACGTCCTGCGGTAGATATCGCAGACGCCGTGGCGGTTCAGCAGCTCGAGGTGCTCCGCCGTGGGATATCCCTTATGCCGCGCGAGGCCGTATTGAGGATAGAGCAGGTGCAACCGTCGCATTTCGGCGTCACGCTCGGTCTTGGCGACGATCGATGCCGCGGAGATTTCGGCGCACAGCGCGTCGCCACCTACGATGGCCCGCGCCGGGCACGCCAGACGATCCGGGCATTGATTTCCGTCGATCCAGGCTTCGTCCGGAATGACGCCGAGCCCCTCGACCGCCCTGCGCATGGCGAGCAGCGTCGCACGAAGTATGTTCATGCGGTCGATCTCATCGACGCTCGCGAAGGCACATGACCAGGCGAGCGCCCTCGCCCGAATCGCCTCCGCCAGACGCTCGCGGCGAGTTTCGGAAAGCAGCTTGGAATCCCTCAAGCCCTCGATTGGCCGATCGGGGTCTAGAATCACCGCCGCGGCGAAGACCGGGCCCGCAATGGGGCCACGACCCGCCTCGTCGACACCGCACACGACGGGCTTACGCATGGCCGCCGTCAAGCACTGCCAGCACCGCGTCTGCCGCCTTCTCGGCGGCGTTTTGCCGCAGGAGGGCGTGGATTTCACGGAATTTCTGAATCTGCCGGCGCTGTGCCTCGCCGTCCTGCATCAGGGCGATCAGAGCGGCGCTCAATGCGCCCGGCGTGGCCTGCTCCTGCAGCAGTTCGGGAACCAGGAACTCTCCCGCCAAGATGTTCGGCAATCCGACATAAGGCAGCCGTCGCATGCGCCGCATCAGTGCCGCGGTAATGGCGGACATGCGGTACGTAATCACCATTGGCGTCTTGAACAGGGCCGCCTCAAGGGTCGCCGTGCCGCTCGCAACCAACGCCAGGTCGGCCGCCGCGAGAGCCTCATGCGAGTGGCCGAACAGGAGCGTAAGCGGGAGTTCGCTTCCGGCATGGAAACGCTGCGCATCTTCGAACATGTCGCGCGTCTCGCGCGTCGCCATCGGACAGACGAAATGAATGTCCTTGATCTCCTCGTCGAGGCGACGAGCTGTTTTGACGAACAGCTCCGCCATGTACTGCAGCTCGGACTTGCGGCTTCCCGGAAGCAGCGCGATGACCCGCTTGCCGCGCGGCAGCCGCAGTTGCGCCCGCGCTTCCTCTCTGTCGGGTTCGAGCGGTATCACGTCCGCAAGCGGGTGGCCCACATAGGTTACGGCTACGCCAGCTCGTTCGTACAACGGCGCCTCGAACGGAAACAGCGCAAGCATGTGCGTAACGGAGCGGGCGATCTTGCGGATGCGCCACGGGCGCCAGGCCCAGATTGAAGGACTGACGTAGTGAACGGCGGGAATGCCCGCGCGCTTCAGGCGCCGCTCCAGGTCCAGATTGAAGTCGGGCGCGTCGACCCCTATGAAGAGGTCCGGAGGATCGGCCAGCAAGCGCGTGACGAGCGCCTTGCGTATTTCCATGATCTCGGGCAGTTGGCGCAGCACCTCGACGTAGCCCCGCACCGCGAGCTTTTCCATCGGGTAATCTGCCGAAAAGCCCAGGGCCTGCATCTTTGGACCGCCGATGCCATGAAAGCGCAGGGCAGGCCTGCGCGCCTGGAGAGCGGCGATCAGATGTGCGGCAAGCAAGTCCCCGGAGGCCTCGCCCGCCACCATGGCAATGTGTGCGGTGTCCGCCGGCACGAGCTAGCGGACGATCCCGCGCCCGGAGCGCCCCAGGAAGTCCAGCATTGGGCGCACCTCGCCGCATTCCTGAGCCAGCGCTTCGAGAGCCTTGCGCGCGTCCTCCAGCCCCAGCCCGGAACGATAAAGCGTCTTGTAGGCACGCTTGAGCGCACTGATGGTCTCCGCCGCGAAACCGCGCCGTCGCAAGCCCTCGCTATTGATGCCGTACGGCTTGGCGTCGTGTCCGGCCACCATGACGTAGGGCGGCACGTCCTGCACGAGGATCGTGCCGACCGCGGCGAAGCTGTGGGCACCGATGTGCACGAACTGGTGAACCAGCGTAACGCCGCCCAGAATGGCCCAATCGCCGATGTGTACGTGGCCGGCGAGCTGGGTGGCATTGGCGAATATCGTGTGGCTTCCGATCTGGCAGTCATGCGCGATGTGCACGTACGCCATGATCCAGTTGTCGTCCGCGAGCCGCGTCACGCCCGCGTCCTGGACCGTGCCACGGTTGATGGTCACGTATTCGCGGATTGTATTGCCGTCGCCGATCTCAACGGCGGTGTCTTCGCCGGAATACTTCTTGTCCTGAGGCGGACCACCGATCGCGGAAAACGAATGGATCCTGTTTCTTCGTCCGATGCGCGTTCGGCCCTCGATGATCACATGTGAACCGATCGATGTTCCTTCCCCGATCTCGGCGCCCGCGCCGATGATGGAGAACGCCCCGACTGCGACGTCAGGCGCAAGCCTTGCGCCCGGCTGCACGATCGCGGTCGGATGAATCATTTATCGTCTGGCGGATTCGCGCGCAAGGTGCAGAGGATGTCGGCCTCCGCGACCATCGCGCCATCGACTCGGGCGACGCAGGCGAATTTCCAGATGCTGCGCTTGACGGCCTGGATCACGACCTCGATTTCCAGCTGATCTCCAGGAATGACCGGTTTCTTGAATCGCGCGTTGTCGATGCCGGCGTAGTAGTAAAGGGAGCGCTCTGTGGGCCGCTCGCCCGACGACCGGAAAACCAGCACCCCCGCCGCCTGCGCCATCGCCTCCAGTATGAGTACCCCCGGCATGATGGGCTTGTAGGGAAAGTGGCCGGGGAAGTAGGGCTCGTTCACCGTCACGTTCTTCAGCGCGACGATGCGTTTACCGGCCTCGAACTCCTTGATCCGGTCGATCATCAAGAACGGAAAGCGCTGGGGCAGATGGTCGAGTACAACCCTAATATCCATCTCAGTCATTCTTGTCCCTTCCCTCTAGACGCATCTCGAGCATCCGGATCCGATCGGCGAGCTTCTCCAGCTGCCTTACGTACGCCGCGTTGCGCACCCAGGATGAATTGTCGTCGAACGGGTATATGCCCGTGTAAGTGCCCGCCTTATGGATCGAACTCGAGATCATCGTGCCGGCCGATATCGTGACGTGATCCACGATGCGCAAGTGTCCGATGATCATCGCCGCACCACCGATAGCGCAGTGCCGGCCGATCTGCGTGCTGCCTGCGATTCCGACGCAACCGGCGATCGCCGTATGCGCTCCGATGCGTACGTTGTGACCGATCTGGATCTGGTTGTCGAGCTTCACCCCATCCTCGATGACCGTATCGTCGATGGTTCCGCGGTCGATGGTGGTGTTCGCTCCGACCTCCACGTCGTCCCCGATCCAGACGCGTCCGATCTGTGGAATTTTCACCCAGCGGCCGTCGTCGCTTGCCAGCCCGAAACCGTCGGCACCCACCACCGCGCCGGAATGGATGATCGCCCGTGCCCCAACGTGGCAGCCGTGGTAGAGGACCACCGAAGGATAGAGGCGGCTGTCGTCGCCGATCGTCGATCCGGCGCCGACGTAAGATCCGGCCCCGATCCAGACACGCTCGCCGACCGAGGCGCCCTCCCCGACCACGACCCCGGCGTCGATGCGGGCCGACGAGGCGATTCTCGCATTGTCCGCGACTTGGGCCGACGCATCGATCGCGGGCTCGGGAGGCACCGTCGGGTTGAACAGCCGCGAGACTCGCGCAAAATAAAGGTACGGATCTTGACAGACAATTCGCGGAAGAGTCGTCAGCTCCTGAGCCTCCGGGGACAGGACCACGGCCGCCGCACCGCTCGCGAGGAGTTTGGGCCTGTGACGCGTGCTTGCGAGGAATGTGATCTGCTCGGCTGAAGCGCGCTCCAGGGATCCTACCTGGCGTATTAGCGTGGCGGGATCGCCGAGTAGATGGCCGCCGAGTTGCGAGACGATCTCCGCGAGCGTGAACGGGCCCGGCATGTCATCGCGATGGAGGCTTGCTGTCCAGCGCCTTGATCACCTTGTCGGTGATGTCGACGCGCGGATTCACGTAAACTCCATCCTGGAGTATTGCGTCGTAATTCTCGCTCTCGGCGATCTGCCGGATGACCCGGTTTGCCTGGTCAAGCAGCTGCGCCATCTCCTCGTTTCGCCGCTGATTCACTTCGTCGCGGAAATCGCGGTCCCGCCGCTGGAGCTCCCGGCTCATCTCGTTGTACTGCCGCTCCTTATCGCGTCGCTGGCTCTCGGACATCGTGACGGCGTCGCGCTCGAGATCACCCTGCAAGCGCTTGAGCTGATCGGCCAGCTGCTTGATGTCCTGCTGCTTTTTCGCGAACTCGGTCTCGAGCCTCTTGGTGGCGCGGGCGGCCGCCGCCGAATCCCGCAGGATTCGCTCCGTGCTCACGAAGCCGATCTTGGTCTGCGCAAGACCAACGGCCGGCGCGGCTGCCAAAAGGATCACGGCAGACAATATGAAAAATCGGAGTTGCATGGTGATCACGCCCTGAATCAGAAGCCGGTACCGAACGTGAATTGTAACCTCTGGATCCGGTCGCCATCCTTACTGTTGAGCGGTTGTGCGAAAGAAAGGCGCAACGGCCCGAATGGAGAGCTCCACGACACCGCCAGGCCCGAGGAGTAGCGCAGGTCGCCGGCCGATAGCTTCTGCCCTTCTCCCCAGACCTGGCCGGCATCTACGAACACGGCAAGTCGCAGCGACTTGTCGTGCCCTGCGCCCGGTACGGGGAACTGGAACTCCGCAGATCCGATTACCTTGCGGTTCCCGCCCAGCGCATTGCCGGCCGGATCCTGCGGGCCCAGCGAATAGGCATCGTAGCCGCGCACCGATCCCGGACCGCCGGCGTAGAAATTCTTGAAGAATGGAAGCGGCTTGTTGCCGAGACCGGCGGCGTATCCTATTTCGCCATTCAGGAAGAGCGTGTAGTCCTGGGTCAGCGGATACAGCCACTGTTGCTGGTAGCCCAGGCGGTAGTATTCCAGGTCGCCGCCCGCCAGTTCTGTCGTGATGCGGGAGAGGGCTCCCGAGGTCGGAATGATCAGGCTGTCACGCGTGTCGCGACCGTAGCCGGCAGTACCCGACAGGTATTTGTACTGGTTGCCGAACTGGTTGACGAAGTCGATGTACGAAAACGGGCTATTGGTGAACGTCTCGAGGTGCACGTTCTCCGCGGTCAGCCCGAAATTGACCGAATCAATCTCGGACAGGGGGTAGCCGAACTTGACTCCCCCGCCAACGGTGCTCGTCTTGTACGCTCCGACCGCGAGGCTGGACGCATCGACGTCCCGCCTGTAGATGTCGAACCCCTGGCTGACGCCATCCACGGTGTAATACGGATTCAGGTACGACAGCGACAGCACCCTGTTCACGCTGCCCGTGTTCACGACCGCCGACAGATACTTCCCGCTACCAAAAACGTTTGACTGAGTGATCGACGCAGAGAGCACGAGCTTGTCGACCGTGGAGTAGCCCGCGCCGAGCAGCACCGCCCCGGTTGCCTTTTCCTTCACCGCGTAATTGACGTCGACCTGGTCGGGCACCCCCTCCACCGGCTGCGTTTCAACGTTGACGTCGGCGAAGTACTGGGTACGATCGATGCGACGGCGGGAAAGCTGGATCTTGGACGCGTCGTAGTACGCGCCTTCCAGCTGGCGCATTTCGCGCCTGATTACCTCGTCACGCGTCTTGTTATTGCCGCTCACGTTGATTCGACGCACGTACACGCGACGGCCCGGGTCGATCAGGATCGTAAACGCCACCGTCCGCTTGTCCTTGTCAACCTGCGGCACCGCGTTCGCATTGGCAAAAGCATACCCATCGTTGCCCAGCCGCTCCGAGATGGCTTTCGTGGTCGCAGTCAGCTTCTCGCGCGAAAAGACGTCTCCCGGCTTGATGGTGATCAGCTTTTCAAGCTCCTGCTGGGGCACCAGCATTTGTCCGGCAAGCTTGATGTCCGACACGGTGTACTTCTCACCTTCGTGGATATTCACGGTGATGTAGATGTCGTGCTTATCGGGTGTGATAGATACTTGCGTCGACTCGATCTCGAAGTCCAGGTAGCCGCGGTTCAGGTAGTACGATCTCAGCGTCTCCAAATCGGCCGCGAGCTTCTGGCGGGAATACTGGTCGTTCTTGGTATACCAGGTCAGCCAACCCGGAGTGCGCAACACGAACAGCGACAGCAGGTCCTTCGTCGGAAAGGCCTCCGCCCCAACGATGTTGATCGACCGTATCTTGGCGACCTCGCCTTCGTTGACCGCGATATTGATTCCGACGCGATTTCTCTCGAGCGGCGTAACGGTTGTTTGAACCTCAGCCGCGTACCGGCCGCGCGCCAGATACTGGCGCTTCAGTTCCTGCTCCGCGGTCTCCAGCACCGAGCGGTCGAAGATCCGGCCCTCGGCGAGGCCTTGCTCACGGAGGACCTTCTTGAGGGCGTCGCTGCTGATGTCTTTTGCGCCAGAGATGTCAATTTGCGCGATCGCTGGCCGCTCCTCGACCGAAACGATGAGCACGTCGTTCTGCACATCGAGTCTCACGTTCTTGAAAAAGCCCGTCGCATAGAGCGCGCGCAGCGCGTCTTGAGCCTTCTGCTCGGTCATGGTATCGCCGACCTTCACGGGCAGATAGCTGAACAGCGTCCCGGGTTCGGTTCGCTGCAGGCCTTCGAGTCGGATGTCTTTTACAACAAAGGGCTGAAACGCCTGAGCCGCGGCGTCGAACGCCATCGCGAGAAGACTGAAAGCCAGGATGGCGAGTATGCCTTTGCGCATCGGTCAGCCCGAGAGCAGACGGTTGAGGTCGTTATAGAAGGCGAACGCCATCATGACCAGCAGCAGCGCCAACCCCACGCGCTGGCCGAGTTCCATCGCGCGCTCGGATACCGGGCTGCCTTTTATTATCTCCGCCGCATAGTACATCAAGTGACCTCCATCGAGCAGCGGTATGGGCAGCAGGTTGAGGACTCCAAGGCTGATGCTGATCAATGCGAGGAACGTGACATACGAAATCCACCCGAGCTGCGCAGACTGGCCGGCGTAATCTGCGATCGTCACGGGCCCGGAGATATGCCTCCAGGACACCTCGCCAACAATCATCTTGCCTATCATGCGCAGGCTGAACAGCGCGATATCCGTGGTCTTCTGCACCGCCTTCGCAACGCTGGCGAACAGACCGTATTGAACCCTGATCAGCATCTTGTCGGCGTGCGACGGCGGCACTTGCGGCGCGGCACCGATTCGCCCGAAGCGCTCGCCACCGGATTCCACGACCTCCGGTCGCACCTCGACGGTCCGCAATGTGCCGCCCCGCTCAATCGTCAGCGTCACACGTTGCCCCGGGTGCGCCCGCACCGCGGTCACGAGCGCGTCCCAGGACTCGATCTGTTCACCATCGAGCTTGGTTATTCGATCGCCGGGAGCCAGCCCCGCTGTCTCGGCCGGACTGCCCGGGACCAGGCTTCCGAGTACTGGATCGAGCGGGGGCCGATACAGATTCAAACCGACACGACCCAGCACATCGCCTTCCATATCGGCATCGGACATCCCGTGCAAATCGAGAACGAGGTCCGCACGGTGATTGCGCTGGTTTTCCACTTCGATGCGCAGGGACCCATGCTGCAGCACCGCCTGCAGCACGCGCCAGCGGACTTCCTGCCACGTTTGAATGGGATCGCCGTCAATTGCCTTCACGGTGTCTCCTGCCCGGAAACCCGCGGCCGCGGCGGGGCTGGCCGTCGGAGGGGCGGCGACGACCGGCCTGGCTTCCGGAAGGCCATGCATGAAGAGGGCCGAGTACACTGCGATCGCGAACACGAAATTGAACAACGGCCCAGCGACGACGACGAGGAACCGCCTCGCAACGCTCTGGCGGTTGAACGCATGTGCGAGCTCCTGCGGTTCCACCGGCCCCTCACGCTCGTCCAGCATCTTTACGTAGCCGCCAAACGGGACTGCCGCAACGACCCATTCCGTCCCGCTGCGGCTGCGCCAGCGCGCAATCGGTCGACCGAAGCCCACGGAAAATCGCAGCACTTTGATGCCGCAGAGCCGTGCCGCCAGATAGTGTCCGTACTCGTGCACCACGATCAGGATACCGAGGGCGACGATGAAGGCGGCGAGGGTATGTATGAAGTTCATGCTGCCCGCCCCATGACGCGCTCGATGATCTGCATCGCGACGCGCCGCGCGGCCGCATCGGCCTCGAGCACGCTGCCCAGATCTTCGGCCGATCCTCCTCGGTGCAAATCGAGCGTACGCTGGATCACGCTTGCGATCTCCGTAAACCGCAGGCGTCCGCAGAGGAACGCCTCCACGGCCACCTCGTTCGCCGCATTGAGAACTGCCGGCGCCGCGCCCCCGGTCCGCAACGCCTCATATGCGATACCGAGGCATGGAAAGCGGCGACGGTCGGGGCGCTCGAAGGATAGCTGGCCAACCTCTCCAAGATCGAGTGACCGCGCCCCGGACTCGATGCGGTCTGGAAACGCGAGTGCATGCGCGATCGGTACCCGCATGTCCGGATTTGACAGCTGCGCGATCATCGAGCCATCGACGTACTCGACCAATGAGTGAACGATGCTCTGGGGATGCACCACCACCTCGATCCTGTCGGGAGGCAAATCAAACAACAAGTGAGCTTCGATGACTTCGAGACCCTTGTTCATCATCGTCGCGGAATCGACGGAGATCTTCCGTCCCATGACCCAATTCGGGTGCGCACAGGCCTCGTCCGGGGTTACGGTCGCGAGACGGTCGCTCGACAGTCCGCGAAAAGGACCGCCCGATGCAGTAAGCAGAATCCGACGCACCGTGCCGAGCACAGGGCGGGCGCCGGGGTCATGCGGCAGGCACTGGAATACGGCATTGTGCTCGCTGTCGATCGGCAGCAGGATCGCTCCGGCGTGGCGTACCGCGCGCATGAAAAGGCCGCCGGCCATGACGAGAGCCTCTTTGTTCGCAAGCAAGACGCGCTTGCCTGCCGTGGCAGCAGCCAACGTGGGAGCGAGGCCCGCAGCTCCGACGATCGACGCCATCACGACATCGCATTCGGGATCGGTGACGACCGCCTCGAGTGCATTGGGACCGAACAGCAGTTCGCAGGCACAGCCGGCCTCGCGGAATCGGTCGCGCAAAGCGTTTTGCTCGTTCACCCCCGACAGCACGGCGTAGCGCGGCTGATAGCGCAGGCACTGGTCGAGCAAGGCGTCCACCGAACGATGCGCGGTAAGCGCGAACAACCCGTAACGCTGCGGATGACGGCTCACGACGTCAAGCGTGCTCTTACCGACGGAACCCGTAGCTCCGAGTATCACCAGCCTGAGCTTTCGCCCCGACGCATCGCTGGAGGGATCAGAGCGGCTCATGTGGCAAGAATTAGATGGAACAACATCGCGCCGACCGGCAATGCCGCCGTCGCGCTGTCGATTCGGTCGAGAATCCCGCCGTGTCCCGGGAGAAGCATGCCGCTATCCTTGACTCCCGCCTGACGCTTCAGCGCCGATTCGAACAGGTCTCCGACAACGCTAACGAAGCAAAGCATCCCGGCTCCCGCGAGATACGGTAACCACATCAAACCGGTGACGCGGTTAGCCAGCGACGGAATCAATACAGCGCAGATGATAGCGTAGGCCGCTGTGGCCAGTATGGCGCCGCCGACCCCTGCCCATGTCTTGCCCGGGCTGATCGACGGCGCAAGCTTGCGACGGCCAAAAGCGCGTCCCGCAAAATAGGCTGCCGTATCCGCCACCCACACTAGCGCGATCAGCACCAGCAAGACCGAAGGTGGCAAGGAGGCGGCCGCAAGCCCCGCCGGCACGAGCACGACCAAGCCGGCGGCAGGGAGCAGGGCCTGGTTCCGCGATCCAACGCCCAGCCAAAGCCACACTGGGGCGGCGAGCATCCAGAACAGGCCCGCAGCCGCAAAAATGGCGAGACCTGCCCGGCCCGCTCCGGCGACCGGCAGCAACCAGAAGACAAGCGCCGAGAAGATCAGCCCGACCATTCCGGCGTACGCGAGCGCGGCCCGGCCGGAGATCTGGCACAACCTTCCCCATTCGTGTGCGGCGAGGGCAATGACGATCGTGACGGCCGCAGCAAAGTAGGATCGCTCGAGGAGAAAATTGGCGGCAAGGAAAGCCGCGAGAAGCAGAGCGGCTGTCAGTACTCTGGTGAGCAGCGGGCTGCTCAGGCCACTGCTCCCGCGGCCGGCCTTGTTCCCGCCGCCGTACCATCCCCGCGTTTGGCCTCCTCGACCTGCTCGCTCGTTCGCCCGAAGCGCCGTTCGCGCTTGGCGTATGACGCGATCGCCGCGTCGAGCGCACTTGCGTCAAATTCCGGCCAGAGCGTCTCCGTGAAGTAAAGCTCCGTGTACGCCAGCTGCCACAGAAGGAAGTTGCTGATGCGTTGTTCGCCCCCGGTCCGGATAAACAGGTCCGGTTCCGGCGCGTAGCTCATCGCAAGATACGGCAGGACGGCGGATTCCTCGATTCCTTCGGCGGCGGCCTGGGGGTGCTCCCGCACCAGCTTGGTCAATGCCTGCAGGATGTCCCAGCGCCCGCCATAGTTGGCGGCAATGGTTAGGGTAAGACCGGCGTTCGCGGCGGTAAGACTCTCTCCCCGATCGATCAGGGCGCGAATACGCGGATCGAAGCGGGAAGTGTCGCCCACCACCTTGAGCCGTGCGCCGTTGCGGTGCAGTTTTTCGACTTCTTCGGTCAGAGCCCCGCGGAATAATTGCATCAGCAGCGCGACCTCCTCCGCAGGCCGGCGCCAGTTCTCCGAGCTGAAAGCGAACAGCGTGAGAAAACGGACACCTCGCTCCATGCAGTTCTTGACGGTTGCTCGGACGGCCTCCACTCCGCGCTTGTGCCCGGCAAACCGCGGCAGGTGTCGCTTCCGAGCCCAGCGTCCATTGCCGTCCATGATGATCGCCACATGGCGCGGGATCGCGTCATGCGGGGGAATTTCCAAGGTCGAACTCGCCTGCTCCATCATGAGTCCCTCAAACGGCCATCAGCTCGGTTTCTTTCTGCTGAAGCAGGCTGTCGATCTCCGCGATGTGTCGATCGGTCAGTTTCTGCACATCGTCCTGCGCGCGCCGCTCGTCGTTCTCCGAAACTTCCTTCTTCTTCAGGGCTTCCTTCAGGGTATGTATTGCATCCCGGCGCAGGTTTCGAACCGCGATACGCGCATTCTCCGCCTCGTGTCGCACCACCTTGATGAGCTCCTTGCGCCTTTCCTCAGTCAAAGCTGGCATCGGCACCCGAATTGTTTCGCCCATCGCGGCCGGGTTCAATCCGAGATCCGAATCACGAATCGCCTTCTCCACGGCCTGCACCATCTTTTTCTCGAACGGCGCCACGGCGATGGTTCGCGCATCTTGCAGCGTGATCTTGGCGACCTGATTAAGTGGCGTCTGAGTACCGTAGTAATCCACGGTGATATGGTCGAGCAACCCGGTATGAGCTCGACCGGTTCGGACCTTCGACAGGTCGGTCTTGAACGCCTCGACGCTCTTTCGCATCTTCTGCTCGGCGCCTTTCTTGAGTTCCACGATCATGAGGGTCTCCTATGCGCGTTTAGACGTGGACCAGCGTGCCCTCGTCTTCGCCGAGAACCACGCGCCTCAAGGCGTCCTTCTTGAAGATGCTGAAGACGTTGATCGGAAGCTTCTGGTCCCGGCACAGTGTCAGCGCCGTCGCGTCCATCACCTTGAGGTTCCTGCCAATCGCCTCGTCGAAGCTGATGCGACCGTATCGGGTCGCGGATGGGTCCGTCGCGGGATCCGACGTATAGACCCCGTCCACCTTGGTCGCCTTCAGAACGATTTCGGCGCTCACTTCGCTGCCTCGCAGCGCCGCTGCGGTATCCGTAGTGAAGAAAGGGTTGCCGGTGCCTGCGGCGAAAATGACGATCTTCCCCTCTTCCAGGTATCGGATTGCCTTGCCGCGTATGTACGGCTCCACGATCTGCTCGATATTGAGCGCCGACTGTACACGGCTTGCGACCCCGGCGCGCCGCATCGCATCCTGCAGCGCCAGTGCATTCATGACCGTCGCCAGCATGCCCATGTAGTCGGCCGCGGCCCGGTCCATGCCGGTGGCGGCCGGCGCGATCCCGCGGAAGATGTTGCCGCCGCCGATGACCACCGCAATTTCGACCCCCATTCGCCCGACCTGCGCTATTTCTGCGACGACGTGGTCGATCGTCGCGCGGTTGATGCCGTAAGCATCATTGCCCATAAGCGCTTCGCCCGACAGCTTGAGCAGAATGCGCTTGAATTTGGGTGTCAAGGTTGGCTCCGGCGCTCGACGGTCCCGTTAGCGTGCGGCCCCTGCCTGGGCCATGACTTCCGCGGCGAAATCCGTCGCCTTGCGCTCGATGCCCTCGCCCACCACGAAATATCTGTACCCGGCCACCCTTGCCTTCTTCGCTGCGAGCATCTTCTCGATCGTCTGCTTGTCGTCCTTGACGAAGGGCTGACCGAGCAATGTGATCTCCCCAAGAAACTTGTTGACGCCTCCTTCGACCATCTTGGCGACGATCTCCGCAGGCTTACCCGACTCCTTCGCCCGTGCGGCCAGAATCTCGCGCTCACGGGCGACCACGTCCGCCGGAACGTCACCCTTGGACATGTATTGCGGCTTCGCGAACGCGATGTGCATCGCGAGATCCTTGCCGACGTCCTCGGCGCCCTCGTACTCGACCATGACGCCGATCTTGACGCCGTGGAGGTAGAGCGCGATCCGCGCCGCAGTCTGCATCCGCTCGAAGCGGCGAATCGAGATGTTTTCGCCGATTTTCTGCACGAGCTTCTGGCGTCGGTCTTCTACCGTACTTCCGTCGAGCGGCAACAGTGACAGAGCACCGGCATCGATCGGGGCCGAATTCGCCACGAGTTCTGCGAGCGAGCGCGCGAAGGCGAGGAAATCCTCATTCTTCGCGACGAAATCGGTCTCGCAATTGACCTCGACCAGGCCACCGAGCCGGCAATCCGGGGACAGGTACGCGCCGATCACGCCCTCTGCCGCGACCCGCCCTGCCGCCTTGCTGGCCTTGGCGCCACTCTTGATCCGCAGCAGTTCTTCCGCTTTGCGCAAGTCACCGCCCGCCTCGGCGAGCGCCTTCTTGCATTCCATCATCCCGAGCCCGGTCATTTCGCGAAGTTCCTTCACCAGGCTTGCACTAATCTCCGCCATTGCCTACCACTCCTTGCTGGGGCCGGACTGGCCCGGTTGATACGACTCTGACTGGTGCCTT
This sequence comes from Burkholderiales bacterium, assembly GCA_049582445.1. Classification (GTDB taxonomy): domain Bacteria; phylum Pseudomonadota; class Gammaproteobacteria; order Burkholderiales; family SG8-39; genus DAHVFK01. Next base: position 41,749 of record JBAUTZ010000318.1, read on the forward strand.
CAAAAAAGGGGCCCGCGGCCCCTTTTTGCGAATCGGTGCGTCTGGGTCCGCGTGGTCAGCCTTCGCCGCCTTCCTGTCCTTCATCCTCGACTTCGACGAATTCGTCCCGGGCGGCGGCCACTACTTCCTCGACCGACTGCGCTCGGCCCTCGAGGATCGCGTCCGCCACGCCACGCGAGTACAGGCGAATGGCCCTGCTCGAATCGTCGTTACCCGGAATCACATGCGAAATGCCCTCGGGCGAATGGTTCGTGTCGACGACCGCCACGACCGGGATACCGAGCTTGACCGCCTCGGCGACCGCACCTTTCTGGTAACCGACGTCGATCACGAACAATGCGTCGGGCAGGCTCGCCAGATCCTTGATGCCTCCGAGCGAACGATTGAGCTTTTCCAGCTCTCGCTGCAATCCCAGCGCTTCCTTCTTCGACATGCGATCGAAGGTGCCGTCCTGGGACATCTGTTCCATTTCCTTGAGACGCTTGATGGATTGCTTGACCGTCTTGAAGTTCGTGAGCATTCCGCCGAGCCAGCGATGATCGACGAACGGCATGTTGCAGCGCTGCGCTTCCTCGCGCACGATGTCTCGCGCCTGCCGCTTGGTACCGACGAAGAGCAGGGTCCCCTTGTTGGCGGCTAACTGCCGCACATACTTGAGAGCGTCCTGGTACATGGCCAGGGTCTTCTCAAGATTAATGATGTGGATCTTGTTGCGATGGCCGAAGATGAACGGTGCCATCTTCGGATTCCAGTAGCGGGTCTGATGTCCGAAATGGACCCCCGCCTCCAGCATTTGACGCATGGTCACTGACACTGTGTACACTCCTTAGGGTTGGTCACTGCCGCCGGGCCGAGCTGACCACCGGGCGCCTGCGCGCGCCGGGAGCGACCAACGCTCCGGAACGCAGGCGCCAGGCACCCTAAACAGCCTGGCGGGAAATTTGGCTTGGCGGCACGTTGAAACCACCCCAAGCCAGCCCAAAATACTAGCATAATCAGGCATAAGGCCTCAACCTCGGCGGTGCCGGCGGTTGCCGTGGCCGGTTCATTGCTCGTTGAGATCGATTCTCGTATCCTCGGCCCCTTTTCAATTTCCCATGGCGGTCACCATCAAAACACCCGACGAAATCGCCAGCATGCGGACTGCTGGGCGGCTCGCTGCGGAGGTTCTCGACTTCATCGCCTCGTACGTGCGCGCGGGTGTGACGACTGGAGAGCTTGATCAGCTTTGCCACGACTACATGGTGCGGGTCCAGGACACGATTCCTGCGCCCCTGAACTACGCGCCGCCGGGCTACAAGCCGTACCCCAAGTCGATCTGCACGTCGGTCAACCATCAGGTCTGCCACGGTATCCCGGGAGACCGCGTCCTGAAGAATGGAGACATCCTCAACATCGACGTCACCGTCATCAAGAACGGCTTTCATGGCGATTCGAGCCGCATGTTCGCGGTCGGCGAGCCCGGAGTACAGGCGCGCCGCCTGATCCAGGCGACCTACGAGTGCATGTGGAAGGGGATCGTCCAAGTGCGGCCCGGCGCGAGGCTTGGCGACCTTGGCGCCGCCATTCAGGCACATGCTGAGAAGCAGGGTTTTTCGGTGGTGCGGGAGTTTTGTGGGCACGGGATCGGCCGCAAATTCCATGAAGAGCCGCAGGTGCTGCATTACGGCAGGCCTGGCAGCGGCCTCGCGTTGGAGCCCGGCATGACCTTTACGGTCGAACCCATGATCAACGCAGGCAAAGCGGCCATACGCGAACTGGCAGATGGCTGGACCATCGTTACCAAGGACCACAGCCTTTCGGCGCAGTGGGAGCATACTGTCTTGGTGACGGAAACCGGCTATGAAGTCCTTACCGTGTCGCCCAACACGCCCCCGCGACCGGATTTCGCCCGCTAGGAAATGAGCGCCGCACTGCCCCGGCCCGGTGCGGCAGCCGCGCAGAGGCGCAGCGCGTTGCAGGACGCGCGCAACGGGTTGAAGGAGGCGTATCTGCGCCACCCCGATCCCCGTGCATTGCTGCGCAGCCACGCTCGCCTGATCGATAGGACCATCAGAGCTATCTGGCTCGAGTCGCGTCCGTCAGCGCGCGCCGCGCTGGTGGCAACGGGAGGCTATGGGCGAGGCGAACTGTTTCCCTATTCCGACATCGACATACTGGTACTGCTGGACGCCGAGCCGTCGGCAGACGAGCGCGCGCGCCTGGAGCGCCTCATTGGCGAGCTCTGGGACGTCGGCTTGGACGTCGGTCACGGCGTGCGCACCGTCGAAGAGTGCGTGTCGGCGGTCGAGGCAGACATCACCATTCGCACCACGCTACTCGAAGCGCGGTTTCTCGCGGGAAGCCGCAGCCTTTTCCGAAGGCTTGAATCCAAGCTTGCCGCGACCCTTGATCCTGCCCGCTTTTACAAGGCGAAGAAGCTCGAGCAGGAGCAGCGCCACGCCAAGCACCAGGACTCGCCCTACGCTCTGGAACCCAACCTGAAGGAAGCCCCTGGCGGACTGCGCGACCTCCAGGGGATCCAGTGGATTGCGCGCGCCTGCGGGCTTGGCCGACGCTGGCGCGATCTCGAGGTCCACGGCCTGATCCAGCACGACGAGGCGCTCCAGTTGTCGCGCCACGAGGCTCTGCTGCAGAACCTGCGGATCAGGCTGCATTACCTCGCAGGGCGTCGCGAGGACCGGATCGTGTTCGATTTCCAGTCGGCCCTCGCAGGCCAACTCGGCTACAGCGACACGCCCCACCGTCGGGCGAGTGAAGCGATGATGCAGCGCTACTACCGCACGGCCAAGGCGATTACGCAACTCAACACGACGCTGTTCCAGAGCCTCGGCGTACGCCTGTTTCCCAAGCCCGACGTCGTGCCCACCGCGCTAAACGAGCGTTTCGTCGCCCGGGGCGAACTGCTCGATGCGATCGACGAAGGCTTGTTCGAGCGCGAACCGCTCGCAGTGCTCGAATGCTTCCTGCTCATGCAGCAGCATCCGGAGCTTCAAGGCGTCACCGCGCCAACGCTGCGCGCGCTATGGCGTGGCCGTCGCCTGATCGACGCCCGGTTCCGGCGCAATCCCGTGGCACGGCTGATGTTCGTCCAGATCCTGCAGCAGCCGCGCGGCCTGGTTCACGAAATACGGCGCATGAACCAGTACGGCATCCTGGGACGATACCTCCCGGAGTTCGGTCGTATCGTGGGCCAGATGCAGCATGATCTGTTTCACGTCTACACCGTCGATCAGCACATCTTGATGGTGCTGCGCAACCTGCGGCGGTTCACGATGCCCGAGCTCGCCCACGAGTTCCCGCTCTGCAGCCAATTGATGAGCGGGTTCGAGCGGCCGTGGCTGCTTTACGTCGCGGCCCTGTATCACGACATCGCCAAGGGTCGCGGCGGCGATCACTCGGAACTCGGCAAGAAGGACGTACGCTCATTCTGCCGTCGCCACGGACTCGCACCCGAGGACACGGCGCTTGCCGAATTCCTGGTCGAGCATCATCTGTCGATGTCCAGCGTCGCGCAGAAACGGGATGTCCATGATCCCGAAGTCGTGCGTGCCTTCGCAGAGAAAGTGCGCAATGAGCGCTACCTGATCGCCCTGTACCTGCTAACGGTGGCCGACATCCGCGGCACAAGTCCGAAGGTGTGGAACGCTTGGAAGGGCAAACTCCTGGAAGACCTGTTCCGCGCCACGCGGCGCACGCTCACCGGGGAAACGCTTCAGCTCGACGCAGCCCTGGCGGAAAAGCAGGCCGAAGCGATGCGCCTGCTCCGCCTCTATGCTCTCTCCGACAGCGTGAAGGACCGTTTGTGGGCTCAGCTCGACACGACGTATTTTCTGCGCCACGACCCCCAGGAGATCGCCTGGCAGACGCGCAACTTGCACTTCAGGGTCAATAGCTCCAGCCCGGTGGTGCGCGCACGCCTCGCTCCATTCGGCGAGGGACTCCAGGTCATGATCTACACGCGCGACCGTGAGGCGTTGTTCGCTCGCATCTGCGGTTACTTCGACCGCAGCAATTTCGACATCGTAGAGGCCAAGGTTCACACCACGCGGCACGGTTACGCCCTCGACACGTTCTCCGTGATGGGCGACGGCCAGGGTGTGCACTATCGGGACATGATCAGCATGATCGAAAAAGAGCTCGCCGAGGAGCTCGATTCACAGGCGCCGCTCGCGCCGCCGCGCAGCGGCCGGGTTTCGCGCCGGGTGCGCCATTTCCCGATTTCGCCGGCCGTGGACATCCGTCCCGACGAACGTGGGGCCTATCACGTCCTGTCCGTCGTCGCGAGCGACCGGCCAGGCCTTCTGTACGGCCTTGCCCGCACGCTTGCGAACTACCGAATAAATCTGCACAGCGCGAAGATCAACACCTTGGGTGACCGCGCAGAAGACGTATTTCTTATCTCCGGACAAGCGCTGGCCGACGCAAAGGCCGTCTTGCGGCTCGAGCAGGACCTCGCCCAAGGCCTTCAGCTCTAATCCCGCTCATTCTTCGGGCGGAAGATCTTCGCCGGGGAATAGCGCGTCTATGAAGCCAAATTTGCCGAAGTCCCGGATGCGCATCGGATAAAGAACGCCGTCGAGGTGATCGCATTCGTGCTGAACCACGCGCGCGTGAAATCCCTCGACGATCCGGGTAAACGGCACCCCCCGCTCGTCGAACCCGGAGTACCGCAGGCGCCGAAAGCGCGGTACCACGCCGCGCAAGCCAGGCACGGAAAGACATCCTTCCCAGCCATCCTCCAGGTCTTCGGATAACGGGGTGATGACGGGATTGATCAGCACCGTGTCCGGCACCTCCTCGACCCCGGGATAGCGCGGGTTGCTCCTCACCCCGAAGATCACCACGCGCAAGCCGACTCCGATCTGCGGCGCCGCAAGTCCGGCACCGTTCAGGTGAGCCATCGTGTCGCGCATGTCCGCAAGCAGCGCACGAAGCTGCAGATCGTCGAAACGCTCAACAGGCGCCGCGACACTCAGCAGACGCGAGTCTCCCATTTTGAGGACGTCACGGATCATGACGCCACGAGCTGTTCGATGACCTTGCGCACGCGGCGCATGGCTTCGTCGAGCACCGCGTTGATGCGCTCCAGCGAAACGCCCTGGGCGCTGTCGCCACGGCCGGCCGCGAAGTTGGCCACCACCGCAATCGCCGCGTAGGCGAGCCCGATTTCTCGCGCGAGAACCGCTTCCGGCATGCCCGTCATCCCCACCATGTCGGCGCCGTCGCGCTCCATGCGGTTGATCTCCGCTGCCGTCTCGAGGCGCGGGCCCTGGGTCGCCCCGTATACTCCGCCATCGAGCAGCGGCTCGCCGCAGGCCTCGGCGGCACGACGAATGCGATCTCGCATCGTCCCGGTATAGGGCTCAGTGAAATCGATGTGCGTGACCGGAGCATCCGCCCCCTCGAAAAACGTGGATCTGCGTCCCCAGGTGTAGTCAATGATCTGGTCCGGCAGCATGAGCACGCCCGGCACCAGGTCTCGCCGGATCGCACCCACCGACGCGATCGACACGATTTCGTCGATGCCGTGGTCCTTCAGAGCCCAAAGATTGGCGCGATAGTTGACCTCGTGCGGTGCGACCGTATGGCCGTAGCCGTGGCGCGCGAGAAATACCACCTCCCGGCCGCCGATGCGCCCGATGGTGAGCGGTCCCGATGGCTCGCCGTAAGGGGTGCGCGCGACCTTGCGCGAAGTCACCTCGAGGTTTGCCAGCTTGGACAGGCCGCTGCCGCCGATGATCGCGATCATCGGCTTTCCTTCATGGCGCGGATCTCGGGCAAATTGCGCCAATAGCCTTTGGCGTCCATGCCGCAGCCGAACACGAACCGGTCCGGAATCGTCAGCCCGACGAAGTCGGCCGCGATCGGCTTCGCCCGCGCAAGCGTCTTATTGACCAGGACGGCGCAAAGAAACTCGGCGGCGCCCAGCGCGAGCAATCGCTCGCGAATCGCGTGCATCGTTTCTCCACCGTCCAGAATGTCGTCGAGAACCAGCACCGTGCGGCCGTGCAAATCCTCGGTCGGGGTCACGCGCCAGTCCAGGCGGCCTCCGGCGGTCTCCGGACCGTAGCGCGTCGCGTGGATGTAGTCAAAATCGAGCGGAAAGTTCAACAAAGGCAGCAGCTGGCCCGCGAACACCACGGCCCCACCCATGACCGCCAGAACCAGCGGGTAGGAGCCGGCGAGCCGGGCCTCGATTTCATTTGCGAGTCGTCGGATCGCCGCCCGGACGTCATCCGCGCTCGACACCAAGTCCGAGTTGTTCAGAAACTCCCAGGCCTTGGCACGATCCGGCATTCTCAATAGGTGAAGGTGACGACGTCGTCGTCCATTGCCTGCGCGATCACATAGGCGCCGCCCACCGTTTCCTCGATCTCGGGGATCAGGTCCTCGCCCCACAGTTCGAGCGTCGGCGTGCATACCTTGAACTTCACGCCGGCTTCGTGCGCATCCTTGATGAATTCGTAGACGCTCTTGGGCGAGCCTTCCTTGACGTGGAGCTTTTCCGCCACGCCCTTTACCGCCAGTTCGCCGGCGCGCCCGGTCAGGATTACCTCCACCTCGTATTCCATCGCCGCCGCCACGGTCGCCTGGAAGAACGGAGCACCCAGTTCAGCGCCGTTCTTCGGGTCAGTATTCACCATCACGATCATCAGCTTGTCCGCCATATCGTCCTCCTCGTGCCGCTATATTAGAGAATGCTTAAATTCCCCAGTATAGCCGATCGTCCCCTAGCCTACTCCGCTAGACCATCAAGGTAGCGTGCGAACTCTTTGCCCACTTCAGGATGCCGCAGCCCGAACTCCACCGACGCCTTCAGATACCCCAGCTTCGAGCCGCAATCGTAGCGCTTGCCGGGCAGTCTCATCGCCATGATTTTCTCTTCACCAAGTAGGGCCGAGATTGCGTCAGTGAGCTGAATCTCCCCGCCGCGCCCGGGCCTCGCCTTGGCCAGCAGCTCGAAGATCCTGGGCGTAAGCACGTAGCGGCCGACCACTGCAAGCCTCGAGGGCGCCTCGGCGGGGGAAGGCTTCTCGACGATCGCGCGCACCCGAGAGGTCTCTCCCTGCGGGTCGTCGACGCTGACGATGCCGTAGTTGCCCGTATGCTCGGCCGCTACCTCCGCCACCCCCAGGAGGGAGCAACCCTCTGAGGCGAAACGCGCCGACATCTGCGCGGTGACCGGCGGATCGGCGTCGATCAGCTCGTCGGCGAGCAATACCGCGAAGGGTTCTTCGCCCACGACCGGCGCGGCGCATAGCACGGCATGACCGAGCCCGAGCGGCTCCGCCTGCCGGATGTAGATGCAACGGCAGTTGTCCGGAAGAACCTTCTGCACCATGTCGAGCAGGTTCCGCTTGCCCTTAAGCTCGAGCTCCGTCTCCAGCTCGTAGGCCTTGTCGAAATGATCTTCGATAGCGCGCTTGTTGCGCCCCGTGATGAAGATCATGTCCGTAATACCCGCGGCAGCAGCCTCCTCCACCGCGTACTGGATGAGCGGCTTGTCCACGATGGGCAGCATTTCCTTGGGACTTGCCTTGGTCACGGGAAGAAACCGGCTGCCGAGCCCGGCGACCGGGAATACCGCCTTCCTGACTTTCATTCGCATGTGCATCAAAGCCTCTTCAGAAGTTCGACGAACGCCCCCTCGTCGAGAATCGTCACCCCGAGCTCCTGCGCCTTGTCGAGTTTGCTGCCGGGATCGCTTCCCGCCACGACAAACGAGGTTTTGCGCGACACGGAGCCCGCGACTTTGTGTCCCTTCGCCTCGATCCTTTCTCGCGCCTCTTCGCGCGTGAGATTCGGCAAAGTGCCGGTGAGGACGAATGTCTTGACCTCTTCCGGCGCCTTGGCCGGCACCCCTTTGCTCTCGGGCCAGCTGACGCCGGCCCGGCGAAGCTTGCCGATCACCTCGCGGTTGTGGGATTCGCTGAAGAACTCGCGGATCGATCGCGCCACCACCGGGCCAACGTCCGGCACCGATTCGAGCTCTTCCTCCGTTGCATCCATCAGCCGGTCGAGGCTGCCGAGGTGCCGCGCCAAGTCGCGCGCCGTGCTTTCCCCGACATTGCGCACCCCCAGTGCGAAGATAAAGCGCGCGAGCGTGGTGCGCTTGGATTCGTCGATCGACTCCAGCAGGTTCGCCGCCGATTTCTCGCCCATGCGCTCCAGCCCGGCGAGCGCTTCGAGGGAAAGGTGGTACACGTCGGCGGGAGTGCGCACCAGCCCTCCGTCCACAAGTTGATCGACCAGCCTCTCACCCAGCCCGTCGATGTCCATCGCCCGCCGGCTGGCGAAGTGCAGCAATGCCTGCTTGCGCTGGGCGGGGCAGTAAAGCCCGCCCGAGCAGCGCGCCACCGCCTCGTCCTCCGCCCTGGTCACCGCGGAGCCGCACACCGGGCATCGGGTCGGCATGCGAAAGGACCGCGCGTTTGCCGGGCGCTTCTCGAGGCGCACCGACACGACCTCCGGGATGACGTCGCCTGCGCGCCGCACCACGACCGTGTCGCCGACGCGCACGTCTTTGCGCCGCAATTCGTCCTCGTTATGCAGCGTCGCGTTGGTCACGGTGACGCCACCGACCTGCACCGGCTTGAGTCGTGCGACCGGCGTCAGCGCGCCCGTGCGTCCGACCTGGACGTCGATTCCCACCACTTCGGTCGCCTGCTCCTCCGCCGGGTACTTGTGCGCCAGCGCAAAGCGCGGCGCGCGCGACACGAAGCCGAGGCGCCGCTGCCAGTCGAGCCGGTTGACTTTGTAGACGACGCCATCGATGCCGTAGGGAAGGCGCTCCCGCTTGCGGCCGATCCGCTCGAAGTAGCCGAGTAGCCCCTTGACTCCGTCGACCACGGCGCGCTCCGGACTGACGCTGAATCCGATCTCCGAGAGCCGATCGAGCGTCTCGGAATGCGTCGACCAGCGCGCTCCGGCCGAAACGCCCACCGCGTACGCGAAGAAGTGAAGCGGCCGTCGAGCCGTGATCCGCGAATCGAGCTGCCTGAGACTGCCGGCCGCCGCATTGCGCGGATTGGCGAATTCCTTTGCCCCAGCTTTGCGCTGACGTTCGTTCAGGACCTCGAAGTCGCGCTTGAACATCACCACTTCGCCCCGCACCTCTAGATCCATCGTGTCGGGCGCACTGGCCAGGCGCAGCGGTAGCGAGCGAACGGTGCGCAGATTGGGCGTCACGTCCTCACCGGTCGTGCCATCGCCCCTGGTCGCACCCTGCGTGAACACGCCGGCGCGATAGCTCAGGCTCACCGCCAGACCGTCGAACTTGGGTTCGACCGCATACTGCGCCGAATCAATCTCGAGCCCCTCGCGTACGCGCCGGTCGAAGGCGAGCACCTCGTCCTCGTCGAAGGCGTTGTTCAGGGAAAGCATGGGCGTTCGGTGCGTGACCTCCGCGAACTGCTTCAGTGGAGGCGCGCCGACCCGCTGCGTGGGAGAGTCCGGGCTCGCGAGCTCCGGGTGCGCCCGTTCGAGCTCCACGAGCTCGTTGAACAGACGATCGAACTCCGCATCCGTGATCTCCGGCTGATCGAGAACGTAATACAGGTAGTTGTGGCGGTCCACCTCCCGGCGGAGCTCGGCGGCGCGTGCTTGCAGCGAACTTCGCGCCACCATTGCAGCGCCGCTCACGCAAACAGGCGCGCTGCGAGCGGCCCGCCCGGCTCCACGCC
>JBAUTZ010000319.1:0-29623 GCA_049582445.1 Burkholderiales bacterium
GGCGGTGGGCGTCGCGGCGCCTACGTTGCGCTGAACGCCGAGCGAGCGCGCACTGCCCAGACGCTTTGCCTCTGCGTCAGCCGCGAACAACGTGGAGCCGATGAGCGCGCCGGCGAGCGCAGGCAGCAGGTAACGCATTCCAAATCTCCCCATGAATTCCTCTATGACGGGAATCCTACCGCAGCGGTCGCAGCCGGAATAGCGGCGGCTCTCAGATTTTGTAGCCTTTGTGAACCGCGACGACGCCCGCGGTGAGATTGAAGTACTCCACCTCGGACAGCCCGGCGTCCTGCATCATCTTCGCGAGGGTCGCCTGATCCGGGTGCATCCGGATCGATTCGGCCAGGTAGCGATACGCCTCCGCATTTCCTGCGATGCGCCGACCGAGCCACGGTAGCACCCTGAACGAGTAAACGTCGTAGGCGCGCTCGAGCGGCTTCGCGATCCGCGAGAACTCCAATACCAGCAGGCGGCCACCGCGCTTGAGCACGCGCGTCATTTCTTCCAGTGCGGACTGCTTGTTGGTCATGTTGCGCAGCCCGAAGCCGACCGTCACGCAGTCGAACATCTCGTCGCGAAACGGCAGTCGTTCCGCATCGCACTGAATTGCGGGCGCCAACGAACCCGCGTCGAGCAGCCGGTCGCGTCCCCGCGCGAGCATCCGGGCGTTGATGTCGGTCAGATACACTCGGCCGGTCGGGCCTGCCCGCCCGGCCAAGGCGCGTGCGAGGTCGCCGCTGCCCGAGGCCACGTCGAGCACCCATTCGCCGGGGCGCACCCGCGCCACCCCCACCGCGAACGCCTTCCACAGGCGGTGTAGCCCGAGAGACATCAGGTCGTTCATCAGGTCGTAGCGCTCGGCGACGCGGTCGAACACCTCCGCCACCCGTGCGGCCTTGTCCCCGGCGGCTACCCGCTCAAACCCGAAGTCCGTCTCGTGCTTCATATGTATGCGCTTACTTCTTATCTCGACCTTCCCCTGCAGCCTCTAGTCGCGATACATAGTCGGCCCACAGCCGCTCCTGGTTCTCGCCCAGCTCATACAAATAGTCCCAAGAATAGATGCCGGTATTGTGCCCATCGGAAAACACCGGTTGCACGGCGTAGGACCCGACCGGCTCAAGCGCCGTAATATCGACGTCGCGTTTGCCGGTTTGCAGCACCTCCTGTCCAGGACCATGACCGCGCACTTCCGCTGACGGCGAGTACACGCGCAGGAACTCGAACGGAAAGCGGAAGCTGCGCCCATCGCCAAAGGCAATTTCCAGGACGCGCGATTTCTTGTGCAGGCGGATTTCGGACGGGACGGGCGCTTCGGCAGCGGGCATGGCGGGATTGCGCGTGAGCGGGCTCGGAATGATACCCCGCCCCGTGCAACATGACTGTCACGAAAAATTCTTAGAATCGTCGCATTTGGCTGGACGGGCGGCACGATGGCAGTAAACATCTTGGTGGTCGAGGACGAGCAGGCGATCCAGGAACTCATAGCGGTCAATCTGGAGCATGCCGGCCACCACGTCATCCGGGCGAGGGACGCCGAAGCGGCACTCGGCATCGTGCGCAATGCGCTTCCGGACTTGCTGTTGATCGACTGGATGCTGCCGGGGATGTCGGGCGTTTCGCTCGCCAAGCAACTGCGCCAAGCCGAGCGCACACGTCAGATACCGATCATCATGCTCACCGCGCGCACCGCGGAGCCCGACAAGATCATGGGCCTCGAGGCCGGGGCGGACGACTACGTCACCAAGCCGTTCTCCCCCAAGGAACTGGTCGCGCGCATCAAGGCCGTACTGCGCCGACGTGCGCCGCAGATCACGGACGATCCGGTAGAGGTCGCGGGTTTGCGGCTCGACCCGGCGACACATCGCGTTTACGGCAACAGTCGGTCGCTCGAGCTCGGCCCGACCGAGTTTCGGCTGCTGCACTTCCTCATGACGCACGCCGAGCGCGTGCATTCCCGCGCGCAGCTGCTGGATCAGGTATGGGGTGATCACGTCTTCATAGAAGAGCGCACCGTCGATGTGCACATCCGCAGGCTTCGAAAGTCTCTCGAGGTATCGGGTCACGACCGGCTGATCGAGACGGTGCGAGGATCCGGCTACCGCCTCTCCGCAACCGCGCTGTGAGACAATTCCCGGACGCCAACCCTGCGGGTTCCTAGGCGAATGAATCCGGTCTGGGCCAGTACTTTCGGCATCATTATTGCAGCGGCTGCCGCGGGACTCGTGCTGTGGCCGTTGGCCGGCGCGGTCTGGGCGTGGGCCGCGGTCGCCGTCGTGCTCGGCGCACGAGTGGCCTACCATGCGCGCCACCTCGCCTCGTTCCTGTCCTGGCTGGAGCACCCGACGCTCCAAGCGCTCCCCGTCGGCAGCGGCGTCTGGGAGGAGGCTTTCGCTCGCTTGCACCAACGCCTGAAGCAGCGCGACGAGGAGCAGCAGGGGCTGCTGCGCGCGCTCACGCGCCTGCGCGCGGCGGGGCAGGCCCTTCCCGACGGAGTCGTGATACTCGACTCGGGCGATCATATCGAGTGGTCCAATCCGACCGCCGAGCAGCACTTCGGCATCGACGCGCGCCGGGACCTGGGACAGGCGATCAGCAACCTGGTTCGACAACCGGATTTCGTCGCCTACCTCGAGGCGCGTCGCTACGCGGAGCCCCTTACACTTCGTTCGGCGCGGAGAGAGGAAGTGGATCTCTCGGTAAGGGTCATCGAGTTCGGCGCCGATCAAAAATTGCTGCTGTCGCGCGACGTCACGATGGAGCAGCGGCTTGAGACCATGCGCAGGGACTTTGTGGCCAACGTCTCCCACGAGCTGAAGACACCCGTGACCGTGCTCTCCGGGTTCGTCGACACACTCGCCGATCCGGCAATCGAGCTGAGCGACGCGCAGCGAAGCCGGTTTCTCGGCCTGATGCGCGAGCAGGCCCAGCGCATGCGGCGGTTGATCGAGGACCTGCTCACTCTTTCGGCGCTCGAGGCGGGAAGCGCCCCGGATGACGAGCAGGATATCGACGTTCTCCCCTTTGTCGAGAAGCTCGCCGAAGAAGCGCGCCTACTGTCCGGCGGCCGGCATCGCGTCGCCACGTCGGTACAGCACAGCAGCCGCCTCAAGGGCAGCCTCAAGGAACTAACCAGCGCATTCTCGAATCTCGTCTCGAACGCGGTGCGCTATACGCCGGACGGCGGGTCGATCCGGCTCAGCTGGAGATTCGACGGAGCACGGGGCGTCTTCAGCGTCGAGGATGACGGCATCGGCATCGAGCCGCGACACATCGCGCGGCTCACCGAGCGGTTCTATCGCGTGGACAGCAGCCGGTCGCGGGAAACCGGCGGCACCGGGCTCGGCCTGGCAATCGTGAAACACGCGCTCACGCGCCATCAGGCGAGCCTCGAAGTCCGCAGCGAGCCGGGCAGGGGCTCCACCTTCAGCGCAGTGTTTCCCGCCTGGCGCATCAGCGCGACGAGCGCCGCGCGCGCGGCCTAGTCGCCCTAGGGAAGGATCTCGTAGGCGACGCGCTCGAAGTCGGCGCCGCGCTCGATGACGTCGGTCAGGCGCACCCGAACTGGAGTGTCGACGAACACTTCGATCACGCGCTTCGGCCGGTACCAACCAGCGGCCAGCACCAGCGACGGAGGCGAATCGAGCGCCGGCACGCCGGTCAGCGACAGACCGGGAATGTACTGCTCCTTCAAGGCATTGAGGCCCGTCGAGCGAACCGCGGTGGCCGCCGGCAGGCCCGGCAGCAGCCGTACACCGGCGTAAAGATCCCCGTTCTCGTTGATCATCAGCCAGCGAATCTGACCGAGCATGAAATTCTTGCTGTCCGCCGGGCGCACGCCGATCAACTGGCCGTGCGAGAAGCGCTTCCCGGGGCTGCCGGCCGGACGCAGCATCTTGAGTCCTTGTGCGCTCTCGTCTTCCAGTCTCCAGCGCTCGAGAACGATACCCTTGGACTCGCTGTATTCATCGTCGTGCCGTGTGCTGATGCGCCCGAAGGTGGCGAGCTCCTCCCGCTCCCTCTTCGACAGGTCGCCCTGTATGCCCGGTTGCCTGAATACCTGTCCCGAGATGTGGTAGTGGATCGAGGCCATGCCGTTGCACACTTCGGCTTCGTTCATGGCGCCGCGCCGCTCCAGAACGCGCGTGGGACGTGGCTGGTACCACTGCCGGTACAGGAATACCAGCAGCTGCTCGCACGAGGGCTGCACACAGTCCTCGCCCAGCGCGAGTTTGGCCGGAGATTCGCCCTTGCGCAGCAGCCCGATACGATTTCGCAGGCTCTTGGCGAGCCGCCGAGCGTCGAGATACCGGGGCACGCTCACCCCGCGGCCCGCCTCGGCAAGAGAAATTCGCTCCGCGCAGCGATCCCCGGCCAAATCCACCACCAGCTCGGGAACGTCCGGCTCCCGGACAGGCTCCTTGAGGATCTCAATTCGGTCGGCCCAGCGCTCGAGCAGGAAAGCGACAAAGGTGATCTGACGCTGTGCAAGCTCGTTGGGGTTGCACATTCCCATCAGGACCGCTCGCAAGTAGGCGATGCGTGGCGAGGTATCGTGCACATCCCGGTTCATGTAGTCCTTTACCATCTCGTCGGATACGCGAAGTTCCTCTGCCCTAGCGTAGACCCGATGCAGCGCCGCCCATTCCCGCGCGGGCACCTGACGATAAGCGCGATAGTGGTGAAACATCTTGAGGCCTGCGTAGGCCAGCGTGCGCTGGCAAACCAGCCCCGCCTGCGAGCGGATCCCCGGCTCGCCCTCGGCGACGGCATCAATGCAGCGCAAGTACCCCAGGTGCATCTGGTCCCAAAGATCCAGGGTGTCCTCGAACACCTGGACCTCGCTTTCGACCATCGGCAGCGCGCGGTTGGTGAAGCGCTTGGCCTGCTCCATCTGCACGAAGTGCACAGGCTCGCGCAGCGCTTCCATTACCGCGAGGCGGTTCACCGCCTTCGTCGGAAAGCGGTTGAATTCCTCGACCTGCAAAAGCAGCTGGCGCTGCGCGGCCGGGATGTTGGCGAGGGGCACGTGCTCCAGCCACGCCTTGCAGCCGGCAGCATCGATGAATTCCGGTGACGCATTTGGGACCAGCTTCGGCAACGCGATGTCGTTCATGACGGACGCTTCACGGAGTAGATCGCGTAAGCAAGGCGGAAAGACGCTCGCCGAGCCGCGCGTCGGACACCGCGGGACGCGCGCCGCCACTGCTGGCGCGACGCGGCGCGGCCCAGACGGGGTCCGGGAAATGGGGGTCGTCGAGATGCCGCGCAATGACGTGCCAATGCAAATGCGGAACCTGGTTGCCGAAGCTCGCCAGATTCACTTTTTCAGGGCGGAACAGCTCGCGCAATGCCGACTCGCAGGCGTAAACCGCGTCCATCAGACGATGGCGCTCGCTTGCAGCGAGATCCGTCATCTCGCGGACGTGGCGATTGAGAATCACGCGGCAGTATCCAGGGTAGTCCTGAGACGGCGCACGCACGATCCGGCAAAAGCCGTCGCGCCACAGCATCGGGCCTCCGTCTCGCTCGCAGAACTCGCAATTCATCGGTGCGAACGCCTTCGCTTGCCCGTGTTCCAGGCCCGGGCCTTGCCTCCCCGAAACGTTGCGGCAGCGCGCACCGCGCCTAAAGCAGCACGCGCTCGATGCCGCCAGCGTTGGCCTTGTGAACGAATTCCGGCAACCAGTTCTCGCCTAGCAAGCGGCGCGCCATCTCCACCACAATATAGTCGGCTTGCGCACCAGTGTCATCAGAGAACCGCGCCAAACCCTGCAGGCACGAAGGGCAGGACGTGAGAATTTTCACACTCTGGCGCGAATTACCGCCGCGTTGCGCGGCGACCCCCGCCGTAAGCTCCTCCTGCTTGCGGAAGCGCACCTGGGTGGATATGTCGGGACGCGTCAGCGCAAGAGTGCCCGATTCCCCGCAGCAGCGCGGTGCGAGCGCCACCTGCGTGCCCGTCAACTCGCGCGCGACTTGGAGCGGCTGATGCTGCTTGATCGGGCTGTGGCAGGGATCGTGGTATAGGTAGCGCTCCCCGCTCACGCCTTCGAGCTTCACCCCTTTCTCGAGCAGGTACTCGTGAATATCGAGCAGGCGAGATCCGGGAAAGATCTTGCCGAACTCGTAACTCTCGAGCTGGTCGAGGCAGGTCCCGCACGAAACGATCACCGTGCGAATGTCCAGATAGTTCAGGGTGGTCGCCAGGCGGTGAAACAGCACGCGGTTCTGCGTGATGATGCGCTCGCCGCGCTCGGCCTCGCCGGCCGCCGTCTGCGGATAACCGCAGCACAGATACCCTGGCGGCAGCACGCATTGGACCCCGACCTGGTACAGCATCGCCTGCGTCGCCAAGCCGACCTGCGAAAACAGGCGCTCCGAGCCGCAGCCCGGGAAATAGAACACCGCCTCGGAATCCTCGCTCACTCTGGCCGGGTCGCGCACGATCGGCACGATCTTCGCGTCCTCGATATCGAGCAGCGCCCGCGCCGTCTTCTTCGGCAATCCGCCTGGCATCGGCTTGTTCATCAGGTGGATGATCTGCGTGCGGACCCCCGGCCGGCCGTTACTCGCCGGCGGCCGCGCGGTCTGCGCGCGCGCCAGCCCGAGGCTTCGCGCCACGCGGTAGCCGGCACGCTGCAGGCGGTAGCCCCAGCCGATCATCGCCGCGCGCGCGAGCTTGACGCTGCGCGGATCGGTTGCGTTCAGGAACAGCATCGATGCGCGCGTGCCGAGGTTCGCGCGCCGCTTGCCGCTGCGCCTCAGTAGATTGCGCATCGCAATCGACACGTTGCCGAAATCGATATCGACCGGACAGGGGCTCTCGCACTTGTGGCACACGGTGCAGTGATCGGCGACGTCGCCGAACTCGGCGTAATGGGCCAGGGCCACGCCGTGGCGCGTTTGCTCCTCGTATAGGATCGCCTCGATCAGAAGTGACGCCGCGAGGATCTTGTTGCGCGGCGAGTAGAGCAGGTTCGCTCGCGGCACGTGCGTGGCGCACACGGGCTTGCACTTGCCGCACCGCAGGCAATCCTTGATCGAGTCTGACACGCTACCGAGGTCCGTTTGCTCGAGGATCAGCGATTCCGCCCCGATCAGGGAAAAGCTCGGCGTGTAGGCATTGGCGAGATCGCCGCCGGCAAGCAGCTTGCCCGCGTTGAAGCGGCCATGCGGGTCGACCGACTGCTTGTAGGCGCGAAACGCCTCGAGTTCGCCCGCCTCGAGGAACTCTAGCTTGGTGATTCCGATCCCGTGTTCACCCGAAATGACCCCTCCGAGCGATTTCGCCAGCCGCATGATGCGTGCGACCGCCTGGGTCGCACGCCGCAACATCGCGTAGTCATCGGAGTTGACTGGAATGTTGGTGTGCACGTTGCCGTCGCCGGCATGCATGTGCAGCGCCACGAAGACTCGACCCCGCAGCACGCGGGCGTGCACACCCTCCGCGCCTTCGAGCACGGGGCGAAATGCAATTCCAGAAAATATCCGGCGCAATTTGTCGCGCACCTCGGCCTTCCAGGACAGGCGCACGGTTCGCGCCTGCAAGGCGTCGAAATGCGCGTCCAGGTCGCGGCCGAACTCCTCCCAACGCGCCCGTACCGTGCGGATCAGCTCTAGGGCGCGCTGCGGCCGCTCCCCGAGCACCTCGGCGGACAACAGCGGCTCCTCGAACTTGTAGAGCGGCAGCTCGCCGGAAAAATACGCCTCGAGCGCATCCAGCAACGCCAGCTTGTTGGCGATGGAGAGCTCGATGTTGATGCGCTCGATGCCGTCGCTGTACGCGGCCAGCCTCTCCAGCGGTATGACGACGTCTTCGTTGATCTTGAACGCGTTGGTGTGCTTGGCGATCGCCGCGGTTCGCGCGCGATCGAGCCAGAAGCGGCGCCTCGCCTCGGGGGCGACCGCCACGAACCCCTCGCCGCCCCGTGCGTTGGCGATGCGCACCACCGCCGACGCCGCGCTCGCCACCTCGTCGACGTTGTCGCCGACGATGTCGCCGATCAGGATCATACGCGGGCGCTGGTTGCGACGCGACTTGGTGGCGTAACCGACGGCCTTTACGTAGCGCTCGTCGAGGTGCTCGAGACCGGCCAGCGTGGCGTGGAGATGTTCGTCGAGATATGTCTTGATCTCGACGATGGCCGGAACGGCCTCCCTGGTCGAACCGAAGAATTCCAAGCATACCGTCCGCGTGTGCTCCGGCATCCGGTGCAATACGAACGTCGCCGACACGATCAGGCCATCCGTGCCCTCCTTCTGCACGCCCGGTAGCCCGGCGAGAAACTTGTCGGTGACGTCCTTGCCGAGCCCCGCCTTCCTGAAGCGCCTGCCCTCGATGTCGAGGGTACGCTCCTCGAGCAGGCGCTTGCCCTCCACTGCGTAGCGGCGCAGGCGGAAGCTGGCCGTCGACGCATCGTGAATCTTGCCGAGATTGTGGCCAATGCGCTCCACCTCCAGCCATTCGGCATCCGGCGTAACCATGCGCCAGGACACCAGGTTATCGAGCGCAGTGCCCCAGAGGACCGCTTTCTTTCCCCCGGCATTCATCGCGACGTTGCCGCCGATGCACGACGCATCCGCAGACGTGGGGTCGACGGCAAACACCAGGCCCTGCGCATCGGCTGCCTCCATGACCCGCCGCGTCACCACCCCGGCTCCGCAGCGGATCGTTGGCACTCGATGTCCGACGCCGGGCAACTCGATCCATTCGACCGCTCCTAAGGCCTCGAGCTTTTCGGTGTTGAGCACCGCCGAACGGCGCGTGAGCGGCACCGCACCCCCGGTGTAGCCGGTACCTCCGCCGCGTGGGATGATGGTGAGGCCCAGCGCGATCAGCGCTTTGACCAGCGGCTGGACTTCGTCCTCGCGGTCCGGCGAGACGACGACGAAGGGGTACTCGACGCGCCAGTCGGTCGCGTCGGTGACGTGCGACACGCGGGCGAAGCCGTCGAACGAGACGTTGTCGCGACGTGTTACCCGCGCCAGGCGGCGGCGCACCCGTGCGCGAAGCGCGCGTGTTTCCTCGAATTCCGCAGCGAAGCGCTCTAGCGCCGCACGCGCCTCGCCCAGCAATCCTGCCACTCTGTCGTTTTCACCTCGCCGCGATTCGATTTCGTCGAGCCGCCGGCGCATGCCGGCGAGGACCTCCGCGCGACGCCTCCGATGCTCGATGAGGTCATCTTCGAGGTATGGATTGCGCAGCACCACCCACATCTCGCCGAGGACCTCATAGAGCATGCGCGCCGAGCGGCCAGTACGGCGTTCGGCGCGGAGCTCCGAGATCAGGTCCCAGGACCGCCCACCGAGCAGGCGAAGGACGATTTCCCGATCCGAGAACGACGTATAGTTGTACGGGATCTCGCGCAGGCGTGCTTGCATGAGGCGGATTCTATCGGGCGGCGGCCGCACAATAACCGCGCCGCGGACGGGGCCTAGCCGGGCTCGGTCGGACCGAACACGTCGCGGTAGCTGGCGTAGAAGCTCGCGAGCAGAGTCGGCAGGATCACCAGCAGCAGCGGAAACACGAGGGATACCGCCTGTATGCGAAGCTCGCCGGCGAACACCGATATCAGTGCGTTCAAGACAAACAGCGGGGCCACCACGGTGATCAAGGCGGCGAACGCGCCGTAGACAAGAAATGCACGCCAGTTCATCAGGCATGCGAAGAAGCTGAAGAAGAGCGCCTTGGCCGCGCCCACGCCGTGCCAGGCGGCGAGCACTGGAGCGAACCAGAACGCCATCATGATCGGAACGTACAGCGCGGCCGCGGTCGTCAATGCGACCAGAAAGCTCCCGGACTGCACCACGGCGGGGTCGGGCTGCTCGCCACTCAGCATCCAGCGTGCCAGTGCGCCGCCGTCGGCAAGCGTGGACGCCGCGAGCAGCAGCGCCAGACACACCAGATACACGCCCCCGAGCGTGAGCTGCGGACCGAGGTTGTCGCGAAACCCGGAGAAGAGGAGAGGCGCCGCGGGTGTCGTGCGCTGGGCAGCCGCGCGGCTCACCGCCATGAATCCGACCGATAGCGGTGGCACCAGCACCGAAGCGAGCGCGATGCCGACCTTCGGTACGAGCGATACGCCTGTCATTAGCATCCAGTAGGCGAAGACCAGCGCGATCCAGGTAAGCGGCGCGGCCCGAAAAAGCTGCCACCCCTCGCTCAGCCATCGGGCGCCACGGCGCCATGGAACGATGCGCGCGGTGGTAGCCATCACTCCACCCAGGGCGCTTCGGCCGCGCTCGCGCGCAGCGCGAGGATGTCGCGGAAGTGCTCGGGGTCGTGCGCATGGACGAGCATGCCCGGCCGCGGCAGGTGCAGGTCGTACAGTCGAGAAAGCCAGAAACGCAGCGCCGCCGCCCGCAGCATGACCGGCCATGCGCCGCGCTCCAGCGCGACGAAGGGTCGCAGCCCGGCGTACGCGCCGAGCAGTGCCCGGGTCTTCACTTCGTCGAGCCGGCGATCGCCCGCGGCATCGATCAGACACCAGTCATTAGCGCAGACCGCAAGGTCGAGCAGGAGGCAGTCGATGCCAGCAAAGTAGAAATCGATTACTCCGGTGATGCGCCCGTAATCGAACAGCGCATTGTCGCGAAAAAGATCGGCGTGGATCGGTCCGCGAGGCAGGTCGGGAAACCGGTACAGCGACTGGAACCGGAGTTCCTCGTCGAGCAGCTTCAGTCGCGGCTCGTCCAGAAATGAGCGCACAGCATTCGCCGCCGCGCGCCACCATTTCGGCCCACGCGGATTCTCGAGATAACCGGAAAATGAGCGGCCGGCAAGGTGCATGCGAGCCAACAACGCGCCAAGCTCGGCACACTCCCGCGCGCCGGGTCTTTCCATCGATTTTCCCGGCAGGCGCGTGACCAGGGCAGCCGGTTTGCCGTTGAGGTGCGAAAGGTACCGATCGGATAGGTCGGCGATCGGCGCCGGGCTCGGAACACCGTGCCGCGCGAGGTGCGCCATCAGATCAAGGTAAAACGGCAGTTCCACGGCCGGAAGCCGCTCGAACAGCGTCAATACGTAGTGTCCCTGGCTGGTCGAGACGAAGTAATTGGTGTTCTCGATACCGGCCTGTATCGGCTCGAGACCGACCAGCGTGCCGACCGAGTAATTGCGCAACCACTCGCTTAACTGAGTATCGGAAACGGGTGTGTAAACCGACATAGGCGGGCGCGACGGTGCTCCGATCGGTCACGCGCCCGACGCAGGCGCAAGCCGCAAGTTCAGTCCCAAGTCTTGATCGGCCACATCGGAACGCGCACCCCATCGTCCAGCGAATCGCGACGCATCCAGTTGCCGTTGCCGGTCGTGTCGATGAGGTAGTAGGTCGGCCCGTCTTTCGGCGTCACCTTGAGCATCACGACCTGACCACCCTGACGGATCGCCTCGACTTTGTCCCCCGCCTGCACAGGAATGCTCACGCTGGGTTCCTGCACGGGGTTGGTCGCTCCGGGTGGCGGAGGCGGGGGCCCCGGCAGCGGCTCGAGCTTGGGTGGCGCGTCCTTCTGCGCGAGCGCCGGGAGCGCCAAGGCAACCAGCAGGAAGATGAGGATTCGGCGCATGGACAAAGCCAAGGGGAATTCTATCAGAGCCGCGCAGCTCAAAGATTGAGCAACACCTCGCGCTCCTCCGGCAGCGGCTCGAAGCCGCGCTTTTCATAGTATGCAAAGATCGCGTCGACGACCTCCTGCGGCTCGTCGAGAACCTGCAGCAGGTCGACATCGGCGGCATCGATCATGCCGTCGGCCACCAGCCGCGCGCGGAACCAGTCGAGCAGGCCGGTCCAAAAGGCACGGCCCATGAGCAGGATCGGCATTCTCCGCGTCTTCCTCGTTTGCACCAGGGTCAGCGCTTCGAACAACTCGTCGAGCGTGCCGAACCCCCCGGGAAGCACGACATATGCGCTCGCGAACTTCACGAACATGACCTTGCGCGCGAAGAAGTGCCGGAAGCTCAGGCTGACGTCCTGATACGGATTGGCCCGCTGCTCGCGCGGAAGTTCGATGTTGAGCCCTACGGCAGGCGCGCGCCCGAAGAACGCGCCCTTGTTGGCCGCCTCCATGACCCCGGAGCCTCCGCCCGAGATCACTGCGAACCCCGCGTCTGAAAGCAACCGCGCCGTTCGTTCGGCGAGGGCGTAATGCGCCGAATCGGGCGTCGCGCGCGAGCTTCCGAACATGGACACCGCCGGCCGGATGCCCGCCAGGCGCTCCGTGCCCTCGACGAACTCTGCCATAATGCCGAACAACCTCCACGCCTCCCGAGACGGGATCTCGTAGGCTGGGCTGGCAGGCTTCGGCAGCTTTTCGTTCTTCATCGTGTCTGGGAACAATCCTGAGAAGTTGCTCCTGCTCGTGGACGGCTCGTCGTATCTGTACCGTGCCTTCCACGCGCTGCCGGAGCTGAAGAGCCCGCGCGGCGAGCCCACCGGCGCCATCTATGGCGTGCTGAACATGCTAAGGCGGCTGGCCACGGATCACAAGGCGCACGCTCGCGCGTGCGTCTTCGACGCCAAGGGCAAGACGTTTCGTGACGAAGAATTCGCGGAATACAAGGCGCACCGCCCTCCGATGCCCGACGATCTTGCGGCTCAAATCGAGCCGCTCAAGGAGGCGATCGAAGCGCTGGGATGGCCCGTGCTTTGCGTAGAAGGCGTGGAGGCGGACGACGTCATCGCGACGCTCGCCGAGCAGGCGAAACAACGCGGCTGGCGGTGCCTTATCTCGACCGGCGACAAGGATCTCGCACAGCTGGTCGACGAGCACGTGACCCTGGTCAACACCATGTCGAACGAGACGCTCGACGTCCCCGCAGTGCTGGCGAAATTCGGCGTGCCGCCCGAGCGCATGGTCGACTATCTCGCCCTGATCGGCGACGCGGTCGACAACGTTCCGGGCGTGCCGAAAGTCGGCCCGAAGACGGCAGCCAAATGGCTCGGGCAGTACGGCTCGCTCGAGAAGGTGATGGTCCACGCCGGCGAGATCGGCGGCGCAGTAGGTGAAAACCTGAGACGCACGCTAGATTGGCTGCCGAAAGGACGCTCCCTGCTGACGGTTAAGCGAGACGTCGCGCTGCCAGTGGCGCTCGACGGGCTGATCGACGGCCCGGGCGACCGTGCGCGCCAGAGGGAGTTGTTCCAGCGCTTCGGCTTTCGCACCTGGCTGAACGAGCTCGGTGGCGCACCAGCCGCAGCGGCAGCAACCACGGCCCCGGCGCAAGCGGAACGTCGCAGGTACGTCACCATCGGCGACGAGCGGGCGCTGCGCGATCTGATTGCACGGCTCGAGGCTGCCGACCTGGTCGGATTCGACACCGAGACTACCGGACTCGAGCCGATGCTTGCGCGCCTGGTAGGGATGTCGTTCGCCTGCGGCGACACTGCGGCCTACCTGCCGCTCGCGCACGAGTATCCGGGCGCGCCCGAGCAGCTCGGCGCCGAGCGGGGGCTTGCGCTGCTCAGGCCCTGGCTGGAGGACGCGAACCGCGCCAAGGTCGGGCAAAACCTGAAATTCGACGCGCATATCCTCGCCAACCACGGCGTGCGCCTGGCGGGAATCGCGCACGACACGCTGCTTCAGTCCTACGTCTACGAGGTGCACGAGCGCCACGACCTGGATTCCCTGGCGCAGCGGCATCTTGGCTGGAAGACGATCTCCTACGACGACGTGACCGGCAAGGGTGCGGCGCGCATCCCGTTCTCGGCGGTGGAGGTGCAGCGCGCCACCGAGTATGCCGCGGAAGACGCGGATTGCGCGCTTGCGGTGCACGAGGCGCTCTTTCCCAAGATCGCCGCCGACGAGAAGCTGAAATTCGTCTACCAGAAGATCGAGATGCCGGCCCTGCCGGTGCTGCTGCGGATGGAAAGAAACGGGGTCCTGCTCGACAGCGCGAAGCTCGAGCGCCAGAGCCACGAGCTCGGACGCGAGATGCTCGAGCTCGAACAGAAGGCCTACCAGGCGGCCGGCCAGCCGTTCAACCTGAATTCACCCAAGCAGATCCAGGAGATCCTGTTCGAGCGCCAGGGCCTGCCAGTGAAAAAGAAGACGCCCTCGGGCGCGCCTTCGACCGACGAGGACGTGCTCGCCGAATTGGCGCAGGACTATCCGCTGCCGAAGATCCTGCTCGAGTTCCGCGGGCTGGCGAAGCTCAAGTCCACCTATACCGACAAGCTGCCGCGCATGGTCAATCCGCGAACGGGGCGCGTACACACGACGTATTCGCAAGCGGTGGCGGTCACCGGACGGCTCGCCTCCGTCGATCCAAACCTGCAGAACATCCCGATCCGCACCGCCGCTGGCCGCCGCATCCGCGAGGCCTTCGTCGCACCTTCGGGCTGGAAGATGGTCTCTGCGGACTACTCGCAGATCGAGCTGCGCATCATGGCGCACCTGTCGGGCGACGAAGGGCTGCGCCACGCGTTCGCGCACGGCCACGACGTGCACCGTGCGACCGCCGCAGAGGTATTCGGCCGACCGCTCGAGGAAGTCACCGCCGACGAGCGGCGCACCGCCAAAGTGATCAACTTCGGGCTGATCTACGGCATGTCTTCCTTCGGTCTGGCGCAGAATCTAGGCACAGAGCGCGCCACCGCGCAGGCATACATCGATTCCTACTTCTCGCGCTACCCGGGAGTGAAGCGCTATATGGACGAGACGCGCGAGCGCGCCCGCACCCTGGGCTACGTCGAGACGGTGTTCGGGCGCCGCCTCTGGCTGCCGGAGATCAGGAGCGGCTCGCCCCAGCGGCGCCAGGCGGCGGAACGCGCGGCGATCAACGCGCCGATGCAAGGCACCGCGGCCGATCTGATCAAGCTAGCGATGGTGTCCGTTCAGGATTGGCTCGACGAAAAGCGGTTCGTGTCCAGACTGATCATGCAGGTGCACGACGAGCTCGTGTTCGAAGTGGCGCCGGATGAGCTCGACGCGCTGATCGAGGGCGTGCGCGGGCGCATGCAAAACGTCGCCGAGCTTGAAGTGCCGCTGATCGTAGACGTCGGCGTCGGCGAGAACTGGGACAAGGCCCACTAGGGGCCGCACGATACTCAACGCAGTGCGCCGAAGACCTTCTTGATGATGCTGGAGGCCGAGCCGACCGGATCCTGGCGGATCTTCTTCTCCTCCTCGGCAATCATGAAATAAAGGCCGTCCAGCGCCTTTTGCGTCACGTAGCCGTCGAGGTTCGCGTCCTCCTGCTTGAGTAGCCCGAAGCGCGCGCCGACCTGGGCGTACTCGTTGTATTTCTCGGCGAGCTGCACCTTCTTCGTCGCCTGCCGCACGATCGGCAGGAACTTCGTGCGCAGCTGGTCCTGGGTCGTGCGCCGGAAGTATTCCGTGCCCGCCGTCTCGCCGCCAGTGAGTATGCCCTTGGCATCCTGAACGCTCATCTTCTTCACGGCATCGACGAGCAGCGTCTTCGCTTCCGGCACCGCGGCTTCCGCGGCGCGGTTCATGGTCAGGACGAGCTCGTCGGCGTAGCGGCCCATGCCGAGCGTGCGCATCAGTCCCTCGGCCCGGCGCAGCGACTCGGGCAGCGGGATCTTGACGCGCGCATCGCCGAAGAAACCGTCGGTGCGGCCGAGCGTCGCGACCGCGGCCCCCGAGCCCTTCTCCAGTGCCGCCTTGAGGCCGGAAACCGCCTCCTTGTTGCTGATGCGCTCGAGCTGCGCCACGACCGGGCCGTTCCACAACAGGGCGCATACGCCCACCATCAGCGCGCAGGTGCGCGCCGCACTCGTCATCGTTCCCATACGCCCTCCGCCACCCCGACCACGCCGCCACCGACGTGGACCTCGGTTCCCCCTGCAGTCTTCCTCGCGCGCAACCCGAGCGTCGACGGCCGTCCCATCTCGTATCCCTGCCCCACCGCGATATCGACTTCGCGCCCGCCGAGCACGCCGTGCTCCACCAGATACGCCGCGAGGCAGCCGTTGCCGCTGCCGGTGGCAGGGTCTTCCGGTACGCCGTAGTACTCCGCGAATACCCGCACGCGCAACGACTGGCCCGGCTCGTGCCCGCCTTCGGCGAACACCAGGACGTTCTTCGCCCAGGCCTCGCTCACCAGCGCGAAATAACGCTCCCGGTCGATCTTCGCTCGTGCCAATGCGTTCGCGCTTCGAAGCGGCACGATCACCGTGGGAAAGCCCGTCGATACCTCGGCGACCGGCCAGCGCGGGTCGATATCGTCGATCGACAACCCCAGCATGCGCGCGACCTCGCCCGCGTCGAGCGTACTGCCGAAGCGAGGCGGCATCTGCTTCATCCACAGGGCTTGCCGGCCCTGGACGCGCGAGAACCTTACCGGAATCCTGCCCACCCGCAGGCTGAGCACGATCTCCTCCGGCGCGGCCGCGAGCAGCTTTTCGTGTATCACCCAGGCCGTGCCGAGCGTCGGGTGGCCCGCGAAGTCGATCTCAGAATTCGGGGTGAAGATCCTGACCTGCCACGCACCTTCGCGAGGCTCGCGCGAGGTGATGAACGTCGTTTCGGAGAAATGGATCTCTCGTGCGATCGACTGCATGTCCTCGTCCGACAGGCCCTCGCAATCCACGAAGGTGGCGAGCGGGTTGCCACCGTAGCGCGACGCAGTGAACACGTCGGTGAAGTAGAACTTCGGCTTGCGCACCTTCGTCGTCGGCCGCCTGAACGCGGTTTCTGCCGGTCAGCCCCGCTTATAGACGATCTTCTTCGTTCCGCCGTCGCAGGTCCCGACCACCTTGCCGTCGGTCGCCTGGTCCTGCGGTACGATTTCGAGGGTGTAGACCTGCACCCCGTTCGCCTTGATCTTGGCGTCGATTTCCGATTTCAGCTCGTCGCAATCCTTCCTTGCGAGCGCGTGCGTCGCCGCAAGCGCTAGCGCTACCAATACCGCCATTCGTTTCATACCTTCCCCCTTGGATAGGACGCCATCATGCGGCTCGACCGCTCGCCGCCCCCAAGGAATTATCTGACAACGACGGCAACCGCGATAGTCAGAGCGGCCAGCGCGACGCAAAGCGAGACCGTGGCAAGTAGGCGCGCTCGGCGCAGCGTGCGCTCCGCGTTCGCGGCGCCCTGCTCGAGCGCAGTGACTGTGCGCTCCAATTGCTCGGCAAGCACCCTTACCGACTCGGCATTGTGCGTGGCTGCGCTTTGCAGTTCGGCGATCTGTTGCGCGATCGTCTCGGATGACCGATCCTGCCCCCTGCGGCTGAAAACCGGGATCGCGGCCGTCACGATGTTGGTGACGTATGGCAGGACGGCTTTCAGCGCTGCCATCCAGTCGGCCACACGAACCCCTCTCAGCCGACGCCGGCGCCGTGCGCCTGGCGATCGGCATGGTACGACGAGCGCACCATGGCCCCGACGGCGGCGTGGCGAAAACCCATCGCCGCAGCTTCGCGCTCGAACATGGCGAAGGTATCGGGATGAACGTAGCGCTCAACCGCTAGGTGGTGCGGCGACGGCTGCAGGTATTGCCCGATGGTGAGCATTTCAACGTCGTGCGCCCTGAGATCCTTCATCACCTGCAGGATTTCACCGTCGGATTCGCCCAAGCCGACCATCAACCCGGACTTGGTCGGCACGCCTGGGTGAAGGCGCCTGAATTCCCGCAGCAGCATGAGCGAGTGCAGGTAGTCGCCACCGGGGCGCGCCTTGCGGTAGAGCCGCGGCACGGTCTCAAGGTTGTGGTTCATGACGTCGGGCGGAGCGACGCCAAGGATCTCGATGGCGTGCTCCGCTCGTCCACGAAAATCGGGCACGAGCACCTCGATGAGCGTACTGGGCGAGCGCTCGCGCACGGCGCGAACGCAGTCGACGAAATGCTGCGCGCCGCCGTCCCTGAGGTCGTCGCGATCGACACTGGTGATCACCACGTAAGCGAGCCCAAGCCGCGCAATGGTCTCGGCGAGATGGCGCGGCTCCTCGGCGTCGGGCGCCAGCGGCCGGCCGTGTGCGACGTCGCAGAACGGGCAGCGGCGCGTGCAGATGTCCCCCAGGATCATGAACGTCGCAGTGCCCTTGCCGAAGCATTCCGCGATGTTCGGACACGAGGCCTCCTCGCACACCGTATGCAATCTTTGCTCGCGCAGGATGGACTTGATCTCGTAGAAGCGAGATCCGGGGCTCGCGGCCCTGACGCGGATCCAGGCCGGCTTCGCGAGCGGCTCGCGGGGCACGACCTTCACCGGTATGCGCGCCGTCTTCCTCTGGCCCTTTTCCTTCACGCCCGCTTCACGCATGTTCGAGCCTCGCGATCAGGATCTCTGCGAGCCGCTCTCCCGCCTGAACGCAGGTCCGGTCGATCCCCAGGTCGCGCAGGCGCGTGACCGGCAGCCCAGGGTAGCCGCAGGGATCGATCGCCGCGAACGGCGCGAGGTCCAGGTCCACGTTGAGCGCAAGGCCGTGAAAGGCGCGGCCGCGCGAGACGCGAATGCCGAGCGCCGCGATTTTTGCACCGTCCACGTAGACGCCCGGCGCCCCTGACCTGCGCCCACCGCGCACGCCGTACCCGGCGAGCAGATCGATGACCGACTGCTCGAGGATCCAGACGAATTCGCGCACCTTGATCGAGCGCCGGCCGATGTCGACCAGCGTGTAGAGCACGGCCTGTCCGGGGCCATGATAGGTCACCTGCCCGCCGCGCTCGACCCTTATCACGGGGATGGCGACGTCCGCCCCCGGTGTATGCGCCGCGTCCGCGCCTAGGCCGAGCGTATACACGGGCGGGTGTTCGAGCAGCCAGACCTCGTCAGGCGTGTCGGGGGTGCGCCGCGCAGTGAACGCGCGCATCGCATCCAGCGTTGGCAGATATGGCGCCAGGCCGAGTCGCTGGAGCCGGACTTGCGGCAGCGCCGTTGCAAGCACCGCGGCCATTCAGAGCACCATGACCACGGAAGGGTGGTCGCACAGCTCACGGTACAGCGCGTCGAGCTGCTCGCGCGACCGCGCCTGCACAGTTACCGTGACGCTGATGTACTTGCCTTGCCGGCTGGGACGCATTTCCATCGTGGCCGGCTGGAAATCCGGCGCGTGCTTGAGCACGATCTCCATCACGCTTTGCGCAAAGCCCGTCTCCCGGCGGCCCATCACCTTGATCGGGAAGTCGCAGGGATAGGTGAGCGGCGACTCGCGCACCTCTTCCATGGTCAGACTGCCAAGGCTTGCCTGCCCGCGCGCATCACACGCTGCTTGAAATCCTGATACAGCTGGTACATGCGGCGGAATATGGGGCCCGGCTTGCCATTGCCCACCGGCTTTCCATCGAGCTCGACGATCGCCAGCACCTCCTTTGAAGAGGAGCTCACCCAGACTTCGTCCGCGCCGCGCAGCTCGCCCTCGGTCACTTCGCGGAACTCGAGCGCCATCTTGGCGCCCCGTGCCAGCTCGACCACTACATCGTAGGTGATTCCTGGAAGAATCAGATTCGACTTGGCCGGCGTCAGGATGACCCCGCCCCTGACTACGAACACATTGGAGGCCGATGCCTCGGTAAGCTTACCTTCGCGCAGCAGGATGGTCTCCGACGCACCGACGTCCGCCGACAGCTGGCGCAGCAGGCAGTTGCCGATGAGCGATATCGACTTGATGTCGCAACGCAGCCAGCGGAAATCTTCCGCAGTCACCGCACGTCCGCCCTTCTCGACTTGCTCGCCCGTGGGGTTGACGAGGGGATTCGACATCATGAATACCGTTGGCTCGACACCCTTCGGGAACGCATGATCGCGTTTCGCCACGCCGCGCGTCACCTGGAAATACACGCCCTGATCCTCGTGCGCCTGCTGCGCGACGAGCTGAGTGACGATCTCGCGCCAGCGCTCCCGCGAATATGGGTTCTTGATGCGCACCTCCGCCAGGCTCCTGTCGAGCCGCGCCAGGTGCTCGTCGAGCCGGAACGGGACGCGTGAATACACCGGCACGAGTTCGTACACGCCGTCGCCGAAGATGAAGCCGCGGTCGAGGACGGGGATGGTCGCCTCCTCGATGGGCATGAATTTGCCGTTGAGAAAGATCATCTCGCCCTCGTCACTTGATCCACAGGCGCAGTGTATCCCATGCCCTGCCGAAAACCCCCGCCGCCGCCACCGGCTCGAGTGCGATCAGGGGGTACTCCCCCAGCGGCTTGCCCCCCAGTGTCACACGCAGCATGCCGACGCGCTGCCCCTTGGCAACCGGCGCCATGAGCGGCTGCTGGGATATCAAGTCGGCACTGATCTTGTCGGCCTCGCCCTTGGGTACGCTAAGCATGAGGGCGCCGTCGAATCCCGCGTTTACCGTGGAAGAGGCACCTTTCCATACCTGGATCTGCTTCACCGTCTGGCCCTTGTCATACAGCTTCACGCTGTCGTAGAACTGGAAGCCCCAATTTAGGAGCTTCTGCGACTCGCTGGCGCGCGCTTCCTCCGAATGCGCTCCCAGCAGCACCGACAGCAACCGCCGCGAATCGTGTTTGGCCGACGCTACCAGGCAGTAGCCCGCGGCCTCGGTATGGCCAGTCTTGACGCCATCGACGTGCGGGTCGAGCCACAGCAGGCGATTGCGGTTGCGCTGCGTGATATTGTTGTAGCGGAATTCCTTCTGAGAGTAGTAGCGCGCGTATTGCGCCGGGAAGTCGTGTATCAAGGCGGCTGCGTTTCGATAAACGTCGTGCGCAGTACTGTAGTGTTGCGGGTCGGGCAGGCCGGTTGCATTCGCATAGTGCGTTCCGGTCATGCCCAGGCGCTTGGCTTCGCGATTCATCATCTGGACGAAGACATCCTCGGAACCGGCGACCGCCTCGGCCAGCGCGACGCAGGCGTCGTTCCCCGACTGCACCACCATGCCCTGGATCAGTTCATCCACGGTTACCGGTTTTCCCGGCTGGATGAACATGCGCGAGCCAGGCTCCTTCCAGGCGCGCGCGGACACGTTCACGGTTTGATCGAGCGAGATCTGCTTGTCGCGAAGCGCCTGGAATACCACGTAGGCGGTCATCAGCTTGGTGAGGGATGCCGGCTCGAAGCGCTCGTCGGCCTTGTCCGACGCGAGAATCTGGCCGCTCGACAGGTCCGCAAGCAGCCACGCGTTTCCGACCATCCCGGGCGGGAGCGGCGCGGAAGCGTTCGCGAACGTGGCAACAAATGCGAAGAGGAAAGCGATCGGTATGCGTAACATGTCGGGCTCTCGAAGGAGACTGCGGATGCTTGTTGGAGGCGCTGCAGCGAACGGCTATCGGACAACGAATACCGGGATCAGGTTCACCTCGTTTTGAATCCGTGCGGCGACCGTGCTCGCGTCGGCCTCGCTGCCGTATGGCCCGAGGTGAACCTTGTACAGGCTGCCGCTTGCTAGAACGTACATCTTGTCGGACAGCCACGTCAGCTGCCTGTAGATGCTTGCGCGAAAATTCTCGGCGCTCTCGCGTGCGGAGAACGCTCCAAGCTGGAGGTACACACCTCGTGGTTCCTCGGTCGCCGGCGCAGGCTCGGATGGCCGAGACGCCTCGACCGCCTGTGCCGGTTGCGTAGACGCAGTCTGCATCGACGACCTGCCCGGAATGATGCCGTCGACCTCTACCCTGGCGCTTCCCGCGGTGGCGTAGCCGAGCTTGTAGGCCGCGGCGTAGGACAGGTCGATAATGCGGTTCGAATGGAACGGGCCGCGATCATTGATGCGCACCACGACGCTCTTGCCGTTTGCAAGGTTGGTGACGCGCGCATAGCTCGGGATAGGCAACACGGGATGCGCCGCCGTCATGGCGTACATGTCGTAGGGCTCTCCGCTCGAGGTCTTCTGGCCATGGAAGCGCCTGCCGTACCAGCTCGCCGTCCCGCGCTGCGTAAACGGCCGCAACTCGGTGATCGGCACATACCGCCTGCCGAACACCTCGTAGGGCCGGTTGGCCGTAGGGCTGAGCGGTTCGCGCTTGGGTTTCGCGTCGGCGATTGCGTCCAAATTTGCCGGCGGGTGCGCGCCCGGTCCATCGTCTTTGTAGTAGCCGCCCGCGCGGATCGTTCCCTGAGCCGCCGCCTCGGGCGTTGCGCGCCTCGGGGCGCTGCTGCAGGCCGCAAGCGCGAGCACGACGAGCATCGCGGTAGCGAAGCGCAAGCGCTGTCTCATGCTTGCTCGAACACGAGGTTGCCCGCGACCAGCGTGTAGCGCACGCGTCCCTCCAGCTCGTAACCTAGGAACGGCGTGTTCTTCCCCTGGCTTCTAAGCGTGTTCGCACGGACCGCAAATGGCGCATGCGGGTCGAATATGACGATGTCGGCAGGCGCGCCATGCGCGATTCGTCCCGACTGGACTCCGAGGATTCGCGCGGGCCGGCTGGTAATGCGCGCCAGGGTTTCGGCGAGCGGGAGTTTCCTCTGGGCGCCCCATTTCAGCGTCAGGGGTAGCAGCAGCTCCAGTCCGGTGGCCCCGGGCTCGGCCTCGGCGAATGGGAGCTGCTTCTGATCCTCGTCGACCGGGGTGTGGTCGGAGCACAGGCAATCGATGGTGCCGTCGGCAAGGCCGCTGGAGAGCGCGTCACGGTCGCGCTGGCTGCGCAGCGGCGGCACCAGCCGGCAATGCGAATCGAAATATCCGAGGTCTAGCTCCGACAGGTGAACGTAGTGCACCCCGACGTCGCAGCTGACGGGCAGGCCTTCGGCCTTGGCCTCGCGCATCAAATGCACCGCGGCGCCGCTCGAGAGCCGGCACACATGTACCCGCGCGCCGGTAGCGCGCACCAGCTCGAGCACCGTGGCAAGCGCGATCGTCTCGGCGAACGCAGGAATCCCGGGCAGGCCGAGCCGCGTGGCAACGTCGCCGTCGTGCGCGACGCCGCCCCGCGCGAGCGCGTAATCCTCGGCCCGCAGCCAGACCGCGAAGTCGAATGTCGCCGCATATTGAAGCGCGCGCCACAGTACCTGCGTATCCGAGAGCGGCGCATTGGCATGCGAGAACGCTACGCAACCGGCCTCCGCGAGCTCCGCCATCTCGGTGAGACGCTCGCCGGCCAGCTTCACCGTAAGCGCGCCAACCGGGTAGACCCTGGCGCGCGACAGCGCCTTCGCGCGCCGGCGCAGCATGTCCACCAGGCCGGGCTCGTCGAGCACGGGGTCGGTGTCGGGGGGGCACGCCAGGCTCGTCACCCCTCCCGCGACCGCCGCATCCATCTCCGACTCGAGTGTGGCCTTGTACTCGTAGCCGGGCTCGCGCAAGCGCGCCGAAAGATCGATCAGCCCCGGCGCGACGACCAGGCCCTCGGCGTCGATCACGCGATCCGGTTTGCCGGGCAGCGACTCGCAGATTCGCCCCTCTGCGATCGAGACATCGCCGATCGCGTCGCGCCCGCTCGCTGGGTCGATCACGCGCCCGTTCTTGATCAGGATTGTCATCACGTGCCCGCGACCATGCTCATCACGGCCATTCGCACCGCGATACCGAAGGTGACCTGCGGCAGGATCACGGAGTGCGGGCCATCCGCGACGGCCGAGTCGATCTCGACGCCGCGGTTCATCGGTCCGGGATGCATGACGATCGCATCCTGCCTTGCGAGAGCCAACTTCTCCGCCGTCAGCCCGTAGTGCTTGAAGAATTCCTGAGCGCTGGGGAGCAGCGCGCCGCGCATTCGCTCGCTCTGCAGCCGCAACATGACCACTACGTCGGCGCCGCGCAAGCCCTCCCGCATATCGTGGAACACCCGGACTCCGAGCGACTCGACGCCGGTGGGGATTAGCGTCTGAGGGCCGATGACGCGGACCTCCGGCGTCGCAAGCGTGGTCAGTCCGTGGATCAGCGAGCGCGCGACCCGGGAGTGAAGCACGTCGCCGACAATGGCCACGCAAAGTCGGGAAAAATCCCGTTTGTAGTGCCGGATGGTGTATAGATCGAGCAGGCCCTGCGTGGGGTGTGCGTGCCGCCCGTCGCCCGCATTGATGACGTGTTCGTGAGGTTTGACGTGCTGCGCAATCAGGTATGGCGCCCCCGAGGACGCGTGGCGGACGATGAACACGTCCGCCTGCATGGCCGAAAGATTCGCCACCGTGTCGAGCAGCGACTCGCCCTTGGTCTGCGAGCTGGCCGCAACGTTCAGGTTGATGACATCTGCCGAGAGACGCTTGGCCGCGATCTCGAAAGTAGTCCGCGTGCGCGTCGATGGCTCGAAAAACAGGTTGAACACGCTTTTCCCGCGCAGGATTGGCACCTTCTTTACCTCGCGCTCGGTCACGCCGACGAAGGAAGCCGCCGTGTCGAGGATGCTGCCGAGTACGTCGCGCGGCAAGCCCTCGATCGACAGCAGGTGCCGCAGTTCGCCGTGCTCGTTCAGTTGCGGGTTACTCTGCACGCTCGAGCTCGAGTTTGAGTTTTCCGTCGCTGCCACGCCGCAGACGCAGGCGCATTTCAGCCGGCACTTCGACTTTCGCCCCACAGCGCTGCGCGCAGATCGGCAGCTCGCGCCCGCCCCGGTCGGCGAGCACGACGAGCGAAATCGTGGCTGGTCGGCCGTAGTCGAACAGCTCGTTCATCGCGGCGCGAACCGTGCGCCCGGTATAGAGCACGTCATCGACCAGCAGCAAGTCCCGACCCTCCACTGAAAACGGGATTTGAGTGCGTTTCGGATCACGCGCCAGCCCCTGCTTGTGGTAGTCGTCGCGGTAAAAGGCGATATCCATGGTGCCGAGCGGCTCGATCAGTCCGAGCGCTGCGTGCAAGCGCTCTGCGAGCCATACGCCCCCCGTATGCAACCCGATCATCGCGGTATTCGGTCCGACGGACGGCCTCAGCTCGGCAACGAGCCGCGCGCACAGCGTCTCGGCGTCAGGCAGAGTGCTCATTGAAATATTGCTCCAGGATCAACTGCGCCGCGTACGAATCGAGCTCGCGCGCGCGCGAGGCCTTCGCTGCACGACGCGCCCCCGCAACCTCGCGCACGCGGCTTTCGGCCTCGGCAGAAGTGTAGCGTTCGTCGACGCGTGCCACGGGAAGCCCGAAACGGCGCTCGAGTTGCAGCGCGAACCGCTCGACCCGCGCCGCCAGGGGATGCCGCTCGCCTTCGGTCCCGGCGGGCAGCCCCACCACCATTTGCTGGGGCCGCCACTCCTCGACCAGCCGGGCGACCGCCGCGAGGCGTGCGGCACCCGCTCCTTCGATACCTTTGAGCGGATGCGCGGTGCGAAGGCGGGCATCGCCCACCGCCACGCCGGTACGCCGCTCGCCGAAGTCAAATGCCAGCACAGTCCCGGTGCTCTCGGGAAGGGGAAAACGGGATCGAGGAAGCGGTGGAGGATTCTCCGTGCGGTCCATTTGCCGCTCAGGCATGACCCGCTTCGTCCTGCAGCCGTGCGAAGTCGATGCCGAGCAGCTCCATCGCCGCCGGCAGCCGTTCCTCGACCGGCGTGTCGAAGATAATCGCGTCCGTCGCCTCCACAGTGAGCCACGCGTTCTGTGACAGTTCGTGCTCCAGCTGCCCGGCCGACCAGCCGGCATAACCCAAAGTGACCAAAATCTTGGCCGGGCCCTCGCCGCGGCCGACGGCCTCGAGCACATCCTTGGAAGTCGTCAAACCGATTGCTTCGCGAACCCTCAGCGTGGACTGCCAGTTTCCGGGCGGGGCATGGAGGACGAACCCGCGGTCGGTCTGCACCGGACCGCCGAAAAACACCGGCACGTCGACCAGTTCGCTGTCGCGCAGCGTGAGCGAGAGTCGCTCGAACAGCGCGTGCATAGTCATGTCGATCGGCCGATTCACGACCACGCCGAGCGCACCCTGCTCGTTGTGTTCGCAGACGTAGGTCAGGGTCCTCGCGAAATAGGGATCGGCCATGTTGGGCATGGCGATCAGGAAGTGATGCGTCAGGTTGATCGAGGACATGCTTCACAGTTATTTTACCGTATGCCGTTCGACTCCGCCGCGCTCGTCTGGTTCCGCCGCGACCTGCGCAGCACCGACCATGCCGCGCTTCATGCGGCATTGCGCGAGCATGGTGCGGTGCACTGCGCGTTCGTCTTCGATACGGAGATTCTCGACTTGCTGCCCGCGCGCAGGGACCGGCGCGTCGAATTCATCTGGGAAAGCGTCCGCGAGCTGCAGGACGCGCTTGGCGCGCTGGGAGGCGGCCTGCACGTTCTGCACGGTCGTGCGCGGGACGAAGTGCCGCGACTCGCGAGGCGCCTGGGTGTGGCCTGCGTCTACGCCAACCGCGACTACGAGCCGGCCGCCGTCGCGCGAGACGAACATGTCGCACTCGAGCTCGGGCGCTCCGGGATCCACTGGCGTACGCGAAAAGACCAGGTGATCTTCGAGCGCGAGGAAGTGCGCACACGCGCGGGCGGGGATTTCAGCGTCTTCACGCCCTACAAGCGCGCATGGCTGTCCAAGCTCGCACGCTTCTATTTGAGGCCCTATCCGATCGGCAAGTACGCTGCGCGGCTGGCACACGACTCCGGAACGCGGCTCCCGTCCCTCGAGGAAATCGGCTTTGGACGCACCGACCTGGCCGCGCTCCGGATCCCCACCGGGATGTCGGGCGGCGCCCGGCTCTTCGCGGACTTCAGGCGGCGGATCGACCGCTACCAGGAGCGGCGCGACTATCCGGCCCTGAAGGGTCCCTCGTACCTGTCGGCGCACCTGCGCTTCGGCACCGTGTCGGTCCGGGCGCTCGCCGCCTACGCCTGGAGTCACGGCGGGGCTGGTGCGCTTTCCTGGCTCTCCGAGCTTATCTGGCGCGAGTTCTACTTTGCGATCCTCGCGAGCCGCCCGGATGTAGTCGAGCACGCCTTCCGGCGGGAATACGACGCGCTGCGCTTTGAAGACAACGAGATGCATTGGCGCGCATGGTGCGAAGGGCGCACCGGCTATCCGCTGGTGGACGCGGCGATGCGCCAGCTTGACTGCGCCGGCTACATGCACAACCGCTTGCGCATGGTGGCGGCCTCGTTTCTGGTAAAAGATCTTGGGATCGATTGGCGGCGCGGCGAGCACTGGTTTGCCGCAAAGCTCATCGACTACGATCTCGCGGCGAACAACGGCGGCTGGCAGTGGGCAGCATCCACCGGCTGCGACGCGCAACCATGGTTTCGCATCTTCAATCCCGTGACGCAGGCGCGGAAATTCGACCCGCAGGGCGATTTCACGCGCATGTACGTGACGGAGCTCGCGCGCGTGCCTGTCCCTTTCCTGCACACACCGTGGACGATGAACCCTATGGAACAGCGCGCAGCGGACTGCGCCATCGGCGAGACCTATCCGGCTCCGATCGTCGACCACGCCGAGGCGCGAAAGCGTACTCTCGCGCGTTATGCGGCGGTCCGCCCGCGCTGATCGTCAGCGACCGACGAAGCCGGCGATGTGCCCGAGCAACTCGTCCTCCCGGTAGGGCTTGCCGAGGAAGACGTTGACACCGAGTTCCTGCGCATAGGCGCGATGCTTGTCCGCCGTGCGGGAGGTAATCATGATGACCGGAATCTTGGCCAGGCGCGGGTCGGCACGCAGGTTGCGCGTTAGATCAAAGCCGTCCATACGCGGCATCTCGATGTCGATCAGCATCACATCGGGCCTGGCCTGGGAAAGCCGCTCGAGCGCTTCGACGCCGTCTTTGGCAGTCACCACCTCGTAGCCTTCCCGTTCCAGCAGGCGACCGGTGATCTTCCGCACGGTAAGCGAATCGTCGACCACCATCACTCGCGGTCGCGCGGCCTCGGCCGCCGGCACCTGTTGGTATCCGGAGGCCGGCGCGGGTCGAGGCCGTTTCAGCAGAGCCACCGGGTTGAGAACCAGCACGGTCTCACCGCTGCCCAGCACGGTGATCGACGACACTCCCGGCACACGTGCGAGCTGCGGCCCCAGGTTCTTGACCACCACCTCCTGGTTGCCGATCATTTCGTCGACCAACAAGGCGACGGATTCCGCGCCGGAGCGCAGCAGCAGAACCGGCGCGTAGCGGCGCTCGGCGCGTTCCGGCGCCCCGGGCTCGCCAAGCAGTTCAGGAAGGTAGGCGTAAGGGTAGCGACGCCCGGCCCATTCGACATGACCGACGGCGCGCAGCTTGGCAAGCTGCTCGGCGCGCAGTTGTTGCACCTGCTCGACCATCACGCCGGGCAGCGCGTAGGTGCGCGCGCCAGCCTTGACCAGCACCGTCTGGGTCACCGCGGTCGTGAGAGGCAGCCGAATGACGAACCTGGCACCCTTTCCCGGCGTGGATTCGAGCTCGATGCGCCCGCCCAAGGCACCGACCTCGTCCTTGACCACGTCCATGCCGACGCCGCGCCCGGCAATCTCGGTCACCTCGGTGACAGTGCTGAAGCCCGGCACGAAGATGAGGTCGGTAAGCTGCTGCTCGGTCGGGGCCTCGCCTGCGGCGATGATCCCCTTCCTGAGGGCCGTGGCGCGGATCTTGTCCATGTCGAGCCCGGTACCGTCATCCGCCAATGCGAGTACGACCTCGTTGCCTTCCTGACGCACGTCGAGACGGAGTTCGCCATTTTCGGACTTACCGCGCGCCACGCGCTCGGCCGGCACCTCGATGCCGTGCGTAAGCGCGTTGCGCAGCAGATGCTCGAGCGGACCGGTGATGCGTTCCAGAACGGCGCGGTCGAGCTCCACGCCCACACCGCGCAGCTCAAGGCCTGCGCGCTTGCCGAGTTCCTTGGCCGTCTGCCGTACCAGACGATGCAATCGCTGAGCCAGCGTGCCGAAGGGCACCATGCGCACGCGCATCAGGTCCTGCTGCAGGTCGCGGTTGAGCCGCGCCTGGGCCGAGAGCGCAGCATCGGTATCGTCGACCACGCGCGTGAGGTTCTGCTGGACCGTGGCAACGTCGTTCACGCTCTCCGCCATCATGCGGGTAAGCTCCTGGAAGCGCGTGAAACGGTCGAACTCCAGCGGATCGAACGCTAGCGATGCTTCCTCAGCCAGGCGCACGCGCGCCTGCATCTGGGTTTCGGCCTGAATGTCGATCTCGCGCAGCTGGGCCCGCAACCGCGCAACGTTCTCGGTGAGGTCCGCGAGCGCTGTCTTGACCGCCCGCATCTCTCCTTCGATGCGCGAACGCGTGATCGCAACCTCGCCGGCCTGGTTCACCAGCTTCTCGAGCGTGTCGGCCCGCACCCGCAGCATCCCGCGCGACGGCCCCAGCTCGGGAGCCGGTGCGCGAGTCTCAGCGCGAGGCCGCGCCGGCACCGCCTCTTCCAACGGCCTTTGCAGTCGCTCGAGCAACGCCCCAATGCGATCAAAGGAGAGATCGAGGTCGTCGAAGAGCTGCGCCGGAGACAGCTTCAGGGCAATCGCGTCCTCGACCCGCGTTTCCATGTGGTGGGTCAGCTCACCGAGGCTCATCACACCCGCCATGCGCGCACTACCCTTGAAGGTGTGGAGCACCCTTTGCAGCGCCTTGGCCCGATCGAGATTGCCCGGCTCGTCCCGCCATGCGCGCAGCAGCTCTCCTGCCTGGGGAAGCAGCTCCGTGCTCTCCGCGAGAAACAAGGGAAGCAGCTGCGTGTCGATATCGTCGTCGATTCGCGCCTGACGGCGTTCCGCCACGGCTTGCTCGGCCGATGTCGCTTTCGGGGCGGGCACCGCTGCGGCAGGCTCGGCCGTGGCGGGGGCCTCAGGTTCGGCCGCCGGCGGCGACTCGACGCGGCCGGGTACCGTTTCGAGCGCCCGTAACAGATCCTCGCG